>NZ_JBYVJX010000012.1:0-64829 GCF_058147125.1 Polaribacter sp. 2405UD43-2 | reverse complement strand
AATTAATAAAAAAACTAGGAGGGTTTTAAAACCCTCCTAGTTTTCTATTTACACAGTTTTTTGGATACTGCCGTTTTGCATAATTTTAAAATTCTACAACTTTTTTATTTGATCAAAAAAGTAGTCATCTTTTTTTAATATCAATGTATAATTATTATCACGAATACTACATTCTTTCTTTCCAAAACCCTTCAATTTCTTCAAGAGATTTTCCCTTTGTTTCTGGAATATATTTATAGGTAACCAATATTATTATTAAAATAAATACGATAAATATAAAATAAGGTAAAGAACCATTCCACGTGGCACTATTATTTACTTCACTATCCATCACTACTGGAAAAGATTGAGAAACCACATAATTTGCCGCCCATTGTGCTGCTACAGCTATAGACATAGCTACACTACGCATTTTATTTGGAAACATCTCAGAAAGCAAAACCCAAACAACTGGTCCCATAGAAAGCGCAAATGACGCTATAAAAATTAGCACGCCCAATAATGATAAAAACCCAACAGATTGTTGTTGTAGCGTAATTCCTAACAATAAAAACCCAACAATCATACCAATAGATCCAATGTATATTAATGGTTTTCTTCCAAACTTATCTACTGTGAACATCGCAATAAAGGTAAATATTAAATTAATAAACGCTAACAATATTTGTTGCGCTAAAATGTCATCTTTACCAAAACCAAGTGCTTTTTCAAAAATATCGGCACCATAATATAATACAGCATTTATTCCTGTAAATTGTTGTAAAACAGAGAGTGTTGTTCCTATAACTATAATTCCAAGAATTATTTTCGAAAAATAATTCACTTTTATATGGTTATCGCTAGTTTTAAGAGAATTTTTTATATCTTCTATTTCTTTATTTGCTTGGTCTGCACTATGTAACTTAGTTAATATTGCCAAGGCATCATCATCTTTTCCTTTAAGAGCTAACCATCGTGGGCTTTTAGGTACAAAAAACAATAATACTAAAAACAGGCAACTTGGAATTAATTCTGACCAAAACATATATTTCCAACCAAATGTTATGTTTTCAGTTTCAGATAAATTGTTTCCAATAAAATATGTAGCCAAAAACACTACAAAAAACCCAATGACTATAGCGAGTTGGTAGTAAGTAACCATTTTTCCTCTTATGTTACTTGGCGCAATTTCTGCTATGTACATAGGTGCATTCATTGATGCTATACCAATTCCCAGACCACCAATAATTCTAAATAGAACTAGTAATGATACGGACTCTGAAAACATAGATGGCAAACCAGAGCCATAGGCTGAAACTGAAAATAATATAGCTGAAATTATTAATGAGTGTTTTCTGCCAAATTTTATACTTAACGGACCTGCTACAATAGCACCAACTAAACACCCCAACAGAGCACTTCCTACAACCCAGCCTTTCATTGCTGAATCTAAATCGAAATGTTTACTTAAATAAAATTGTGCACCATTAATAACTCCTGTATCATAGCCAAATAGCAACCCACCTAATGCAGATACTGCTGTTATTAATAATAAAAAAGATCTTTTATTCATAATTTGTGTTTTAGTTAGTCTTAATTAGTTGTATTTCCACATAAACAGGCAGATGATCCGAAGGATATCTACAATCTTTCGAATCACTTAATACTGCATATTTATTCACTCTGATACTATTATCACTTACAAAAATGTAATCAATACGTCTTGTCACAGGTTGATTAAAATGAAAACCATTAAAAGTTCCAGAAGGTCCAAATGGACTCGTTTTTGAAACCTCTTTAGAATCCTTTAAATGTTTTTTAATAAATTGTATTTGTTCTGTTTTAGGTTCTAAATTAAAATCCCCCATTAGAATAACAGGCAAATTTTCTGTGTTTAACTTATTTATTTTTTGAGTAATTAATTTTGGACTTTCTACACGTGCCCGTTTTCCAACGTGGTCAAAATGAGTATTAAATACCCAAAACCGCTTACTTGTATTTTTATTTTCAAACAAAGCATATGTACAAACTCTGTTACAAACTGCATCCCATCCCATAGATACTTTTTCTGGTGTTTTAGATAACCAAAAAGTAGAACTTTCTATGATTTTGAATATATCCTTCTTATAAAAAATAGCTGAATATTCACCTTCATTTTTACCATTATCACGACCAACGCCCACATAATTATAGTTTACCAGCATACTATCTAAATATTTCATTTGATTAGGTAAAGCTTCTTGAACACCAAAAACATCAGGTTCATAGAAGTTAAATTGCTTTATCATAAAATCTTTTCGATTGTTCCAGCTATTATTGCCTGTTTTTGGGTAATCTAGTTTAATATTATAGGTCATTACTCTTGTGATCTCTTGACCAAACAAACCACCTAAACAACTAAACATAATTACAAGGCAGCTAATTTTTTTCATTTCTTAAATTTATTTTTTTATCATTAATGAAATAGCACATCCACCACCAGCAGCTAAATTAAGTTCTAAAATAGTCTTGTTGTTAACTTCTTTTATCAAAATTTCATAAACTTCAGGATTATTCATATAGTGCGAATTTTTGGTATCCTTATAGATTTTTGCAGTATAGGTTTTATCATTATCTAAAAAATCTAAGTTTATTTTAACTGTTCTTTTATTTTCGTCTGTAATGCACCCTACAAACCAATTTCTTGTACCTTTCTCTTGACGAGCAACGGTTACAAACTCACCAATTTCGGCATCCAAAACTTTAGATATATTCCAATCTACGCCTACATCTTCAATAAATTGAAAAGCGGGGTGTTTATCGTAATTTTTAATTAAATCGGGCACCATTTGAACAGGACTATATAACACGACGTACAAAGCTAATTGATGTGCCAGTGTTGTATTAATTTGATTATCTTCTCTGTAAGGCTTTAATGTTGTATTAAAAATACCTGGTGTATAATCAACAGGGCCACCTAACATACGCGTAAATGGAACAATAGTTAAATGTTCTGGTGGGTTACCACCATCTTTAGACCACGCATTATATTCCTGTCCGCGAACACCTTCACGTGAAATTGCAACAGGAAAAGTTCTGCGTTTTCCTGTTGGTTTTATAGGTTCGTGGGCATTAATTGCTACTTGAGCCTCAATACCTTTCTGCAATACTTTGTGATAGTGGTTTACCATATATTGTCCATGATGATATTCTCCCTCAGGAATAACACTTCCTACATAGCCTGTTTTTACAGTATGAATGTCTAGATACTGCATCAATGCAAAAGCAGTATCTATTTGTTTTTCATACCTTATAATATCGGCAGATGTTTCATGGTGCATAATCAATTCAACCCCTTTAGACTTTCCATAACTCACAACTTCTTTTAAATTATAGTCTGGATAAGGTGTTACAAAATCAAAATGAATATTCTTTTCTTTTTTGTTCCACCATTTTTCCCAACCAATATTCCATCCTTCAACCAACATCGCATTTATATTATGCTCTGATGCAAAATCAATCATTTCTTTAGCATATTTAGTGTTTGCTGCATGGTATTTCCCTGAGTAATCCCAACTACCAGTTCCAATATGCATATCCCACCAAATACCTATATATTTTGTAGGTTTAAAATAAGACATCTCTCCAACTTTATTGGGATCATTAAGGTTTAAGATTAATTTAGATTCTATTAAGCTGCCTGGTTTTTTTGCAATTTGTATGGTTCTCCATGGTGTTTTAAAAGGTGTTTGTCTAACCACTTTAACATTTTTTGAATTTCCAACCAGCTCACTTTTCATTTTTAAAGCTGTAGTATCTACAGCTAAAGTCATACCTGAATAATTGGTTAAATCGGCTTCATGAAAACTTAGGTAAACCCCTGAATCGGTTTTCATTGTAACAGGTGTGTTAACGGCGTTTTCTGGTATATAAGTTTGCCCTAAATGAGTTCCAGGTTTGTAATACTTTAGGGCATTTATTTCTGAAAACTTGGTAGTATTGTATAAATATTCATAGATATCCCAATCTCCAGGAATCCACCATACTTTGGGATTGCTTGTTAATTTAAACTCAGTATTCTCATCAGTAATAATAACTTCTTTTAAATTTTCTTGCTCGGGAAACTCATATCTAAAACCAACACCATCATTGTAAACTTTAAAAATAATATTGAGTCTTCTTTTTAATTTAGAAGTTTCTATAAGTTGAAGCTTTAATTCGTTATAATGATTTCGAACTTGAGCATCTTCGCCCCAAACCATATCCCAAGTCTCATCTATTTGTTTTTCTTCAACATTTATAATTTTAAAATCTGAAGCCAAAGGCATTTCATTTTTAAATTCAAATCCCATTTTTGAAGAATCAATAACGGTCTGATTTGTATAACTGACCTTATAGGTTGGCTCGTTTTTATCAGACAGAAAAAAAGAAACTTTAATTTGTTTATTTGGAGATACTGCGACTAGTTCCTTTTCTTTTTTTTGACAAGAAACAAGAGTTAGTAGTATTAAAAATAAAATTGAAATTTTTGACATAGTATTAATTATTAATGCTCATAAGCTTGCATAGGTTGACCTCTTAAGCGTTCAAAATTTTTATAATTGCGTTTAATTAAAGCTGGATTAGCTCTTTCGAATTCTTTTTCGGTGACCTTGTATTCTGTTTGTAATTGGGCTAATCTTTCTCGTAGTTTTTCTTCTACATCATTATAATTATCATCATTAATTAAATTATTAGTCTCACTTAAGTCGTTCTTTAAATCATATAATTCCCATTCATCTACATCATCATAAACGTGTATAAGTTTATATCGGTTGGTGCGTATTCCATTCATTTTTTTTACCATATGAAAAGCTGGAAAATCATAATAATGATAATACACGGCATCTCTAAACTGGCTATCTTCTATAACTCCTGTTAGCAATGGTTTTAACGATTTACCCTGCATATCTTTAGGAATCTTTACCTCTGCAAAGTCTAAAAATGTTTCAGCAAAATCTAGATTTTGAGTTAATGCTGTAACCTCTGTTTTAGGTTTAATGGTATTAGGATATCTCATTAACATAGGCATTGACAGAGATTGTTCGTACATAAAGCGTTTATCAAACCAGCCTTTTTCACCTAAATAAAACCCTTGGTCTGTAGTATAAATTACAATAGTATTTTTAGATAAATTGTTAGCGTCTAAATAATCTAAAATTTTTCCAACACCTTCATCAACAGCAGCAATAGTTGCCATATAATCTTGTAAATACCTTTGTAGTTTCCATAAATCTAAATCTTTTCCATTTAAATTAGCGTTATGAAAAGCATCGTTTTTTGGCTGATACGCTTTATCCCAAATTGATTTTTGTTGAGGTGTCATTCGTTCAAAATCTGTTTTCCAAGGATTGTGAGCCAACTCGTTACTACCTCTTTCCTTTGTCATTTTTAAATCATGCCCTTCATACATATCGCGATAAATAGTTTGATACTGTTCTTTAGAAGCTGTTGAACCGTTGTGATTTGTAAAATAATTACTAGGCACAGGAAATTGAATAGAATCGTATTTATTTAGATGCCTTAAAGCTGGCATCCAGTTACGGTGAGGTGCTTTGTGCTGTACCATCAACATAAAAGGTCGATTAACATCTTTATTTTTCTTTAAATAATTAATTGCATCTTCTGTAACAATATCTGTAGCGTAGCCAATAATTCTAGTAGTATCTATTTTTTTAGTTTGCTGATTTAGTGATATAAAATCTGGATTGTAATAATTTCCTTGGTCTTGTAATATATTCCAATAATCAAAGCCTTGTGGATTACCGTGCAAATGCCATTTTCCTATCATAGCGGTTTTATAACCTGCTTGTTGCAATAGTTTTGGAAACGTTTGCTGGTTGCCATCAAAACGGTTACCATTCATTCTAAAACCATTAACGTGACTATGTTTTCCTGTTAAAATCACTGCACGACTAGGGCCACAAATAGAATTAGTACAAAAATTATTTTTAAAAATAGCGCCTTCATCAGCAATCCTATCAATGTTTGGTGTTGGTGCTAATTTGCTAATTGGATGATTATATGCACTAATGGCTTGTGTTGCATGATCATCTGCCATTATAAAAATTATGTTAGGCCTTTTTAAATCTTCAACAACAATGCTCTTTTTTTCTTGTTTACAAGCTTGAAAAGCTATGGCTAATATTATATAAAACAGAAGTTTATTCATTTTTAAAACGAATTTAGTTGCTCAATTAAAACACCACTTATCACTGGTTTGCCTTCTATGGGCTTTAAATAAATTGTTAATCCTTCATTATTCTTCACATTTACCATTGCCGATTTTTCAATACCATATTTTTCGGGGTATTGTTCTGCCATATTAAACTGACTTTCAACACAATCATTATTCAAATAAATATCGAAAATACGTTGTGATTTTTTACTGTCTAAAGAAGTTGTATTATCATTTAAATTGTAAATATTTTTGGAAGACCTAATTTGAGGTTCTACAAAGAACAAAGTTACTTTGTATGTTCCGTTAGGAATATCTAATTTATATCTTGTACAGCCTTCTAACATAGTTTGAAATAATGGCTCTGCATTGGTGCCTTTGATGCTATAAGGCATTCCTTGATGCTTATCTTTACTTAAATTGAATATTTCTCCATTTATATAACCAAACCATCCTTTTTTGTAAGTTTGATCGGGAACAAAAGTCAATTGACGTTCTTCATCTCTAAAATAAAAATGAGCCCCCATATTAATTCCAATTCGTGAAAAGGTTTCAAAATTTAAAGCATCTATTCTTAAAACTTCAATGGTTTTTTCTTTTGAAAATGTTTCTGAAACTACTTTAATGATATTTTTTCCATTAACAAAAGGCACATCAATTGTTACCATGCCATTTTCTATTAAAAAATATTGCAGTTTATTCCCATTTAAAAAAACTTCAATATACTTTTGATTAGAATAAATTTGAACAGGATACTCCTCATCATCAAACACTGTTAATCCAGATAAATAATCAGTTGCAATATGAATGAAAGGTTCTTTTGTCTTTAAAACCGATTTATACCAATAATAAATTTCTTTGGGAGTTCTATCATATTGAATCAACCCTTTTTGATTAACGTGCGGAATGGCATCACCTCGAAACTCGGAACCAAAATCGGCAAAATTCCACGCCGTCATTCCAGTCATATAAGTTCTTCCAATAATTTGTTGATAATACGATTGATGTAATTTAGCTTGATATTCAGTAGAGAAATCAAACTTTTTAGGTGTTTTTGTAAAAATCCTTATATCTGCTCCAGGACCATATTCTGAAAGTAATAAAGACCGATTAGGATACCTTTTGTGTTGGTTATCTAAAAAGACACCTAAATCTGGAATATCTTTATCGTACCAACCAAAGTATAAATTCCAACCAAACAACATTGGTAAATCGGCTATTCCTGTTTCATTGTATAGTTCGTTTAAATGCCCCGCCATAACAGTTATATGGTTTGGTGCTAGCTCTCGTGTTAATTGTTCTAATTGTTTAGCTAAATCTACAGATGCCTTCTTCTGATTTTCTTTAACTGCTTTAGTTAATTTATTATCAAACGCCAATCTTAAAAATATTTCATTCATATAACCTAACATCACTACAGACGGGTGATTGTAATACTGTTTTATCTGTTCTTTTTGCATATTTATACAAACATCAAAAAAGGTTTTGGAATTGGTGACTTTATTTATTACAGGAATTTCGGTCCAAATCAAAATCCCGAGCTTATCACACATATCATACAATTCTCGAGATTGTGGATAATGTGCATTTCTTAACACATTTGCCCCCATATCTTTTATAAGTTGAATATCCTTTTTTTGAAGTTCTATTGGAACCGCATTTCCATAGCCCTTATAATCTTGATGACGATTTACACCAATCAATTTTATAGGTTCTCCGTTTAAAAAAAAGCCTTTATTAGCATCAACACTTACCCAACGAAATCCAAGGTTTTGCCACTTTTCATCTAAAATCGTCCCTTTATTATCTAATAACTGAATACATAACTTATACAAATAGGGTGATTTTGGCGACCATAATTTTGGATTATTAATTTCGGGAAGTTTAATGTCTATGGTTTCTGAAACATTAGCATTTAATATCAATTTTATTTCATCGGATTGAAGCATGTTATTGTCAGCATCAAAAAGTGATACTTTTATCAGGTTTGAAGTTTTATGTTTTTGAAAATTATCTAACAATATTTTCACAGAAACACCTGCTTTTTCTTCTGAAACAGAATAATAATTCACATAAAATCCGTCTGAAGCAAAATCGGACAATGATATATGTTGTTTTGGTTTTGAAATGAGTTGTACATCGCGATATATGCCTCCGTAAAACGTAAAATCGGCATCTAATGGTGGAATATCTAAGTTATGACTATTGTCAACTTTAACCTCAATTAAATTATAAGCATCGTAATTTATATATTTTGAAATGTTGAAATTGAAAGCGGTATAACCTCCTTTGTGATTGCCTATATGATTTCCGTTTACATATACATCTGTTTCTTGATTTACACCTTTAAAATGGATGTAATGCTCTAAATTTTCACTTTTAGAAGAAAAAAAAAGTTGTTTTTTATACCAACCAACACCTCTATGATAGCCTTTTTCATCATCAAAAGCATCATCGGTATTCCAAGTATGTGGAATGTTTATGGTTTGCCAATTTTCAGAAGTTTTATCGCCCAAAACAAACTGCCACCCTGAATTTATGGTAACGGTTTGAGCTTTTATTTCAAATAAAAACACATTACATATTAAAAAGCAAATAATGTAACTTGTTTTGAATGAGCTATACAAATTCAACGTTTTATGTGTTATAGACCTGTCAGGTCTTAATTACTTTATGATTTACAATAAACCTACAAGGTTTTTAAAACCTCGCAGGTTAGTGCTATTAACTATTCTAATGTAAACGTGTGCTCAAAATTAAAATCTGAAGTGCCTTTAATGGCAATTTCAAATTCACCTGGTTCTACATCGAATTTATTTTCGGCGTTATAATATTTTAAATTTTCAACAGTTAAATCAAAACTCACGGTTCTACTTTCGCCTTTTTTAAGGAATATTTTTTGGAATCCTTTTAGTTCTTTTACTGGTCTGGTAAGGCTTCCCACTTTATCGTGAACATACAATTGAACCACTTCGTACCCATCGTAATCGCCTGTATTTGTAATAGTAGTTGAAGCGGTTAAAGTATCTGAAAACCCGATGGTCGTTGCTGATAATTTAACACTAGAATATTCAAAAGTTGTATAACTCAATCCATGACCAAACACATATAAAGGTGTATTTGGAGCATCTAGATAATGAGATTTATAATCTTCATGTGGGTTGCTTGCAGGAATTGGTCGTCCTGTATTTTTCATATTATAGTAAATAGGTACTTGCCCTATAGTTCTTGGGAATGTAACAGGTAATTTTCCTGATGGATTGTATGCTCCGAATAACACATCTGCAACCCCGTAACCTCCGCTAGTACCAGGAAACCAAATTTCTAAAATAGCATCAGCTAGCTTATCTTCTTCAGATAAATCTAACGGGCGACCATTCATTAAAATCAGAACAATTTTTTTATTAGGAACAGCTTTACGAATAGCTTTTATTAAGTCCGTTTGACGTCCTGTTAATTTAATATTAGTTCTACTAGCAGCTTCTCCACTCATATCGTAATCTTCACCTATTACCATCACGACTTTATCTGCTCTTTTTGCAGCATTAATGGCGTTTTGAAATCCGCTTTTATCATTGCCTTCAATTTCACATCCTTTAGCATAAATAATTTTAGAATCACTTAAATATTCCTGAATACCTTGATACACACTAACCGCTTTTCCTTTTCTATCGCCTGCTGCTGCCCAATTACCAATAATATTTTCTTTGTCTTTTACCAATGGTCCAATAAGCGCAATGGTTTGGTTTTTATCTAGCGGAAGAGATTTATCGTCATTTTTCAATAAGACTAAAGACATTGCTGCCGATTGACGTGCGGCTTCTAGAAACTCAGGTTTATAAATCACTTCTTTTTCTCGTTGCTCATCACAATATCTGTACGGGTCGTCAAATAACCCTAGTTTATATTTTGTTAGAAGAATTCTTCGGCAAGCATCATTTATCAATTTTACATCAACTTCTCCTTCATTTACTAATTCTTCAAGATAGAGTCGATTAGCGCTACTCATCATATCTTGGTCTATACCTGCTTCAATAGCTAATTTGGTAGCATGCTTTTCGTCTTTAGCAAAACCATGTTCTACTAATTCATTTATAGCAGTGTAATCTGTTACTACAAAACCCTTAAAACCCCATTCATCTCTTAAAATATCTCTGAAAATGAATTTATTACCAGTAGCAGGAACGCCATTAAGCTCATTAAACGCTGTCATAAATGTTTCAACACCAGCTTCAACTGTAGCTTGAAAAGGTGGTAAATACACGTTTCGCAATTCGTCTTCTCCCATATTTACAGTGTGATAATCACGACCTGCCTGTGCAGCTCCATAACCAACAAAATGCTTTGCACAAGCCAAAATAGTGTTGTGTTTTGATAAATCATCCCCTTGAAAACCTCGAACATAGGCTTTTGCAATTTCGCTTCCTAAATACACATCTTCACCAGCACCTTCAGAGATTCGCCCCCAGCGTGGATCTCTTCCAATATCTACCATTGGTGCGAACGTCCAATGGATGCCCTCCGCTGATGCTTCTTCTGCAGCAATACGAGAACTTTTTTCTATATCTGCTAAATCCCAACTTGCGGCTAATCCTAAATTGATAGGAAAAATAGTTTTAAACCCATGAATAACATCATAACCGAACAACAAAGGAATACCCAAACGGCTTTCTTCTACCGCTAGCTTTTGTAAATCTCGAGTGCCTTTAGCGGAATACACATTTAACATAGCTCCAACATTTCCTTCTTTTATATATTTCTTATTATTAGAACTTACAACAGGTCCTGTAACCGACCATCCTCCACTATACATAACTGTTTGACCTATTTTCTCCTGCAAGGTCATTAAGTTTATTATAGAATCTACTTTAGCGTCAAATGGTGATTCATTGTTAGTACTATTCTTAGTATCTGTTTTACAACTAAAAACAATTATTATTAATAAAAAAATGTAAGTTTTGGTTAGTATTTTATTCATTTTTTTAGGGTTTTATTTTTGAAAATAACCACGGTAATAAATTTGGTTCTGCAAATGCAGCATCCCAACTGTTATGATTTGCATTTTCAAAATAAGTTAATTTAACATCTGCTTGTTTTTCTTGTAAGGAAGTAACCATTCTTAAAGAAAAATAAGGATGTACAACATCATCTTTTCCTCCATGAAAAATCCAAAACGAAACACTATTTGCATATTTCGCTGTTGATTTTGGATTTCCACCACCACAAATGGGGAAAGCAGCAGCAAACATATTGGGTCTTCTTTTTAAAATATCAAATGTTCCCATACCGCCCATTGAAAGTCCGCCAACATAAACCTGATTTTTTTTCACATAGGTTTTATTTAATAGCGTATCCATTAGAGCCACTACTAACTTCATTGATGGTGTTGGTTTGCCAGCTTTTTTATATTTAAATTTTGCTAATCCTTTTTTAGAACGATCAACTTTTACATTAGACCAATAATCATTTTTTGGGCATTGTGGAAAAACAACAATCGAAGGAAATGTTTGTCTGTTTTTTTCGTTTGCAAATAATTTACTGCCGTGTACTAATTGTTTTTTATTATCATCTCCACGTTCTCCAGCACCATGAAGAAATAATACGATTGGATATTGTTTGGATTCATCAAAATCTTTCGGCATCATTATACGATATTGCAATGTATCAGATTGATTTATAAAATATTCTTTTAAGTATAACTCTTGGTCTTGAGCCAACAGAATATTTGATATACCTATCATTAATACTATTAGAAAATATTTTACTGGTCTTTGAATCATCTTTTGAATTTTAATAATTGAATCCTAATTTATCCAATCCTTTTTTAACATCTTCATTTTGCATAAATAAATTCCACAGTAAACCTGTTCTGTGGTTTTCAATCATAATAATTTGCGGCCCTTGGTCTATAGCCAAATAAGCTTCAGTTACCCAAAAATTATAGTGTGGACTAAATGCATCATAAAATCCTGCGGGACCCAACAATTTATTTTTATTTTGATACAGATAATGCATCACTTTTAAAGATTCATTGGGCGTGTAAGGTATAGAACTTATAGCAGCTGTAGGAGATACTACACCCTTATCATTTTTAGGACTATGAGCAGAATAACCTCTTGTACCATCTGAATTTCTAGAATAACTAGCGGTTAATCCCCAACAATTTTCTCCATAACCAACATACTTTTTTGGATTGGTAATGCAATATTGACGGTTGATTTTGGTATGATTTACAGCAAGATTCCAGTAATTCCCATATTGATCGGTTAAATTTTTTGGATTCAATCCTAAGAATGAATAATGACTAAAAAACAGAGGGCCTCCGAAATTAGAACCACCCGCATGCTTTAACACTAGAGGAAAACCGTATTGTGAAGCTGATGAGGTAATCCTCCCAGATTTTGCCCAACCTTTTTCGTAAACTGATTTGTTAATAGAATAATCTGGTGAAGCTGCGGCTAAAACATAGGCGATTAAAACTTCGTTATAACCTGTGAGTTTTAAGTTTTTTTCAAAACCAAAATTTGGACTCCAATGCCAGTACAAAGCTTCTTTATTTTGAGTGTACCAATTCCATTCTACACCTTTCCATAGATCATCAGCTTTTAAAGCCAAAGCTTTTTCAGTATCTGAACCGTTTTTAAAATATTCTTTAACACAAATTAATCCTTGAACTAAAAAAGCAGTTTCTACTAAATCACCTCCATTATCTTTTGCACTAAAAGGCAATACATTTCCAGAATTGCCATCTATCCAATGTGACCATGCGCCATAAAACCGGTCAGCATTTCCTAAAAACGTTAAGATTTTATTTAATCTTGAAACTCCTTGCTCTCTGGTAATAAAATTACGTTCTATACCAACCAACATACTCATAAGCCCAAAACCTGTTCCTCCTGTTGTAACTACATTTTGATTTAAGGTTGGCTCATTAGGATGGTAACGTTCTTTTGCTAATCCAGAATTACTATGTGCAAAATCCCAAAAATACTTAAAGGTTTCCTTTTGGGTTAAATCCATCATTTCATCATCACTTAATGGGGCTATTACAACTGGGTCGTCATCAGGGTCATAAGGTTCTTGATAACCAGGACCATTATCATTTCCACAGGAAAAAATAACGAGACATAGTAATATGAGTGAATATCGAATCATAGAAATTATTTGCTTTTTTTATACGTGAATTCAAGTTTTTCTAAACCTTTTTGAACATCTGTATTCGACATAAATAAATCCCATATCATACCAGATCGATAATTTTCTATCATTACAGGTATAGGACCTTGATCTATTGCTAAGTATCTTGGTGTATACCAATTATGCTCGAAACTAAAGGCATCATAAGGTCCGTATTCACCAATTAAACTATCATGATTTTTATATAATTTTTTTAGCATTTTCATACTTTCTTTTGGTGTATAAGGAAAAGACGATAATGCCGCTGTTGGCGAAACTACCCCCAAATCTTTATCTGGTCTGTGCCCTTTATAACCTTTTACAGAATAACTTGATGTTAAGCCCCAAATACTATCGCCATAACCTTTATAATTATGTGGGTTAGCTATTGAATGCTTGTGATGAATTTTAGCTTGATTTTTAACCAGTTTCCAATAATCTGCATATTTATCTGATAAACCATTTGGATTTAAACCCGTATAAGAATAATGTGCCCAAAACATAGGACCAACAGGGGATTTATCATGTTCGTAATAATCTAGAACTAAATCTTCACCATAATATTTTTCGTTAGACACTATTTTTCCTTCTCTTGCCCAACCTTTGTGATAAACCGATGGTTTTACAGGGTGCGTAGGTGACGAAACTGCCAAAACATACATAATTAAACATTCATTATAGCCTCCTACCGGGAAATTCATTTCCCAATTATATTCTGGCGACCAATGCCAATACAATACATCTTCGCCTTTGGTATACCAATCCCATTCAACTTCTTTCCAAAGCTTATTGATTTTAGTTACTAGTTTTTGTTCTGTTTCATTTCCATTTTTAAAATACTCAGCAACAGTTAACATACCTTGAATTAGAAATGCGGTTTCCACCAAATCACCTCCATTATCTTTTTTACTGAAAGGCATCATCTTACCTGTTTGTCCATTTAACCAATGTGGCCATGCGCCATGAAATCTATCTGCTTTTTCAAGAAAATCTACCATTTTAACAAAACGATTAAGGGCTTGTTCTCTGGTTATAAATCCTCTTTTTACTCCAACTAAAATAGCCATCATTCCAAAACCTGTTCCACCTGTAGTTACTGTATGTTTTGGTGATGTTGGATAAATATTATCCATATGTAAACGCTCTGGTGCTAAGCCAGAATTAGGTTCTGCACCATCCCAAAAATAATTAAAGGTTTGTTTTTGAATGGTATCTAATAAAGACTCATCATCTAAAAGAGTATTTGAATTTACATTCGTAGTTAATTCTTTTTTATTGTTTTTACAATTGAAAAGAATCATCAATATTACTAATGCAGAAAATAGTTTATGTTTCATAAAAAATACAAGCGATTAAATTAACTTTAACTGTATTTAAAAAATACAGTTAAAGTTCAATTAAACAAATTTAACTAATTCAATATTTTTATTTATTCATAATAGCCTGAATTTCAGCCTTAGAAAGTGCCTTTTTATATATATGCAACTCATCTAAGAAACTAGAATCTGATTTGTGATTCCAACCTGTAAAGCGTGGAGCGCCAGACATAATTGATAAAATATCACATCCTGCCCAATCAACACCACTAATATCTTTTTCCTCTTGCAATTCACCATTAATATAAACTTTAGATTTGCTAGTAGAAATTGTAAATGCTAAATGTACCCATTCATCTGCTACATCAATCTCACCTCCATTATTCCATACTTCACCATCTCCAGTTCCTACATTTAATTTAAACCTCTGTTTATCTGCACCTCCTTCTCTAAAAAATCTAAATCCTGAAGTTCTTTTATTTTGTTTTACAGGGTAATTAGCATTTTTTGTGTCTTCAGGTCCAATGACTAATATGCCGGCACGATTAGGGTCAGCTTTTACTTTATACCACATAGTTGCACTAAATTCACTTGCTAATAATCCTTTAGTTGGAAATGTTAAATATGAATCTGTTGCACCTGCATAAGCATCAGAACCTTTTTTAGCTTTACCTGCATAACTTGGAGTACCAACAACAGTCGCTTCTGCTCCTCCTATTTTATTAGAGTAACTACCGTTAAAGTCCATATAGATAGTTTCACCATCAGCAGGTTTATAAGGATTGGTTACTCCAATAATGTTTTGAATTTCAGCTTGTGTTAAGGCTTTATTGAATAAACGTAAATCGTCCATAAAACTATTATCATACTTATGATTCCATCCTGTAAAATGTGGTGCTCCAGACATTATAGATAACAAATTGCAGTTTGTCCATTCGATAGGAGCAGCAAGAGCATCTGTGTTTACTGCTTCACCATTAAGGTATACAACAGATTGTTTTGCGGAAATTGTAAAGGCCACATGTACCCATTCATTTTTTGTAACATCAATTTCACCTCCATTATTCCATTCATCTCCTGGAGAGGTATTCGAATTACCAACATGTAGCTTTAAACGTTGGGTTGATCCTGAACCTTCTCTAAAAAATCTAAATCCAGCGTCTCTGTTATTTTGTTTGTCAGGTTTTGCGGTATCTGGTGGTCCAATAACCAAAATACCTGCACGCCCTGGATTACTATTTACTTTGTACCAAAAAGAGGCAGATATTTCTGTACCCAACTGCAACTTAGAAGTTGGTATGGTAATATAAGAATCTTTAGCTCCAGCATAAGCATTATTACCCACTACAGCCTCACCTGCAAAACCTGGTTTACCAACTTTTGTTGACTTGGTAACACTAATTAATTCTGTATAGTCACCATCAAAAGCCATATATAACATTTCATTTGCAAATAAAGGAATGTATGGTGGCTCTTTTTCAAAATTAACAGTTGTTGTTGTTGTTTTTCCATCAATATCTTTAGCAATTACTTTTAATTCGTGAACTCCAGTTGTAATATTTTTGGCTTTTAAACTTTCTAAAACACGACGATAGTCGATAAAATTACTAAAATTAGCAATTTCTGACCCATCAATTAATACTGATATAGAAGCAACTTCAATGTCATCGGTAACTTCAAATTCTATATCAACAGAAATCACTTTTTCGTTAACCTTAAATTTTGTGCCTTCTAATGGTGCTTTAACAATAACTACTGGTGAAGTTTTATCAGCTCCTTGAGCTACTTCTGTTATTGGATCTATGCCATCATTACATGATACTATTTGCAGCATCACAAAAAAAGCAATTATATATTTTAATACGTTTTTCATAATAATAGTTTAAATTATATTAGTTTTTAAGCCCTAAAGCATCTACTTGTGCTTGTGGATAAGGCAACATAGCTTTGTCTACACTAAATGTTCTACCGTCGTAACTCAATTCGCTATAATTACCCAACCTAATCAAATCATAATAGCGTATGCCCCATTCCATCGCCATTTCTGCAAATTTTTCATGCATTACCTGTTGTTTTGTTACACCTGATAGAGTTCCTAAACCAGCTCTTTTTCTTACAGCATTCACTGCTTGATCTGCAGTCATTGCAGCATTTGATGCTCCTTGGGTTAAAGCTTCTGCATGCATAAGTAAAATTTCTGCGTAACGTATACAAATTAAATTTTTACCTCCTCCGTAATCATTTCTTCCATCGGTTAGTTGAATAGAAGGTAAATAATGTTTACCGCTAGCAAATAATGCCCGTGAATAATCATTTATTTTATCACCATCTTTGGTTGTGTTTGAAATCCAACTTGGTAAAGTAGCATAAGTAGGGTCTTTTTTAATTTCTGCTATTCCCCTATTTGTAAATAGCACACTCGTTTCTAAGCGAATCTTTTCACCTCTATCAAGCATAAACTTTATAAATTTCATACTTGGCTCATAAAAGCCCCAACCGCTACGAGCATTGGCTCTAGCAGGTGTCCAGTTTTGAGATCCAAACGGTGCATACAAATAATAAAATTTATCACCAGTTCCTGAATTATAATCTGAATATTGCATTTCCATAAGGTTCTCGTTACTTAGCTCCCCTGGTTTTTTAAAAGCTTGATAAAAATCTGGATATAACGAAAATTTTCCTGAGTTAATAATTGCTCCTGTAGCATCGGCAACGGCTTGATAGTTTTTAAGCTCTAGGTTTGCTAGTGCCTTTAAAGCTAATGCTGTATATTTAGTGACCCCTCCTTTGACATCTGTACGTTCGTTTGGTCGTACAGATGGAAGAAATGGTATAACTTCATCCATTAAATCTGATATATACTGCATCACTTCGTTTTTAGTTGCTACTCCTTTTTCAATTTCAGAATCTGGAATAGTGGTATTTATAATAAAAACACTTCCCCAAACTCTTGATAAATTGAAATGAAACCATGCTCTTAACACCTTTGTTTCTGCAATATATTGGTCTGCTTTCTTTGATTCAGCTGCATTAGCATAGGTTTTATAATTTTTAATTAAACTAGCTGCATTGTTCATATTTACAATGTCTTCATAATGCCTATTCCAAAGTTCATTATACATCCAGTAGTCTACAGTGTAATCGTACAAATCTGTTTTAGTAAATTGCTGCTGGTCACCAAGACCTCCAGCATTCACATCATCACCACGAACAGACAACAACAAATATTCAGACCACCCACGGGTTGCAAATTCATTATACGCACCAATAAGAGGTAGAATCATATCCTTTGTTTTTGTATAGTCAATGTCACCTGTATTAACTTGACCTTCTTGTAAGTCTAATTTATCACTACAAGATTGAAAGCATATTATCAAAACAAGTGCAAAAACATTTAAAGTATATATGTTTTTAAAATTTTTCATAATCTATATTTTTAAATTTTAATATTAACCCCAAAAGTATATACGCCAGGTACAGGGTATGTTTGTCTATCAACTCCATTTGCTACTTCTGGATTAAAACCATTATAGTTAAAGAATGTAAATGGTCTATCTGCCGTTAGTGTTAATCTGGTTTCTGGCATATTTTTACCAAATAGCTTATCAGCTTTAATAGTATATGCCAATTGAATGTTTTGAATTCTAAAGAAATCACCATCTTCTATCCAGAAATTACTTAATTTTTGATTCCATCCTTTACGAAGACCTGCAGAAGATGGGTAAGTATTACTAGTACCTTCTCCATGCCATCTATTAATTGCTAAATCAGCATCCATATTTGTATCGTTGGTAAATATTATTTCTCCTCGTTTTCTGTTTAAAATTTTATTGCCAGTTTGACCATAAAAACTAAATGAAAAATCGAAGTCCTTATAGGTGATTCCTAAATTACCTCCATACATAAATTTTGGAAGATAAGAGCCTATTACTGTTCTGTCATTATCATCTATAACCCCGTCTGGAATTCCTTTGGGACCACTTATGTCTTTGTATATTAAATCTCCAGGTACCAAGTTATTTGCTACTGCTATAGGATCTGCAGCCACTTGTTCTGGTGTTTGATATACACCTATTGTCTGATAACCATAAAATGCTTTTATTGGCTCGCCTGGTATGGTACGTTGTCGAAATTCAGCACTACCAGCATCAATATATCCTTTACGATCTGTAATACTTAATGTTTTATTCTTTAGGGTAGTAAAATTGGTTCCAATCGAATAACTAAAATCCTCGGAAACTCTTTTATTCCAATTAATACCAACTTCAAAACCTTGATTTCTAATTTCTCCAGAATTTTTTTGTACTGTTTTATTAAGAATCGGAATAAATACCGGCATTATGGCATTTTTAGTATCTCTTATATAATAATCTGCTTCAATAGATAAATTGTTATCTAACATACCGATATTAACACCAAAGTTATTTTCTTCAATAACTTCCCAAGTGTTATTAGTGAATGTACTAGTAGAAGTAATACCCCCAGTTTGCACATCACCAATATCTGTAGAAATAACATTAATAGTATTTGCTCCAGAACTAGCTGCTACATTATCGTTTCCTAATTTACCCCAACTAGCTCTCAATTTTAGGAAGTCGAAAATATCATTATTTTGCATAAAGTCTTCTTTAGAAACGACCCAACCTGCTCCAACTGATGGAAAATAACCCCATGGATCTTTAGTAAATTTAGAAGACCCATCTGCTCGCATAGTTGCGTATACTAAATATTTGTCTTTATAGTTATAGGCGACTCTACCAAAATATGATAGTCCGTACAGTCTGCTTCCAGAATTTCCATTGCCAGAAAGAGTTATAGAGTTTTTTTCCGCAAACTTTAAATACCATGATGATTCCAAATCAATTCCAGATATATTTTCACCTCTAACCGATAAATTATTCCTAGCTTCATCTCTGTATGACGTACCGCCCATAAGTGTTAAGTTATGATCTCCAAAACTATTATTATATGTTAAAAGATTATCCCATATTTGATTAGAACTTGTGTTGTAAATATTATTAATACTTGATATTCTTTCTACACCATTTCCTAAATTATAAGGTAAATTCACATAGCGTTCGTCCAAAGCTGAAAACGCATGATTGTAAGTTGTTTTAAACGTTAATTTTTCTGGGATTAAATTGACTTCAAAAAACACACTAGATAATAACTTTCTTATTTTTAATTGATTGTTACTGTAATTCATTACAGGAAAAGGGTTTTGAGTACCTCTATATCCTAAATTTTGAGCATTGGCATATCTAACAGGAGACGCCTTCGTATTTAACTCATCTATAACGGGCATAATAGGTACTGCAAAATATGCTTGAAACCAAGCTGCATTTTCTGCATTATATTTTGTAGCATTACTAAACACCATATTAACTCCTGCTTTTATCCTATCAGTTAATTTTACATTTAATTTAGAGCGAATATTAAAACGTTCATATTCATTTTTCATTTTCAAAATACCATCTTGAGAGAAGTAATTTACACCTAAAGAATAAGAAGTATTTTCTGTTCCACCAGTAGCACCTAAACTATGACTTTTAATAATGCCAGGTTTTAAAATTTCTTTAAACCAATCTGTATTAACATTAGGTACATTTGGGTTTACCCTACTACGTCCATAACGTTGCATTGCGTTTAATATAAAATCTATATCTGGCTTAGAACCAGACTCATATGCCATTGTTGTAAATTGTTCGGCATTTGCTAATTTCATAACATTTTGTGCATATTGAACTCCTGTATAACCATCATATTCAAATTGAGGTTTTCTATTTAGACGACCTGTTTTTGTTTTTATGATTACAACTCCATTAGCTGCTCTTACCCCATATATTGCAGATGAAGATGCATCTTTTAGAATAGTTAACGACTCAATGTCTTTAGTGTTTAAAAAGTCTATATTATTATAAAACATACCGTCTACTACAAATAAAGGTTTGGTATTATTATCATTATAAGAACCAATACCTCTAAGTCTTACTGTTGGTGAATCTCCTGGAGAACCGTTACTTACTACTTGTACACCTGCTACTTTACCTTGTAATGATTGCATAGCATTAGCAGTTGGTGTTCTTTCAATTTCGGCAGATTTTATAGAGACTATAGAACCTGTTAAATCTGCTTTCTTTTGAGACCCGTAACCAATAACCACAATTTCATCAAGTGAAGCAATGTCTGATTCTAAAGACACATTAACCGTAATTTGATTTTGGATGGTAATTAAAATAGTTTTAAAACCAAGAGAACGAAATTCTAATATTTCACCTTTATTAACATTAATAGAGTAATTTCCATCAAAATCTGTACTTACACCTCTACTTGTTCCTTTTACTATAACGCTAACCCCTGGCACAGGTAAATTATCTTCAGCACTTACAACATTACCTTTAACAATGTTTTTTTGTGCAAAAGCATAGACTGAAAATAGAAAAATCAACAATAAAGTAAATTTTGTTTTCATATTGTTTTGTTTTTAAAATGTTAGTTTGTGCTAAGTTAAAGACTATTTAAATCTGTATCAAAAAATAACTTACACATAAAATACGTCAAACAGCTTAAAATATTACAAAATGCTTACTGACGTATATTTTGATGAGTAAAACAAATGATTAATAAAGAGTTTAAAAGCTAAATGACGTAGTTTTGACGTAGTATTTATATGATAAATTAAGCAGCTTTAGGATTTCTATTTAAACTTTTGCAAATAAGATGTTAAAGATTTATCATTTTCTAATTTTAGCTTGCGTTTTAGTCTATATCTGTGAGTTTCTACCCCTCTAATTGAAATATTCATTAATGGTGCAATTTCTTTAGTTGATAAATTCATTTTAATATAGGCACAGATTTTTAAATCTCTATGTGTTAAAATAGGAAATTGTGATTTAAGCTGATTGAAGAACTCCTCATGCACTTGATTGAAATTATATTCGAATACTTCCCATTCATCTTCATGCCCAATAGAGTTATCAATTTTTCTTAATAATTTTTTAAAGGAATATGTGTTCTCAAAACTATTTTTATTTTGAATTAATGCGTTTTTTAATTCTAACATTGATTCATTTTTTTTAACCAATGCCATTGCGGTATTTGCTAATTGTTTACTTTTAAGCTTAACTTCATTTTTTAAAGATTCATTTTTTAATTCTATTATCTTTTTATCATTTTCGATAGCTTTTGCTTTAAGTATTGCTTTTTGCTCTTTTATTAGTTTATTATGAAGCACCTTTTGTTCTTTTTCAATTTTTCGTTTATGAAGCCAATAAAAGGTTACGCTAAAAAATAACAGCGTTATAAAGTATATAAAACTATTTTTATACCATGGAGGTGATATTTTTAACTGGACTGTTTTTATTGATGATAATTCTCCTGATAAATTAGTTGTTCGAAATTGTATTTTATAATCACCACTACTTAAACTAGATAATTCTAATTTTTCATTATCCATTTTATGCCAAAGTAAAGTATCTGAATTAGAGAGCGCATATTCAAAAAAATGATTACTGGAATTAGGTGACGATATTGATATACTAATATTTTTATTAAAAGCAGCCTCATAAATATCAAAATCATTTATGTTTACTAAATTTTTATCAATTTCTATCTGCTCAATAATAGGTTCTTGAAGTGTGTTATCTTTAGTATGGTTTCCTTTGTTTATTAACATAAAGCCATCATAGAGATTTAAAGCATAAATTGAATCTTTTATTTGTGAAACACTTTCTCCATCAACAACAAGGCTTTTTTGAAAAAGTTTATTTGGTAGATCTAAATTAGTTTTTCCATTAAGTAAAGAAATAAAACTTATTTTATCTTTTTTACTCTTAGTAACTAATAAGTCTGTATCGGGTTTTGAAATTATATTTGTATCTGTTCCTAAGGTTTCATTTAATAAAGCGTTGGGAACAATACTATCTATTAAGGCTTCATATTTTTGCCAACCTTCATTCGTTTTAAAACAAATATCATTTTTAATTTTATGCACTCTTACATTAAAGTCTGAACTAAGCCCTTTATCTTTATAATCTTTAAATACTACATTTTCATAATTGGCATCAAACTTTACTCTAAATAATCCTTTATATGCATGTGCAACCCAAGCTGTGTGAGAATCTTCAAAAACTAAATATTTAATAGGTTTAGTCGATTCACCTAAATGCTTAGGATTCCAATTTCCATTACTATATTTATACCTAACTAAACCAGCATAAGTTCCTTGAACAAAAGTATTCACTGTTTCTGGAACTTTTTTAATAACCCATCCTCCCGTAAAATTTGAAATTTTATTTAACTTCTTATTCTTTACTAAAAAAGTACCGCTATTATGACCACAAAATAACTCGCCATTTATTTCTTTTAATTCCCAAACTTGACCTTGAGAATCTTCAATAAATTTTAGTTTATTATCGTTATTATCTAAATAAAACAATCCTGTATTACTACCTATATATAATGTGTTTTTATAATTAATAATATCGTAAACAGCACCTAACTCGCCAGAATTATCATTATAAAATGTATGACTATAATTTAAATCTATTAAGGCAATACCGTTATCTAATCCAATCCATAATTTATTATTTTTTCCCAAACCTTGACTTAAAACTGTATTATTTAATAAGCCGTTCTCTTTATTAATATGAAATAATATTTCACCTAAATTATTAGTTAAGTAAACGCCGTTTTTTATAGTACCAAAAACCATATTGCCATTATTCAACTCTAAGAAACTATTAAGCTGTTGTTCTTTTATTACTTCGTTGATTTCTGGCTGCCAAGATTCTAATGTTTTGCCATCATATAAAAAACAGCCCTTTAATGAGGTAGTAATAAGTAATTTGCTATTAAGATTTGTGATAGAAATAACTTTAGCATTATTTAACTTATCAACATTAATTAAGGGCACTAACGTGTTATTTTGTAGAATATAAATACCGTTTTTTAATGTTGACACGTAAACCTTATTATTTACCACATTACAGGAAAGTATAGTTGACTTAGGTTTTATTTTTATTATTTTTCCTTCTTTATATATGTAAAGATTTGAAAACGACCTAAAAAGAAAGGCTCCATTATGGTGTAGTATTTGCCAGAATTCTTCATCTAAAGATTCTTTTTGTTCATAAAACCCTCTCAATGAAGTATAAATTAATTCTCCTTTTTTATTCTTTTTCCAGTATCCAAACTCTTCATAAGACCCAGTATAGATAAGATCTTTGTGTGCTAATACAGACCGGATAATGGTTCTATTTGGAAGTTGAAAAAAACTCCATTTTAATCCATCGAACTCTACTAGTCCTTTATCATTTGCAACGTATAACTTCCCGTTTTCTGCGACAGAGACCCCCCAGTTTTGATTCCCCGCATTAAATTCTGTTAATGAATAATTTTGAAAGAAAGGTGTGTGTTGAGCATATAACCCACCATAAAGTATGACTATAAAAATTAGCGCGCATTTAAAATTTGTTAGCATAACTGCAGTTAACTTTTTTAAAACTAATATTATTTAAAACAAATTTAATCAATTTTATAATGATTGGTGAATATTAATTCTCTAGTTCAATAATTGCTTTTTCCTATATTGGGCTTGCAACAAAAAAGTGGACAATTAGTTAAGAGACTATACGGCTAATTTATTATTATACATTTCTAATTCAAATTCGTTAATGGATTTCATTCTATGTTTATATATCCATTCTATTTTTAAAGACTTAAAGAAAGATTCAGCTACAGCATTCGCTTTCGCAGTAAAAACTACGTTTTTATTCTTAATCTCAAATCTTTTCTACTCATAGATTTTTTTATCATTCTATGATAATTCTTAATCGTTTTAGGAAAAGATACTGATCGCCTTTTTTAAGATATTTCGTTCTAACTCCATATCTTTTAATTGCCTTTTCAATGTTGCAATCTCTCGTTGTTCATCAGTTTGTTTTAGCTTACTATGTCCTGGAAAACTATTCTCTCCATAAGTTTTTGATTCTCGTCTCCAACGGTGTAAAACGGAAGTAGTATATCCAATTCTTTACATACCCTAGAAACACTACCTCTAGAATAACTTAATTCTATAGCTTTCTGCTTAAATTCTATTGTGTAATTTCTGTGTCTTCTTGTCATTTTTCAAAGTTAAAACTTTAACCTAGAATCTCTCTTCTTGCTGTCCAGTCAAATATAGTAAGTCCATTTTTGGTAAGAATTAACTTTGGAGTCCGCTCGACACCTCTTAAAAAAAGCTTCAATTTTTTATTGATTTATGATATTTGTCATAAACCCTTATTTATTATGCAGTTATTTTTGTTTAGTGTTAGCAAACGTATTAATTGTTTAAAGAAAAAAATTAACAATAATTAATAAAATTTTAACTCGTTTTATTATTTTTGATGTAAATTATAAATTCAAAGCTTTTGTTTAAAAAAGAAAAGTTTTTTAAATAAATAATTGTGAAAACTAAACTAAAAATATTACCAAAAGAATCTAAGTGGAGAAAAACAGCTTTATTTTTTATTGCTGTTATGGTTGGTTTGGGTTTATTTATGGCAAAAGAAGCTTCCTTGGTTTCTTATATGTCAGATGATCCTCAGGCATGTGTAAACTGCCACGTGATGACTCCTATGTATAATAGCTGGATGCACAGTTCACATAGAGAGCAAGCTTCTTGTAACGATTGCCATGTGCCTCATAATAATGTATTCAACAAATATTACTTTAAGGCTAAAGATGGATTGTTACACGCATCTGTATTTACTGCAAGAGCAGAACCAGAAGTAATGTTTATGCGAGAAGAATCGGAAGATGTGGTGCAAAATAACTGTATAAGATGTCACGTACAGCAAGTTACGCAAGTTAAATACAATGGTTGGTTAGATGACCATAAAGAAAATAGAACCGAAAGAAAGTGTTGGTCTTGTCATCAAGAGTTGCCCCACGGAACGGTTCACGGTATTTCAACAATTAGAAATAATATTGCACCTATTCCTACAGATAATGTAGAAACCGTAATACCTGAGTGGTTAAATCAAAAAATTAAAAATTAAAATTAATATAATGAAAAACAAAGTATTATTTATAGTAACCGTAGTAGTCGTTTTTCTTTTAGGATTACTTGCTTCTAGCATTGTAAACAGAAAAAGTGAAGCAAAATACAAATATGTTCCTCAAGTAGAAATTGGTGAGAATGAACCTAGAAATGCTGAATGGGGTAAAAATTTTCCAGCAGAATATCAATCGTTTTTACAAACTGAAAAAAGTGATTTTGAATCTTTTCAGGGAGGTTCTAAAATGAAAGACTTATTAGAAGAAGACACACGTTTAGTGGTTCTTTTTGCTGGTTATGGTTTCGCAAAGGATTACAATCAGGGTCGTGGACATGAGCATGCAGTTACAGATCTTCAAAATTCATTAAGAACTGGTGGGCCTAAAGGAAAAGGAGATGGTCCAATGCCAGCTACTTGTTGGACTTGTAAAAGCCCTGATGTACCAAGATTAATGAACGAAATTGGTATTGCTGAGTTTTATAAAGGAAAATGGGCAGATAAAGGAGCAGAAGTAGTAAACCCTATTGGATGTGCTGATTGTCATGATGCTAAAACAATGAAATTAACCATTACACGTCCTGCTTTAGTAGAGGCTTTTGAATCTATGGGTAAAGACATTAACAAAGCTACTCATCAAGAAATGCGTTCGTTAGTATGTGCACAATGTCACGTAGAATATTATTTTGATAAGAAAAAACCAGGTAAAGAAGGAGTTCCTTATTTAACTTTCCCTTGGAAAAACGGTATGTCTTTTGAAGCAATGGAAAAATATTATGATGATATGAACTTTAAAGATTGGACCCACAAATTAAGTAAAGCGCCAATGCTAAAAGCACAACATCCAGGATATGAAACTTATTTAACAGGCGTACATGCAGATAGAGGTGTTTCTTGTGCAGATTGTCATATGCCATATAAGAGTGAAGGTGGACAAAAATTTACAGATCACCACATTCAATCTCCTATGAACAATGTTGCCAATTCTTGTCAAGTTTGTCATCGTGAAGATGCAGATAAGTTAAAAAGAAATGTTTATGAGCGTCAACAAAAATCTACAGAAAGTAGACTAAAATTAGAAGACGCTTTAGTAAGAATGCATATTGAAGCTAAAAAATGTTGGGATTTAGGTGCAACAGAAGCACAAATGAAAGATATCTTAAAAGATATTCGTCATGCACAATGGCGTTGGGATTATGCAGCAGCAGCACACGGAGCTTCTTTTCACTCTCCAGTAGAAACAGGTAGAGTTATTGCTAGTGGTTTAAATAAAGCTACGGAAGGGCGTGTAAAAATTGCTCGTTTATTAGCAGAATTAGGTCATAACAAACCTGTTGATATGCCAGATATTTCTACCAAAGAGAAAGCACAAGTATACATTGGCTTAAATCCAGAGAAAATGAAGCACGATAAAGAAGAATTTAAAAAGAATTTACTTCCTAAATGGATGGAGGAAGCTAAAAATCGTGAAGCAAACTACGGAACTAAGAAAGTTTCTATGAACAAATAATTCAATTTTGAATTACCATACATTAAAAGATAATTTTTAGAGGTAAAACTTTAAAAATTATCTTTTTTAAATTTAAAACTTATGCAAAAATTATACAAATTTTTTTCATCTTCGTCATTAGCATTATTGTTTTTACTTGTTTTTGCTGTTGCGATGGCAGTAGCAACTTTTATAGAAAATGATTACGGAACAGTAGTTGCTTGGGCAAGTATTTATGATGCTTGGTGGTTTGAAATTGTAATGTTAGGTTTAGCCATAAGTTTTTTATTACACATTTTTAAATACAATTTATTAGCTAAAAGAAAATGGGCAATATTAATGTTTCATATTGCTTTTATCATCATTTTATTAGGAGCTGCAATTACACGTTATACTTCCTATAGTGGAATAATGAGGATTAGAGAAGGAGCAACATCAAACGTTATTATTTCTGATACAAAACTATTATCTGCTACTATTAGACAAGAAAAAGAAAGCAAACAGCTTCAGAAAAAATTAAGCTTTTCTCCTTTAGAAGATAATAGTTTTATAATTAAAGAAACTTTTAAAAATAAACCTGTTGCTATTTCTTTTAAAGAGTATGTTGCAGATGCTTCTCCAGAAGTTGTTACAGATAGTATAAACGGAACGCCATTGCTTAAAATGGTAACCACAGTTGGCGAAGGTAGAAATACAATTTACCTTAAAAAAGGTGAAATTGAAAAGATTGGAAAGCATCAACACGAAGTTGGTTTTGAGGCAAATAAAGAAGGAATTATCAATATTTTTGAAGAAAATGGTCAGTTTAAAATCATTACACCTCACCCTATTGATTTCTTTATCATGGCAAGTCAGCAAGCAGGGAAAATAAAAAAAGACAGCTTACAAAACATCACTTTAAGGACGTTATATAGAGCAGGAGATTTTTCTTTTGTGCCTACTTCTTATCATCCAAAAGGAACCTTTAAATTGGTAAGTACCATAGAAAAGAAAACAGATAATGATGCTTCTTTAGACGATGCTTTAATTGTAAATGTTACCGTTGGCGAAGAAACCAAAGAAGTAAATTTATTATATAGACAAGGTTTTTTGCCGATTAAACATCAGGTAGATTTTAAAGACGGAACAGAGGTAATTTTATCGTACGGAGCTGGTGCAATACAAACGCCTTTTTCGGTAAAATTAAATGATTTTCAGTTAGAACGTTATCCTGGTTCTTCAAGTCCGTCTGCGTATGCAAGTGAGGTTACTGTGATTGATAATAAAGAAAAATTTGATTACAGAATTTTTATGAATAACGTGTTAGATTATAAGGGTTTTCGCTTTTTTCAAGCCAGTTATGATACTGATGAATTAGGAACGGTACTTTCTGTAAATCATGATTTTGTGGGTACTTGGGTTACTTATTTAGGTTATTTATTAATGGGAATTGGAATGTTTTTTACTCTTTTTGGTAAAGCTTCTCGTTTTCAGTTAATCAACAAAAAATTGAAAAAATTAAAACCTAAAAAAGCAGTTGCAATTTTACTGCTATTCTTAGCAAGTTTCTCCTCTTTTGCAACTGTTCAGAACGATAGTATTCCACAAAAATTAGATATCGATAAAATTGTTGCATCGCAACAAATAGACCAACAACAAGCTGACTTTTTTGGGCGTTTATTGGTACAAGATTTAGACGGACGTATAAAGCCTATAAATACCTTAGCTTCAGAATGTATTCGTAAAATTTCCAGAAAATCTAACTTTGTTTATAATACGGATGGAAAAACGATAAAATTAAACGTAAATCAAGTTTTTTTAGGTATGCATATGATGCCGCAAGTTTGGCAACGAATTCCTATTATTAAAGCTGATACCGAAAAAACGAGCGATTTATTAGATACTATTGAAAAAGGTAAAAACGGATTTTATGCTTTTGTTAGCTTTTTAGACAAAAACGGAAATTATTTGTTGTCTGCTGATGTTGAAAATGCTAATAAAAAGAAACCGTCAGAAAGAAATGAGTTTGATAATGAGGTTTTAAAAATTGATGAACGTTTTAATATTTTATACAATTTATTTACAGGTAATTATTTAAAAATCTTCCCTAAAAAGGAGGATGAAAATAATACTTGGTTTAGTTATACGCACGATTTTAATGACTTTAATAAAGAAGATGGCAGGTTTGCAAAAAACATTTTACCAAGTTATTTTAAAGATTTAAGTCAACGTAAATACGAAGATGCACATCAAAAAATGTTGTACATTAAAAAGTATCAAGAAGTTTTAGGAGCAGAAATTATTCCAACTCCACAACGTATTGATGCAGAACTTTGGTACAATAAAGCAAACATTAACTTTTGGTTATTTCAAGTGTTTTTTGTTTTAGGTTTTTTACTGTTAGCTTTAGCAATTGTAAAAATGTTTTCTAAAAAGAAATGGATAGAATTTTCTTGGAACGCTTTAATTTTAATCACATTAATATCATTTTTACTATTTACGTTTAACATTATTTTGCGTTGGTATGTAGCACAACACGCACCTTGGAGTAATGGTTATGAGATGCTAATTTTTGTTGCTTGGTCTTTGTTATTAAGCGGATTGGTTGCCTTTAGAAAATCTGATTTTGCATTGCCTTTAGCCACTTTATTTACAGGAGCTTTATTGTTTGTAAGTTATCTAGATTGGTTAAATCCAGAAATTACCAATTTAATGCCTGTATTAAAATCGTATTGGTTAAAAATTCACGTAGCAACAATTGTAAGTAGTTATGCGCCTTTAGCTTTGTCGGCAGTTTTAGGTTTAATGGCATTGTTTTTAATGATTTTTAAAACTGAAAAAACGGCAGCTATTATAGATGTAAAAATTAAAGAACTTACCTATATAAACGAGCTTTCAATGACTATAGGATTGTTCACTTTAGCCATCGGAACATTTTTAGGTGGTGTTTGGGCAAACGAAAGTTGGGGACGTTATTGGGCTTGGGATCCTAAAGAAACTTGGGCGTTAATTAGTATTATTGTATATGCCATTGTACTGCACCTGCGTTTTATTCCGAAATTAAATAATTTCTTTACTTTAAATGTAGCAAGTATGTTTGCTTTTTGGTCGATAATTATGACCTCTTTTGGTGTAAATTATTACTTATCTGGTTTACATAGTTATGCTGCCGGAGACTCTATTCCAATTCCAACATTTGTGTATGTTTTAGCAGCATTTATGTTGGTTGTTAGTGTGTTGGCTTACTTTAGAAATAAAGGCAAAAATTAGCATTTTATTCTTTTTTTACGAATTCTAAGAATTATATGACGAATTCTAAATAGTTGTTTTTAGCGATTATTTAATCGTTAAATTTGAGTTGTGACAATAAATACCACAACCAATGAAAACAAAATATATACTTTCGTTTTTAGTTATTTTTTTATTGATTTTTTCTTGTAAAAAAGAAGAAATTAAAACCGATAATATTTTCAAATTTAAAGAATATATTAGTTACACCACTTCTGGGGTTGTTTCGGTAACAGAAAAAATAAATGTAAATCTTTCTAAAGAAGTAAAAAACTGGGGTATAAATAAAGAAATTTCTGTAGATATTTTATCGATAAAACCATTTGTAAGCGGTAAAATTAAAACGGTAAATAAGCACGCTTTTGTTTTTATTCCTGATGAAAATTTAGACTCAAATACCGAATATACAGTTACAGTTAAATTGCATAAAATCTACAAGAATATTTCTAAAGATTATAAAAAATATACATTTCAATTTAAAACAATTACACCAAACTTTAGCGTTCAAACAAAGGCATTACAGTCTTATTCTAAAAAATATCAATTTTTAGAAGGTGTTATAAAATCTGCAGATGTAGTTTCTCTAAATAATGTAAAACAGTTACTAAAAGCATCACAAAAAAACGGTTTTAAAAAAATAGATTGGAACCAATCTTATACAACAGGTAAAATATTTCATTTTAAAATTGATAGCATTCAACGTTATGAAAACGACAGTAAATTACAATTAGTTTGGGATGGAAAAAGCATTAATTCTGATAACAAAGGAGAAAAACAGGTTATAATTCCAGGAAAAAACACCTTTAAAGTAGTAGATTTAAAAGTTAATAATAGTTCAGAACAATATGTTTCTATTCATTTTTCTGATGCCTTAAAAAAGCAACAGAACTTTGATGGTTTAGTGACTATCCAAGATGTAAAAAAACCACGTTTTATAATCAATGGAAATGAATTAAAAGTTTTTTCTGAAAAAAAGTTTCAAGGAAATTTGTTGGTCTCCGTTTTTCAAGGAATTAAAAATACAGATAACTTTAAACTAAAAACTACCTTTAAAGAATACATCACTTTCGAGCAAAAAAAACCACAAATTAGAGCCATTTCTACCGGAACAATTTTACCCAATTCCAAAGATTTAAAATTTAATTTTGAGGCAAAAAATGTTAGAGAAATAGACGTAAGAATTATTAAAATTTACGAAGATAATGTGTTGCAATTTTTGCAAGAAAACAACCTGAATAGTAATAATGAATATGCAATAAAAAGAGTAGGTAGAAGGGTTGCTAAGAAAACAATTACACTCATTAATTCTAAAGAAAACAATACTCAAAAATGGAAAGCCTACAGTATAGATATTTCTAAAATGATTGCTACAGAACCCGGAGCAATATATAGAGTAGAGTTAAGTTTTCATAAAAATCAAGTGTTTTATAATTGTGCTGAAAATAGTAAAACGGTTAAAAATTCTAATGATTTTGAAGAAGAATATGAAGATTTAAATGCAATTGAAGATGAAGAAGAAAGAGAAGAATTGTATTGGGACAACAAGCTCTACAGCTATAAAAATTACAACTACAATTGGCGCGAAAGAGAAAACCCTTGTCACGATGCATATTATGTTAATAATAGAATGATTGCTAAAAATTTATTAGCTTCAAACCTAGGAATCATTGCAAAAAAAGGAACTAATAACAATTATTTTTTTGCGGTAACAAACATTTTAAACACAAAACCAGAAGCAGGAGCAATTCTAAAACTATTCAATTTTCAGCAACAACAAATTTTAGAAACCAAAACAGATTCAGAAGGATTTGCAACTTTAGAAACACCAAAAAACGCAGCATTTGCAATAGTATCTAAAGCGAATAATAAAAGCTATATCAAATTGTTTGATGGTAATTCTTTATCTCTAAGTAAGTTTGATGTTTCTGGTAGTAAAACTCAAAAAGGATTAAAAGGATATATCTACGGAGAGCGTGGAGTTTGGCGACCTGGAGACACAATGTATTTAACTTTTTTATTGAATGACGCTGATAATAAATTGCCAAAAAATCATCCAATAAAACTAGAAATTACAGATCCAAGTGGGAAATTAGTTTTTAAAAAGGTTACTACAGAGAATTTAAATAATTTTTACAAGTTTACTTTTACAACTTCCCGAGAATCAAAAACAGGAAATTATGCAGCAAAAATTTCTGTAGGTAGGGCAAAATTTTACAAAACCTTAAAAGTAGAAACTGTAAAACCAAATCGTTTAAAAATTAAAGTTGATTTTGATGCTAAAATTTTGTCAAGTAAGCAACCTATCAAAGGAAATTTAGATGTAAAATGGTTGCACGGAACGCCAGCAAAAAATTTAAAAGCAGAAATAAAAGCAAAAGTTTCATCATCAAATTATAGCTTTAAAAATTTTAAAGATTACGTTTTTTCAGACCCTTCCAGAAAATTTAACTCAGAAGAAACAACTGTTTTCAACGGAAAATTAGATGCTAATGGATTGGCAGAAATCAACAGTAATTTAAAAGTAGGTAAAAATGCTCCAGGAATGCTAAATGTTCAATTTTTAGTAAGAGCTTTTGAAAATGGTGGCGATTTTTCTTTGGATGCATTCACAAAAAAATATGCACCTTATAATGTTTTTGTAGGTTTAAAATCACCTAAAGGAAACAGATATGGTTCTTTTTATACTGATGAAAATCAAGAGTTTTCTGTGGTTTCTGTAGATGAAAAAGGAAACCCTGTAAAAAGAGAAGAATTAGAAGTGGAAGTTTATAAAATAGAATGGCGTTGGTGGTGGAGCTCATCAGAAGACAATTTATCAAGATATACATCTAGCAACTATCATCATAAATATCAAACTTTAAAAATAAACACAAATTCAAAAGGCAAAGGAACTTTTAAATTGAACATTCCTGAAGAAGATAGAGGACGATTTTTAATTAGAGTAATTGATAAAAAAAGTGGTCACGCAACTGGTAGAACTGCCTATTTTTATAAAAACTGGTGGCAAAATTCTAGTTCTAGTGATAAAGATGCTGCAAAAATGCTGGTTTTTTCTGCAGATAAAGAAACATATAATGTTGGTGAAACTGCAAAAATTACATTTCCATCAGGAGCAAAAGGACGTGCATTAATCAGTATAGAAAATGGTACAAAAGTCTTGGAAACCAAATGGGTAGAAACCCAAAAAGGAACAACTTCTGTAGAAATTCCTATTAAGAAAAATATGACTCCAAATGTGTTTGTAAATATTTCTTTATTGCAACCACATCAAGTTACAGAAAACGATTTACCAATCAGATTATATGGTGTAATTCCGATTTTGATTAAAGATAAAAACACCAAATTAGAACCGCAAATTTCAATGCCAAATGAGCTGCAACCAGAAAAAGAGTTTGTTGTAAAAGTATCAGAAAAAAATAACAAAGCAATGACTTATACTTTGGCTGTTGTAGAAGAAGGTTTGTTAGATTTAACACGTTATAAAACTCCAAATGCCTACAATACATTTTATGCTAGAGAAGCTTTAGGTGTAAAAACGTGGGATATTTTTGATGATGTAATTGGTGCATATTCTGGTAGTGTAGATCAGGTTTTTGCTATTGGTGGAGATGGAACTTTATCAAAAGGAAAAAACAGAAAAGCCAATAGATTTAAACCTGTAGTCAAATTTTTAGGGCCTTTTGAGTTGGAAAAAGGAACTATAAAATCGCATAAAATTATATTACCAAATTATATTGGTTCAGTGAGAACAATGGTAATTGCTGGCGATGTAAAAAAGGAAGCTTTTGGAAACGCAGAAAAAGCAACACCTGTTAAAAAGCCACTGATGGTGTTGGCTACATTACCAAGAAAATTATCGCCAAAAGAAAAAGTAACCTTACCAATTTCTGTTTTTGCGATGGATAAAAAAGTGAAAAATGTTACCATCCAAGTAAAAACTTCTGATGGAGTAAATGTACTTGGAAGCAAAACTCAACAGCTTAGTTTTGAAAAACCAGATGAAAAAATGGTCTATTTTGAGTTAGACGTTTTAAAAGCAAATGGTATCAATACTGTTGAGGTAATTGCAACAGGAAATGGCGAAAAATCTACTTATAAAGTAGAAATAGATGTAGTAAACCCAAATCCAATAACATCAAAAGTAATTGATAAAAATATTGAAGGTAAACAAACGCAAACAATCAATTTTAATACGTTTGGTGTAGAAGGTTCTAATACTGCAATTTTAGAATTATCTACAATTCCGCCAATTAATTTTTCAGGAAGATTGGAATATTTAATACAATATCCTCACGGATGTGTAGAGCAAACTACGTCAAGTGTTTTTCCACAATTATTTTTAGCAGATTTATTTGATTTATCTTCAGAAAAGAAAACTAAAATTCAAAGAAATATTGAAAAAGGAATTACACGTTTAGGTAATTTTCAAAAAGCAAATGGAGGTTTATCTTATTGGATGGGAGAAGGTTATATAAGTGATTGGGGTACAAGTTATGCAGGTCATTTTATGTTAGAAGCAGAGAAAAAAGGGTTTGTTTTGCCGTTAACTTTTAAGAGTAATTTTATTAGATATCAAAAGAAAGCTGCTAGAAATTGGCATCCAAATTATAACCCTAATAATACTAGAGATTTATCGCAAGCATACAGACTGTATACTTTGGCTTTGGCCGGAAGTCCAGATTTATCTGCAATGAATAGGTTAAGAGAATATAAGCAAATTTCTAATGAAGCCAAATGGCGATTGGCTGCCACTTATGCTTTGGTTGGGCAAAAAGAAGCTGCAAAAGAAATAATGCAAAAAGCAAATTTAAATTTTGCTGGTTACAATTATTACAATTATGGTTCTGTAACTAGAAACAGAGCAATGGCATTAGAAACAATGCTAATTACTAATAATAATGAAGCTAAAAAATTAGCAAAAACCATTGCCAAAGAATTGTCTTCTAAGCGTTGGATGAGCACACAAACTACTGCTTTTAGTTTATTAGCAATTGGAAAAAAGGTGTTGAAAAATGGAGGGAAATCCATCAATATGAATTATCAAATTGGAGGAAAAACGGAACGTTTACAATCTTCAAGTGCTATGATTCAAAGAACTTTAAACGTGAAAAAAGGAACGAATACAATCACGTTTCATAACAACGATAATAATATTGTTTTTGCAAGAATTATCAATGCAGGGAAACTTGCTTTGGGTGATGAAATATCAGAACGTAGAGGTTTGAGTGTTTCTGTAAATTATATAGATTTAAAAGGGAAAAACATCAACATTGATAATTTAAAGCAAGGACAAGATTTTGTGGCAAAAATTACGGTAAGTAACCCTAAAAATGAAACTGTAAAAGATATTGCTTTAACGCAAATTTTTCCTTCAGGATGGGAAATTATAAACACACGTTTTACCGATTTTGGAACTACCATAAAAAGCAAAGCAAGATACACAGACATTAAAGATGATCGTGTAAATTTCTATTTTGATTTGCATCAGAAAAGAAATAAAAGTAAAGCTAAAACTTTTTCGGTATTACTAAATGCTGCTTATTTAGGAACTTATTATTTACCAGGAATGCAAGTTGAAGCAATGTATGATAACGATTATTTAGTAAGAACAAAAGGAAAGTGGATTAAGGTAGTGAAGTAAGTTGTTATTATTAATGTCTTCTCGAGCGCAGTCGAGAGGTTTTATGAGTTTTTCAACTGACCTGAATGAACATAAGTAGCTAAACATTAAATTTTGAAAATAATTAACTACATAAAACGCCATAAAAAGAAAACAATTTTCATTGTTATTCTATTGATTTTCTATGCTTTTTGTTTACCAAAAGAACTATTTACAAAACCAACATCAACAGTTATTACAAGTAATAAAGGAGAATTGTTAGGGGCATTAATTGCCAAAGATGGTCAATGGCGATTTCCTCACAACGATTCAGTTCCTCAGAAATTTAGAACTTGTTTAATCCAGTTTGAAGACGAACATTTTTACAAACATTTTGGGTTTAATCCTGTATCTATTTTTAAAGCCATCAAACAAAATATACAAGCAGCAAAAGTAGTAAGAGGAGGAAGTACCATTACCCAACAAGTAATGCGTTTGAGTAGAAATGACAAACCAAGAACGTATTTTGAAAAGCTCAAAGAACTCATTCTAGCTTCAAGATTAGAATTTAGAGCTAGTAAAGAAGAAATACTTTCTTTTTGGAGTTCTAATGCTCCTTTTGGTGGAAATGTAGTCGGTTTAGATGCTGCTTCTTGGCGATTTTTCAATAGAAAAGCATCAGATTTATCTTGGGCAGAAGCTGCAACTTTAGCAGTTTTACCCAATGCTCCAAAATTGATTTATCCAGGGAAAAATCAACAAAAATTATTAGCAAAAAGAAATCGATTGTTAAAAAAATTATTGACTAAAAAAGTCATTGATTCCTTAACGTATGATTTGGCTATTTTAGAAGAAATTCCACAAAAACCTTATCCTTTGCCTCAAATAGTTCCTCATTTATTGCAAAAAATTAACAAAGAAAAAAAAGGACAATTTGTAAAAACAACAATTGATAAAAACTTGCAAAATCAAACCAATTTGATTGTAAAAAATCATTACAATCAATTGTCTAAAAACGGAATTCACAATATTGCTGTTTTGGTTTTAGACGTAAAAACAAGACAAGTTTTGAGTTATGTTGGTAATGCACCAACATCCAAAATAAACCAAAAAGATGTAGATATTATAGACAAACCCAGAAGTACAGGAAGTATTTTAAAACCATTTTTATACGCAGCAATGCTAGATCAAGGCGAGTTGTTGCCCAATACTTTAGTGGCAGATGTTCCTACAAATTTTGGGAGTTATCAACCAGAAAATTTTAATAAAAAATATGCTGGAGCTATATCAGCAAAATTAGCTTTGTCCAAATCTTTAAATGTGCCTACAATTAGAATGTTGCAAAGTTTTGGCTTGGAAAAATTTTATCATTATCTGCAAAAACTGCACTTAAAAAACATTAAAAAAAGTGCCAATTATTATGGCTTAACTTTGGCTTTAGGAGGTGCAGAAAGTAATTTGTGGGATTTATGCAAAAGCTACGCATCATTGGCATCTACAGTAAATCATTATACAGAAAACTCTAGCAGATATTTTAAAAATGAATTTGTAGAACCTACTTTTTATGTGGATAAAAAAATCGAATTTGTAGAAAAAACATCCGAAAAAATCGTTTTTGATGCAGCTTCCATTTATCTTACGTTAGAAAGTTTAAGAGACGTAAACAGACCTAACGCAGAACAAAATTGGCAATTTTTTGATTCTTCAAAACAAATTGCTTGGAAAACTGGTACCAGTTTTGGTTTTAGAGATGCTTGGGCAATTGGTGCCACAAAAGATTATGTGGTTGGAGTTTGGGTGGGTAATGCAGATGGAGAAGGAAGACCTGGTTTGGTGGGTGTGCAAACTGCGGCACCTATTTTGTTTGATGTGTTTGATAAATTACCCAATTCTGAGTGGTTTGAAAAACCTTTTGATGAAATGGCAAAAATTGATATTTGTACTAAAAGTGGATACAGAGCAACAGAAATATGTGAAGATAAAAAATTAGAATTTGTGCAAAATGCTGGATTAAAAACAGAACCTTGTCCTTTTCATATTATAGTAAATGTGGATGCTTCAGAAAATTACCAAGTTAATACATCTTGTGAGAATTTAGAGAACATCAAACAGAAGTCTTGGTTTGTTTTACCACCATTAATGGAATATTATTACAAGGATAAAAATCCGTTTTATAAATCTTTACCAAAATTTAGAAACGATTGTTTGAGTGAAGAAAAAAACGCAATGAAGTTTATTTATCCAACCGAAAAGAGTACTATTTTTTTACCCAAAGATTTTGATGGAAAGCAAAACAAATTGGTTTTAAAAGTAGCACATTCTAACAAAGAATCAGTTTTGTTTTGGTATATTAATAAAACTTTTTTTGGAACCACAAAAGCGATGCATGAATTTGCAGTAAATTTAAAAACAGGCAGTTATACTCTTTCTGTAACGGATAGTTTTGGGAATGAAATTCATCAACAAATTACTGTAAAAGAGTAGTTTACTTAAAGTTGGCGAAATGCAAGTCACCGAAAATATAAGACCGTTTATCGAAAAATTTTATAAAAAAATCTAGTTCAGTAATATCTTTGTAGAACTAATTTAAAATACTAGAATTATGTTTTTACAAATATTACCACCAGACAATGTAGCAACAGCACAATCAATTTTTGAAAATCAATTAGTATTTGTTATTTTAGGATTAACTTTAGGTGTTTTTGCAATTTTAAAAATCACGAAGCTTTTAAGTAAACTTAAACTTCCTAAAACTTCAAGCAAGCCAAGTTATACTTCTTAAGAATTAGTTTTTTATTAACAAAAAATTAAGTTAAATTCTGCATATTTGTTCTTTCGTGTTATATAAATAAGACGTTTTAAATATTATAAACCATTAATTGATTATTTTTATAGATAATTTTAAAGGTTTTAGTTTTAAAGAATGAAGATTTATCCCATAGAAACTGGTAATTTTAAGCTAGATGGAGGAGCAATGTTTGGCGTTGTTCCTAAAAGTATTTGGCAAAAAACCAATCCTGCAGACAGTAAAAATATGATAGAAATGAGTATGCGCTGTATGCTCATTGAAGATGAAAATCGATTAATTCTTATTGATACTGGTTTAGGAAACAAACAATCCAATAAATTTTTTAGTTATTATTATCTCTTTGGAGATTTCTCTTTAGATGCTTCTTTAGCAAAATACGGTTTTCATAGAGATGATATTACCGATGTTTTTTTAACACATTTACATTTTGATCATTGTGGAGGTGCCATAGAGTGGAATGCTGATAGAACTCTTTTACAACCTGCCTTTAAAAATGCCAAATTTTGGTCTAATGATAAACATTGGCAATGGGCAACAGAACCAAATGCTAGAGAAAAAGCATCTTTTTTAAAAGAAAATATCAATCCTATAAAAGAAAGCGGACAACTAAATTTTATTCATAGAAATGCTAAAGATCAAATTGGTTTTGATGTTTTGTTTGTAGATGGTCATACAGAAAAACAGATGTTACCCAAGCTAACGTATCAAGAAAAAATAATTGTTTTTATGGCAGATTTACTACCAACAGTAGGGCATATTTCTTTGCCTTATGTAATGGGTTATGATACTAGACCTTTATTAACCATTAAAGAAAAAGCCGCTTTTTTAAATTTAGCAGCAGACAAAGAGTATTTCCTTTTTTTAGAACATGATACTTATAATGAACTTTGTACAGTAAAGCATACAGAAAAAGGAGTCAGATTAAAAGAAACATATAAATTTACAGATATATTTAATTAATAGAAATTATGAGAGTTTTAAAAACGGTAATGTACACAGCAATTGTTTCAATTGCATTAGTTGGGTGTAAATCAATAAAAAACATCCCAGTACCAAAAGGTTCTGATGTTGTTGTAAATGCAACTGCAAAAAAAGCAGCATTAACAGACACAGAAAAAAATAATTGGCAACATTTAGATTTGATAACAGACTCTATACCAGGTATGAGTGTTAATAAAGCCTATGAATTTTTACAAGGTAAAAAAGGAGTAGAAGTTGTTGTAGCAGTTGTAGATTCAGGAACAGACTTATCGCATGAAGATTTAGTAGACGTATCTTGGATGAACGAAAAAGAAATTCCTGGTAATAATAAAGATGATGACAAAAATGGTTATGTTGATGATATTACAGGATGGAACTTTTTAGGAAACTCATACAAAGAACACTTAGAGTATGAGCGTATTTTAATGAATCCTTCAATTACAGATGCGGCTACTTTGGCAGAAGTAAAAAAGTATTATAAAGAAAAAATTGAAAAAGCTAAAAAATCAAACGAAAATCTGCTAAAAACCAAAACTAGGTACGAACAATTGTTGCAAGGTGTAAAAAATGCTGATGAAGCTTTTGCTAAACATTTTGGTAAAAAAGACTACACAAAAGCAGATGTTTTATCAATAAAAACAGAAGATGAAGCTTTGTTAAAAAATGTTGAAGTTGCAAAAAGAATGTTCAGTTTTGGCTTACCTTCTATAGCTGCTGCTAAAAAAGAATTAGAAAGCGGAGTTAACTATTTTATTAGTGAGTTAAAGAAAAATAAAGATTTAATAAACGGAGAAAATTTAAAAACAGATTATAGAACTGAGGTTGGAGACAATGCTTACGATATTCATGACAAACCAGGAAATGGAGACGGAAACACAGGTCACTCTGTAAAGGATGAAGCACACGGTTCTCACGTTTCTGGTATAATTGGCGCTACAAGAAATAATGGTAAAGGAATGAATGGTGTTGCTAATCATGTAAAAATTATGGCAGTTCGTTCTGTTTCTGATGGTGATGAATATGACAAAGATGTTGCACTAGGAATTAGATATGCCGTAGATAATGGAGCAAAAGTAATTAATACAAGTTTTGGTAAAGCATTTTCACCAAATAAAGAATGGGTTTATGACGCTATTAAATATGCAGCAAAAAAAGATGTATTAATAGTAAATGCAGCTGGTAATGATGGTAAAAATATTGATGTAGAAAAAACATATCCTAACGATTCTAAAGATTTAAAAACAGAAATTTCTGATAATGTTTTAACAATAGGAGCTATGAGTTCTAATTATAACAAAAACTTACCAGCAACATTTTCTAATTACGGAAAAATTAATGTAGATATTTTTGCACCAGGTGTACAAGTGTATTCTACAACACCAGAAAACGGATATGCAAAGTTTAGCGGAACTTCTATGGCAGCGCCATCTACTGCAGGTGTAGCAGCTTTAATACGTTCTTATTATCCAAAATTATCTGCAAGTCAGGTAAAACATATTATCATGAATTCTGGAACAAAAATTAATTTTGATGTTATAAAACCAGGTACAGGTAAAAGATATAATTCTAAAGAAGAGTTAGTTCCGTTTTCAGAACTATCAGTTTCTGGTAGAGTTGTAAATGCTTACAATGCTTTAAAAATGGCTGATAGAATGGTAAATGGAAAATAATAAGTCTTTACCAAAATAAATAAAATACAGATGAGAAAACTTCTTTTATTTGGATTATTAATAACTATGTTTATTTCTTGTGCGCAAACAAAAGAAGTAACTTACATTGCCCATAAAAATATCACAAAAAGTGATTATTGGCAACAACGTGTAAATTATACTATGGATATTGATATGAATGTAAATAACTATCAATATAAAGGAAAACAAAAATTAGTGTACACTAATAATTCTCCAGATAATCTTAACAAAGTTTTTTATCATCTGTATTTTAATGCTTTTCAGCCAGGCTCTCAAATGGATGTAAGGTCTTTAAATATTAAAGATCCAAGTGCTAAAATTGGCAATAGAATTAGTCAATTAAAACCCAATGAAATAGGTTATATCAAAGTAAATTCTTTAAAACAAAATGGTGTAAATGTTTCTCATAAAACGGTGGGTACCATTTTAGAAGTAACTTTAAATACGCCAATAAAATCAGGAGAGAGCGTAACTTTTGATATGATTTTTGATGCGCAAGTTCCTGTTCAAATTCGTAGATCTGGTAGAAACAATAAAGAAGGAGTTGCCTTATCTATGGCACAATGGTACCCTAAATTAGCAGAATATGATTTTGAAGGATGGCACACACCACCTTACATTGCAAGAGAATTTCACGGAGTTTGGGGAGATTTTGATGTAACCATTCATATTGATAAAAATTATGTGATTGGTGGCACAGGATATTTGCAAAATCCGCAAGAAATTGGTCACGGATATCAAGATACTTCTAAAGATTTAAAACTACCTAAAGGCAATAAACTAACTTGGCATTTTAAAGCGCCAAATGTGCATGATTTTACTTGGGCAGCAGACCCAGATTATAAGCACGATATTTTAAAAATGGCTAACGGAATTGACTTGCATTTTTTCTATAAGAAAAATATGAAAGCCAAATACTTAAAAAATTGGAAAGATTTACAACCAAAAACTGCTGAATTAATGACGTATTTTAGCCAAAATATTGGTCAATATCCATACAAACAATATTCAGTTATTCAAGGTGGAGATGGTGGTATGGAGTATGCAATGTCTACATTAATTAATGGTCAATCTAGTTTTGGAGGTCTTTTTGGTGTAACAGCTCATGAAATGGCGCATACTTGGTTTCAGTTTTTATTAGCTTCTAACGAAAGCTTACATCCTTGGATGGATGAAGGATTTACCACCTATATTTCTAACAAAGCTTCTAATAAAATTTTAAAAAGAGGTCTAAAAAATCCGCATAAAGGTTCTTATGCAGGCTATTATTATGTAGTTAAAAATAATATAGAAGAACCACTTACTACGCACGCAGATAGATACGATTTAAATACTGCTTATGGTGTTGCAAGTTATAGTAAAGGAAACATCTTTTTATCGCAATTAGAATATATAATTGGCACTAAAAATGTAGCAAACGGATTAAAAAAGTATTTTGCAGATTTCAGTTTTAAACATCCAACACCAAATGATATTAAGCGTACTATGGAAAAAGTTTCTGGTATTCATTTAGATTGGTATTTAAACGAATGGACACAAACTACACATACCATAGATTATGGAGTAAAATCTGTTGATGATAAAACAATTACTTTAGAAAGAATTGGGCAAATGCCAATGCCAATAGATGTAGCAGTAACTTATGTAGATGGAAGTGTAGAAAGCTTTAATATTCCTTTAGAAATGATGAGAGGCAACAAACCTACTTCTGCAACAATTTTAAAAGATTGGGGTTGGGCATACCCAACATATTCTTTTAATACTTCTAAATCTGTAAAATCTGTAATTATTGATAAAAGTGGTTTAATGGCAGATATCAACCCAAAAAATAATGTTTTTGGAGGTAAAAAAAAAGAATAGATTTATCTTTTAATTCGCTTTCAAGTTTTTTAAAAATTGGAGTAAAACATATTGTTAAATTTTCTGTTTATAACTATGTTTTGTTCCTTTTTTTATTATTCATTGTTTTTAAGTTTAAAGAATGGAAAAAGATTCTTTTTCTAATAGCAACATATTCTTTAGGACTCTTTTTCGCTTTTTTATTTTCTTCTTATACAAACATAAAAGTTAATTTAGAGGTTGTAAAATTTATAATTCCACTATTAATTTTTTTATTAGCCGTTTTTCATATCATAAGAAAATCATCAGCAATAAATCTTAAAACTTTATTAATTTTAATTTTCTTATTTGCGTTTTTTAATGGGTTAGGAGTTTTTATAGATTTATCTAATACAATCAGTGTAAACCAAAGTGAATTTTTACCTATTATTTTAACAACACTTGGAGCAACAGTTACTGTTTTTACTTTTACAGCGGTAGTTTTGTTTCTTTCTTTTTTGTTACATCACTTTTTTAAAAAACAGCAAAGAAAATGGATATTGGGTTTTGCGGCAATAGGATCTGGTATTGCATTATTTTTATTGTTAGGAAAAGTATTTTTCTAATTTTAGAAATAAAGATATTATTAATGAATAAATTCATCAATTTTTTCATTAGGTATAAAACCTTTTAACATTAAAAAGACGCCACAAACCAATAGAATTATTCCCATAATTCTTTTTAATCTGTAAATAACGAGTGGAGTTAATCTGTTTTTTAACTGTTTTGCTAAGAGTATTTTACCTAAATCTGTAAGTGTATATCCTAAAATTACGGTAGCAAAATACCAAAAAATACTGGTAGGATTCATTTTTAAAGTTGGGCCTACTACCACTACAATTCCTAACCAACCAGCCAAAACGCCAACATTTATAAAGTTTAAAAAGAAACCTTTAAAAAAGAGTTTTATATAGTTGTTTTGTACAGGAACATCCACAATTTTTGCAGATTCTAAAGCTTCTTTTTTGTTTTGTCTATCAAAATAAGTAATTAAACCATAAATAATAAGAACTAAGCCACCAATAAAAAAAAGTCTAGGATCGTCTTTAATTTTTTCTAGTAAAGATCTACTACCATAATAAGCAATTAAAATAAAAGCAACATCGCCTAAAATAACACCAATATCAAAAGCAATAGCAGCTCTTGCTCCTTTTAAAATACTGGTTTGTATCAACATAAAAAAAACAGGTCCAATCATAAAAGCCATGAAAAAACCTATTAAGAAAGCATTTTTAAAGTCGTAAAAATCCATTGTCTAAAAATACAGCTTTTTAACTGAAGGATAAAAAGAAAGGATGGAAAAACTAGGGCAAACTCATACTTTTATTTTTAGCCACGAATTCACAAATTTTTTACTTTAATTATTAATTTCACTAATAAAAACCTTTGGTTTTTATAATTAGCAAAATTATTTTTGAATAGTCATCTATAAATTCGTGAATTCGTGGCTAAAGTTTGTATTATATTTCTTTTTTTACAAAGTGTGAGTTTGCCCTAATGGAAAAACCATCCTTTTTAAAATAAAAATTTAGCTATTATTTTTACACATCATCAAAATCTAAAGTAATTTTTGATGTTGTTGGATGCGCTTGACAAGTTAACACCAAACCTTCTTCAATTTCGCTGTCTGTTAAAATAGAATTCTTTACCATTACAGCTTTTCCTTCGGTAATTTTTCCCATACAAGAACTACAAACGCCACCTTGGCAAGAATAAGGAGCATCTAAATCGTTGCGTAAAGCTGCTGCTAAAATATTGTCTGTCTGCGTCATTGTAAACGTAGTTTCTTCATCATCTAACAAAACAGTTACTTCTGTAGTGCCGTCTTTTATTTCTGAGGTTGCTGCTTCATTTTCTGATACTGTAAATAGTTCAAAATGAATATTTTCTGATGGAAAACCAGTAACTTTTAAAGCATCTGAAACGGTTTGTATCATTTCTTCAGGACCACATAAAAAAGCAGCATCAAAAGAAATATTTTTGTATTTATTTTTGATGAAAAAATTGGTAGAAGCAGTATCAATTCTACCAAATAAAGCATTTTCTTGACATTCTCTACTGCAAACAAATTCTAAATTAAAGTTTTTGTATTTAGCATTTAATTGCAATAATTGATCATAAAAAATGGTATCTGCAACAGATTTGTTACCATAAACTAAAGTAAAGGTTGCTGTTGGTTGGTTTTCTAAAACCGTTTTTACCATCGATAAAATGGGCGTAATTCCAGAACCAGCTGCAAATGCAATATAGTTTTTGTTTTCTTCTGGAGATAGTAAAAATCTTCCTTCAGGAACTGTAATTTCTATTTCATCTCCAACTTTTAAGTCTGAAGTTGCATACACAGAAAAGGTTCCGTTTTCAACTGCTTTTATAGCGACTCTAATTTCTTTACTTTGTGGAGTAGAACAAATAGAATACGCTCTTCTAATTGCTGAGCCATTAATTTCTTTTTGTAAAGTGATGTATTGCCCAGGTGTAAAACTAAATGCTGATTTTAAGTTTTCAGGGATGTTAAATACAACAGAAACCGCAAATGCGGTTTCTTGTTTAATTTCTTTTATGGTTATTTTATGAAATGTTGCCATTTTTATTTTGTAAAAAGTTATCTTTTTAAGATTTCTCCACAAGGTCGAAATGACAATTTAATGTCATTTTGAGCGAAACAAAGTGTAGTCGAAAAATCTCTTAAAATTAAACCAAATTATTTTCTATTAAATATTCGGCAATTTGAACTGTGTTTGTAGCAGCACCTTTTCTAAGGTTATCTGCAACAATCCACAAATTTAAGGTATTTTCTTGAGATTCATCACGTCTAATTCGTCCAACAAAAACTTCATCTTTATTGTGCGCATTTACTGGCATTGGGTATATATTGTTTGCCAAATCATCTTCAACAACAACTCCTGGAGTTTCATTTAATAATTTACGAACTTCTACCAAATCAAAATCATTTTCAAACTGCACATTTACAGCTTCAGAATGCCCACCAGCAGTAGGAATTCTAACTGCTGTTGCTGTTACAGAAAAAGAATCATCTCGTAAAATTTTCTTGGGTTCTTTTACCAATTTCATTTCTTCTTTTGTGTATCCGTTTTCTAAGAAAACATCGCAATGAGGTAATGCATTTCTTCCTATTTTATGAGGATACGCCATTTCTCCATTTATACCAGCTTCTTCGTTATCTAATTGCTGTACTGCTTTTACACCAGTACCAGAAACAGATTGATAAGTAGAAATTACGACACGTTTCATTGTATATTTAGAATGCAAAGGTGCTAAAGCCATTACTAACTGAATTGTAGAACAGTTTGGGTTGGCAATAATTTTGTCATCCTTAGTTAAAACATCACCATTAATTTCTGGAACCACTAATTTTTTTGTTGGATCCATTCTCCAAGCAGAAGAGTTATCAATTACAGTGGTGCCAACTTCTGCAAATTTTGGAGCCCATTCTAAAGAAGTATCTCCACCAGCAGAAAATAAAGCTACATCTGGTTTCATATTAACAGCATCATCTAAAGTTACAACAGTATAATCTTTACCTTTGTATTGTAGTTTTTTACCAGCAGATCTTGCAGATGCAACAGGTATTAATTCTGTTACGGGTAAATTACGATCTTCTAGTACTTTTAACATGACTGTGCCAACCATTCCAGTTGCGCCAACTACAGCTATTTTCATTTTTATTAATTTAGATTCCTGCTTTCGCAGGAAAGACATTTTTAATGTGTCTTAAAATTTGTTTAAGACGTTTTCTTTGAGATGCAAAGATGCTAACAAAATAAATTTTAACCATCATTTTAAGAAATATTTACCAATATAATTTCTAATGTTTAAATTTTAACAATTTGTTATAGTTCTTAAAAAAGAAACCTTTCTATTTACAAATAGAAAGGTTCTTTAGATTGATTTTTATAAATTGATTTAAGCTGCTACACTTAATTCTTGTTCTTTCTTTTTTTGAGATTTTATAATTGAAATTTTCATTAAAATTGATACAACTAAGGCAACAACAAATAAACCTGCAAAAATTACAAGAGTAGTGTCTAAAGAACCTGTTTGTTCTTTAACCATATCGTAAATGGTTGGACCAATAACACCTGCTAATCCCCAAGCTGCTAATACCATTCCATGAATTGCGCCTAATTGTTTTGTGCCAAATAAATCGCCTAAGAATGCTGGTAAAGTTGCAAAACCACCACCATACATTGTAATTACTGTAAATAGTACAATTAAGAAAATGCTTTCTACACCAATTTTTGGTAAGAAATAAAAGGCTAAAATTTGAAAAGCAAAAAAGAGAATAAATGTATTTGCACGTCCTAAATAATCAGATAATGTAGACCATATAATTCTTCCTAAGCCATTAAAAACGCCAATAAAACCAACAATTGCTGCTGCTTGCATTGGTGTGTAACTTAATTTTTCTTGCATCATTGGGCTGGCTGCAGAAATTACAGCAATACCACATGAAATATTAATAAACATCATAATCCAGATGTAATAAAAACGAGGAGATTTTAAAGATTCGTTAGCAGTAATATTGGTTAAATCTTCTTTAATAACTTTACCTTCTCCTTCTTTATATCCTTCAGGAGCATAACCCACAGGAGGTCTTTCTATATAACTTGCAGATGATAGAATTAATACCATATAAATAATTCCTAGAATATAAAATGCATTTGCTACTCCAACAGTTTCAAATAATTTTGCCATTACAGGACCAAAAATTAGGGCAGCAAAACCAAATCCCATAATTGCCATTCCTGTTGCTAAACCACGTCTGTCTGGAAACCATTTTACCAAAGTGCTTACTGGGGTAATATAGCCTAAACCTAAACCTATACCACCAATTACACCATAGCATAAATAGAACAACCAAAGCGATTCTATTTGTACGGCTAAACCAGAACCTAAAATTCCTATTCCGTAAAAAATACCAGCAGTGGTTCCGCTAATTTTAGGGCCTACTTTTTCTACCCAACGTCCTAAGAATGCTGCTGATAAACCTAGTAATAAAATGGCTATTTTAAAAGCCCATTTAATAACACTTCCTTCTACATCAAATATATCTTTAACAGGGTTTGTCATTACAGAATATGCATATACAGAACCAATAGAAATATGGATTCCTACTGCAGAAGCTGCAATTAACCATCTGTTTTTTAGTTTTGGTAAACTCATTTTGTTTTCTTTAATTAATTTTTACTTTTTTAAAGTAGTTGCTTAAAATTTTTGATGCTTCTTCTAATTCTTCTTGCGTATTTTCTCTTGCATCTTTTAACTCATATTCCCAACCTAAAGTATCCCATTTATGGATACCTAATTTATGATAAGGTTGTAATTCTATTTGTTCTATTGTTTTGTAATCTTTAAAATAATCTCCTAATTGATGCAGTAATTCTGGCGTATTTGTTATTTCTGGAATTAACACATAACGCAACCACATTTTTTTACCTGAGGCTTCTCTATGTTTGGCAAAATTGAAGGTAGTTTCTTTGTTTTGTTTTCCAGTAATTCTTTGAAAACCTTCTTCAGTCATATGCTTAATGTCTAACATTACTAAATCTGTATGGCTGTCTAATAATTCTATTGCAGGATGATTTAGCAATCTTCCATTGGTGTCTAAGTTGGTATGAATTCCTTCTTCTTTTAATCTTTTAAAGAACGGAATTAAGTTGTGAGCTTGTAACAAAGGCTCGCCACCAGAAACGGTTACACCACCATTATCGCCAAAATAGGATTTCATATTTACAGCTTTTTTAACCAAATCTTCAATAAGATGTTCTTCTCCTCCGTGCGTATCTATGGTGTCTGGATTGTGACAATATTGGCATTTTAATTTACATCCTTGTAAAAAAATAACCATTCTAATTCCAGGACCATCATGTGTACCAAAAGACTCTATAGAATGTACGTTTAATATGTTTTCTTTTATTTTGATAGTGTTTGTTTTTTGTTGAAAAAAAAGGGACTCAAAAAATAGGTAATTTTTTTATTTTTTGAATCCCTTGTGAAATACATAAAAAGTACTACATAGAACCGTGGAAAGAACGCGAAATAACTTCCATTTGTTGTTCTTTAGTTAATCTAATAAAATTAACAGCATATCCAGAAACTCTAATTGTTAATTGAGGGTGATTTTCTGGATGCTCCATTGCATCTAATAAAGTTTCTTTGTCTAATACATTTACATTTAAATGTTGCGCTCCGTGTTCGAAATATCCATTTAAAGCTGCTACTAAATTGTCTATTCTATCTTCTTTAGTAGAACCTAACGATTTAGGAACAATAGAGAATGTATTAGAGATTCCGTCTTGAGAATCTTTATAGTCTATTTTTGCTACAGAGTTTAGTGAAGCAATTGCACCATTAGTGTCTCGCCCATGCATTGGGTTAGCACCAGGAGCAAAAGGCACACCTAAAGCTCTACCATCTGGTGTAGCTCCGGTTTTTTTACCATACACAACATTAGATGTAATTGTTAATACAGACATTGTTGGTTCTGCATCTTTATAAACTTTTAATTTTTTTAATTCGTTATTAAAGTCTTCTACAGCATTGTGAGCAAAAATATCTACTCTATTGTCGTCGTTTCCATACTTAGGGAATTCTCCTTTAATTTTAAAATCAACCGTTAAACCTTCTTCGTTTCTAATTGGTTTTACTTTTGCATATTTAATTGCTGCTAAAGAATCTGCTACAATAGATAAACCAGCAATACCGTAAGCAATATTAATTTCTGGGTTAGTATCTATTAAAGCCATTTGTGCTTTTTCGTAGTAATATTTGTCATGCATATAGTGAATGATGTTCATTGCATCATTATAAACTTTGGCAACTTTAGTCATAGCAACCTTAAAGTTTTTCATAACATTATCAAAGTCTAAATACTCACAATTACAAGGCTCAATTCCATCAACCATTTGAGTTCCTGTAATTTCACACTTACCTCCATTTATTGCTAACAATAATGTTTTAGCTAAGTTAGTTCTTGCACCAAAGAATTGAATTTGTTTACCAATTTCTTGATAAGAAACACAACAAGCAATTCCGTAATCGTCAGAACCTCTTAGGTTACGCATTAAATCATCATTTTCGAACTGAATAGATGAAGTGTCTATAGATACTTTTGCACAGAAATTTTTAAAGTTTTGTGGTAAAGTAGGAGACCAAAGAACAGTAATATTTGGTTCTGGTGATGGGCCTAAGTTGTATAAAGTGTTTAAGAAACGGAATGCGGTTTTGGTAACTTTTGTTCTACCGTCATTTAACATACCTCCAATTGCTTCTGTTACCCAAGTTGGGTCTCCAGCAAAAATTTCATCATAAGCAGCCATTCTTAAGTGACGCACCATTCTGAGTTTCATTACAAACTGGTCTATGTATTCTTGTGCTTCATCTTCTGTAATAACACCGTTTTCAATATCTTTTTCGATAAAAATATCTAAGAAAGTAGAAACATTACCTAAAGACATTGCAGCTCCATCTTGCTCTTTTACAGCAGCTAAGTAAGCCATATATGTCCATTGTACAGCTTCTTGTGCTGTTTCTGCTGGTCTGTTTAATTCTAAACCATAATGATTACCCATTGTAATCATATCTTTTAAAGCTCTTATTTGTTCAGAAACTTCTTCTCTTAAACGAATAACAGCGTCTGTCATTGGGCCTTCTATATTGTTAAGGTCTTCTTTTTTAACTTCGATTAATTTATCAATACCATATAAAGCTACACGTCTGTAATCACCAATAATTCTACCACGTGCATAATTGTCTGGTAAACCTGTTAAAAATCCTAAAGAACGGAATTTTCTAATTTCTGCATTATAGGCATCAAAAACACCATCATTATGCGTTTTTACATATTTAGAAAATAATTCGTTAATTTCTTCACTAGGTTTTAAACCATGTTCTTCTAAAGCTTTTTGAACTACTTTATAACCTCCAAAAGGTTTCATAGCTCTTTTTAATAAACCATCAGTTTGTAAACCAACAATTACTTCATTTTCTTTATCAATATAACCTGCACCAAAGCTAGCAACACCAGAAATAGTTTCTGTATCTACAGAATGTACACCATTATTTTGTCTTTCTTGTTGCATACCTTCTTTACAAATATCCCAAAGTTTTTGAGTTTTTTGAGTAGGTCCAACTAAAAATGAATCATCTCCTGTATAAGGAGTAATGTTATTAAAAACAAAGTCTCTAACGTTTATTGCTGTGTTCCAGAAACCTTTTTTAAACTCTTCTTTTGCTGGTTTTTCTAATGTTAATTCTTCTAATTTCATTATTAAATATTTAAGTTTTTTTATGTATTTTATTTCACTATGCAAATTTACTTTCGAAATAAACCCAAAAATATGATAAAAGTTAGGTTTTTCGAATTATTTAAGAAAACGTTGTAGTTGTTGTTTGTTGTTTATCAGTTAGTTATCGTTTTAATTTTAGCCTTATAAGTATAAATAATTAATTACATTTGCAAAAATATTAAGTTTAACCTATAAAAGTATAGCATGCAACTGTACAATAAGTTAAGCGCAAAAGAACGCGCAGCATTAATTGATGAAGCTGGTAAAGACCGCATCACCATTTCTTTCTATCAATATTATAAGATAGAAAATCCACAATTATTTAGAGATAAACTATTCTTAGAATGGAATAAGTTAGATGTTTTAGGAAGAATTTATGTTTCTTTTGAAGGCATAAATGCTCAACTTTCTGTTCCTGCTGAGAATTTTTATGCGTTAAAAAATCAACTAGATCGTATTTCTTTTTTAAAAGACATTCGTTTAAATGTGGCTGTAGAGCAAGACAATAAATCTTTTTTAAAGTTAAAAGTAAAGGTTAGAAACAAAATTGTTGCAGACGGTTTAAATGATGATACTTTTGATGTTACCAACAAAGGTGTGCATTTAAATGCTAAAGAATTCAACAAAATGTTGGCAAATCCTGACACGGTTTGTGTAGATATGCGAAATCATTACGAAAGTGAAATTGGTCATTTTGATGGTGCTGTAACTCCAGATGTAGATACATTTAGAGATTCTTTAGATATTATAGAAGAAGATTTAAAAGACCATAAAGAAGATAAGAATTTATTGATGTATTGTACAGGTGGAATCCGTTGCGAAAAAGCATCAGCATATTATAAACACAAAGGATTTAAAAACGTTTTTCAGTTGGAAGGCGGAATTATAGAATATACGCGTCAAGTGAAACAAGAAGGAATCGAAAATAAATTTATTGGCAAAAATTTTGTATTCGATCATAGAAGAGCAGAAAAAATTACAGATGATGTAGTTTCTAATTGTCATCAATGTGGAAAACCTTGCGATACGCATACTAATTGTGCAAACGAAGCCTGTCATTTATTATTTATTCAGTGTGATGAATGTGCAGAAAAGATGGAGAATACGTGTTCTACAGATTGTCAAGAAATCATTCAATTGTCTTTTAAAGAACAAAAAGAATTAAGAAAAGGAAAAGCCAATAGCAATAAAATATTTAAAAAAGGACGTTCAGAAGTTCTAAAATTTAAAAAATAAAAATATGCAGAAAATCGAATTAATGGCACCTGCAGGGAACTTCGAAAGTTTACAAGCGGCTTTAGACAATGGTTGTGATTCAATTTATTTTGGTGTAGAGCAATTAAATATGCGTGCAAGAGCTTCTATTAACTTTACGTTAGATGATTTAGAAGAAATATCTAAAAGATGTTCAGAAAAAAATGTGAGAACCTATCTCACATTAAACACCATTGTTTACGATCATGATTTATCAATAGTAAAAACATTGATAAAAAAAGCCAAAGATGCCAATATTACGGCTGTAATTGCTATGGATCAAGCCGTAATTTCTATGGCTAGAGCGCAACAAATGGAAGTGCATATTTCTACACAAATCAATATTACAAACATAGAAACGGTTAAGTTTTACAGTTTGTTTGCAGACACAATTGTGTTGAGTAGAGAATTGAGTTTACGTCAAGTAAAAAAGATTACAGAACAAATTGAAAAAGATCAAATTAAAGGTCCTTCAGGAAAATTAATAGAAATCGAAATTTTTGGTCATGGCGCTTTGTGTATGGCAGTTTCTGGCAAATGTTATATGAGTTTACACTCTCATAATTCATCAGCAAATAGAGGTGCTTGCAAACAAAATTGCAGAAAAAAATATACAGTTATAGACCAAGAAACTGGTTTCGAAATGGAGTTGGATAATGAATATATTATGTCTCCAAAAGACTTGTGTACCATCGATTTTTTAGATCAAATTGCAGATGCAGGTATTAAAGTTCTAAAGATTGAAGGACGAGGCAGAGCACCAGAATATGTGGCAAAAGTAATTAAATGTTACAGAGAAGCTATAGATAGTTTAGTTGATAAAACTTACGATAAAGAAAAAGTAATTTCTTGGATGCAAGAGTTAGAAAAAGTTTACAATCGTGGTTTTTGGAACGGTTATTATTTAGGACAAAAATTAGGAGAATGGAGTAAAGAACCAGGTTCTCACGCAACTCAAAAGAAAGTGTATTTAGGTAAAGGAGAACATTATTTTGACAAAGCTAAAATTGGTCAGTTTAAAATTGATGCTTATGATGTAAATGTTGGTGACACCATTTTAATTACAGGACCCACAACAGGTGCACAAGAAATGGAACTCAAACAAATGTTTGTAAATGATAAACCGTCAGAAAAAGCAATAAAAGGAGATGAAGTTACAATGAAATTAGACTTTAAAATTAGAAGGTCAGACAAGTTGTATAAAATTGTAAAAACAGAATTTGCTAAAAATTAATGGTAGTAATAACATTACAAAGAAATAAATGTATTGGCTGTAATTACTGTGTAGAGTTGGCTCCAGCTCAGTTTCAGATGTCAAAAAAAGACGGTAAATCTGTCTTGTTACATTCCACAGAAAAAAAAGGTTTTTTTACTCTAAAATCTTTTGATGATTCTATTTTAGACTGTTCAAATGAGGCTAAAAAAGCCTGTCCAGTAAATATTATTGCAGTAAAACAGGTTTAATAATTTATGAAACTCTATAAAAAAGACCTCAAAATTGAGGTCTTTTTTAACTTTAGAAAAAAACTTTTTCACGAATTATAATTCAATTCTTATAAATTCTAAATGGATTAATTTTTAAATAAACAGTAAAACTACATTTGGAGAATAATAAAAGAAAAAACAGATAGGAAACTTTCATTTACCTGTTTTTTCATTGTTTGAGAATGCGTATATTTACGAATCAGTGAAGATTAGATTGAGTTTATGTATCAGTCTGATAATCAAATTATGAACAGAAAAAAGCCTTGGGCTTTTCTATAATATATACTTAAATGGTATGTGGAAGTTGTGGTACAACCAAAAATGGAGTACCAAAAGGTTGTAAAAGTAATGGTAATTGTGGTACAGGAAGCTCTTGTGGTAGTGGAAGTAAACTAGCGGTTTTTGATTGGCTTTCTAATATGACTTTACCAAGTGGAGAAGAAAAATTTAATATTTTCGAAATCCGATTTAAAAACGGAAGAAAACATTTTTATAAAAACCCTGATAATTTACCCCTAACAATGGGAGATATTGTGGCTGTAGAAGGAAATCCGGGTCATGATGTTGGTGTGGTTTCATTATCTGGAGAATTGGTAAAAGTACAAATGAAAAAGCGCAAAATTAGTGCTGATCATGAAGATGTAAAAAAAATCTACAGAAAAGCTAGTCAAAAAGATATAGATATTTGGCAAACAGCTAGAGCTAAAGAAGAAGAAACACAACGCAGAGGAAGAGAAATTTTAGGGCGTTTAGGTTTGCAAATGAAATTATCTGATGTAGAATATCAAGGAGATGGAAACAAAGCTACTTTCTATTATACAGCAGATGCAAGAGTAGATTTTAGACAATTAATTAGAGATTTAGCCAGTGCATTTTCTATTCGTGTAGAAATGAAACAAGTTGGTGCAAGACAAGAAGCTGCAAGATTGGGTGGTGTTGGTTCTTGTGGTAGGGAATTATGTTGTTCTACTTGGTTAACAGATTTCAGAAAAGTAACTACCTCTGCAGCTCGTTATCAGCAATTATCACTAAATCCGTTAAAATTAGCAGGACAATGTGGCAAACTAAAATGCTGTTTAAATTTTGAATTAGACACTTATTTAGATGCTTTAAAACCATTTCCAAAACAAGATTTGGTTTTAAAAACCGAAAAGGGGGATGCCGTTTTTGTAAAGATGGATATTTTTAAAAAACACCTCTGGTATACTTACAAAGAAGAGCGTTTTAAGTGGTTTAGATTAACCTTAGAACAGGTTTTAGAAATAATTGAACTCAATAAGAATAATGAGAAATCTGCTACGTTAGAAGAATACGAATCTGATGTGGTTATTCCTGAAACAGTAGATTTCGAAGATGCAGTGGGGCAAGATAGTTTAACGCGTTTTGATGCTCCAAAGAAAAGCAGGAGAAATAGAAATAGAAGGAAGAAAAAACCTGTTGCAGCTGTAGCAAACAATACACAACAAAAACCAAATCAAAAAAGAAAACCACAGGCAAAGAAACAGCCTAATCAGCAACAAAAACAACAGCTAAAAAGGAATCAAAATTCATCACAAACTGAAGCAAAAAAGAATAACAAACCTAGAAAAAATAATAGAAATCGTAAAAATAACAAACCAAATAATGGTAGCAATGCTGAAAAGAAATAATTTTTCAATTGTTTTAATACTTCTTTTTTTGATGTTTTCTTGTGATGATAAAACTGATTTTAATCAATATAAGTCTATTAATCTTAATGGTTGGAAAGCAAATGAAAAAGTATTTTTTGAGTTTGATGTAACAGATACAGTTGCTAAGAAAAACCTGTTTATTAATATTAGAAATAATAACAATTACGAGTTTAGTAATCTGTATCTAATTACAGAATTAGATTTTCCAAACGGAACCAAAATAGTAGATACTTTACAATATGAAATGGCTGATAAAACAGGTAAGTTTTTAGGCTCTGGTTATACAGAAATCAAAGAAAATAAATTATTTTATAAAGAAAAAAAGACGTTTCCAATTTCTGGAAAATATACATTTAATGTACGTCACGCAATGAGAAAAAATGGCGAGGTAAATCCTATGGAGTTTTTAAAAGGAATTCAAGAAGTAGGATTTAGCATAGAAAATTAAATTTAAAAATGACAAAAAAGAAAACAACGAATTTTAAAAAATACATAAAATGGTTTTGGGGCATAATCCTTGGCGGATTTTCTCTTTTAATATTATTATTTTTATTTGCTTCTTGGGGGCTTTTGGGAGCTTTACCCACTTTTGAAGAACTAGAGAATCCAGAAAATAACTTAGCAACAGAGGTTATTTCTTCTGATGGAAAAACCTTAGGGAAATATGCAATGGAGAACAGGACTCCTATAAAATACAAAGACTTACCACAAAACATAGTTAAAGCTTTAGTTGCCACAGAAGATGAGCGTTTTTACGAACATTCTGGTATCGATTTTAGAGGTACTGCAAGAGCGGTTTTAAAACCAGGAAGCGGAGGTGCAAGTACCATTACACAACAGTTGGCAAAAATGTTGTTTACAGGAAGAGTATCAAGAAATATTTTTTTAAGAATAGGACAAAAAGTAAAAGAATGGGTAGTTGCCACTAAATTAGAAAGACAATATACCAAGCACGAAATATTAACAATGTATTTAAATAAGTACGACTTTCTAAATCAGGCAGTTGGTATTCGTTCTGCGGCAAGAATTTATTTCGGAAAAGAGCCAAAAGAGTTAGATTTAGAAGAATCAGCAATGCTGGTTGGAATGTTAAAAAACTCATCCTATTTTAATCCTTTAAGAAGACCAAAATTAGTAAAACAACGTAGAAATGTTGTTTTAAAACAGATGAATCGTAATGAGTATATTTCATTAGAAGAAAAAGATTCGTTACAACAATTAGATTTAGGTTTAGACATTCATAAAGAAGGTCATTCAGATGGAACAGCAACGTATTTTAGATCGCATTTACAAAAAGTTTTAAGAAAGTGGGTGCAAGAAAATCCAAAACCAAATGGAGAGCAATACAATATTTTTAGAGACGGATTAAAGATTTATGTAACCCTAGACTCTAGAATGCAAAAATATGCAGAAGAAGCTGTAAAAGAGCATATATCTAACTTACAATCGTACTTTTTTAAAGAACAAAAACGAAATAAAACGGCACCTTTTTACGATTTAGAAAAAGACCAAATAAAAGGAATATACACAAGAGCAAAGAAAAATTCTGATAGATATAAGAGATTAAAAATAGCAGGAAAATCAGAAAAAGAAATCGATAAAATTTTTAATACAAAAACAAAAATGAGTGTCTTTTCTTGGAAAGGAGATATAGACACCATTATGTCTCCAAACGATTCTATAAAGTATTACAAATATTTTTTACGTTCTGGGTTGTTATCCATAGAACCACAATCTGGTCATATAAAAGCTTGGGTGGGTGGTATAGACAACAAACATTTTAAATACGATGCAGTTGCCCAACAAAAAAGACAAGTGGGTTCTACGTTTAAACCATTTGTGTATGCAACAGCAATTAATCAATTAAAGTTATCTCCTTGCGACGAATATCCAAATACACCCTATACAATTCCAAAAGGAAAATATGGAATTCCAGAAGAATGGACGCCAAAAAATTCTGATGATAAGTATGGTGGAATGATAAGTTTAAAAGACGGTTTAGCGGGTTCTGTAAATACAATGTCTGCAAGATTAATAGATATGGTTTCACCAGAAAATGTGGCGCGTTTAGCAAAGTCTGCAGGTATAGAAAGTGAAATTCAAGCAAATCCTTCTATTGCATTAGGTGCAGTAGATTTGTCTTTAATAGAAATGGTAAGTGCTTATGCAACTTTTGCAAACAAAGGTTTACGAGTTTCTCCAATGATTTTAACAAGAATTGAAGACAAAAACGGAACAGTATTACAAGAATTTACCCCAGAAACTAAAGAGGTTTTAAGTGAAGAATCTGCTTATGTAGTTTTAGATTTATTAAAAGGTGTAACAATGTCTGGTTCTGGTGTTCGTTTACGTTTGCCCTGGAAAAAACCAGCTTATGTTACTGGGCATCCTTATAAATTTGACAATCCTATTGCGGGTAAAACAGGTACCACACAAAATCAATCTGATGGTTGGTTTATGGGAATTGTACCAAATTTAGCAACAGGAGTTTGGACTGGTGGCGAAGATAGAGCAACTCATTTTGCCGGAATTACAAAAGGTCAGGGAGCCACAATGTCTTTGCCTTCTTGGGCATTATTTATGAAAAAATGTTATGCAGATAAAACCTTAAACATCAGTAAAGAAGATTTTGAAAAACCAGAAAATCTTACTATCAACATTAATTGTGTTGATAAAAAAGATGAAAAAGGAGATGAAAAGAAAGAAATAATTCCTGAAGAAGATACAGATTTTTAATCCTGAACTTATTTCAGAATATTAAAATACATTTAAATATGATAAACAAAAAAGTAAACAATGTACAAGAAGCTTTACAAGGAGTAAAAAGCGGAATGACACTAATGTTTGGGGGTTTTGGTTTGTGTGGCATCCCAGAAAATTCAATATTAGAATTGGTAAAATTAAATGTTAGAGAGGTTACTTGTATTTCTAACAATGCTGGTGTAGACGATTTTGGCTTAGGATTATTATTACAAGGTAAGCAAATTAAAAAAATGATTTCTTCTTACGTTGGTGAAAATGATGAATTTGAACGACAAATGTTGTCAGGAGAATTAGAAGTAGAGCTTACACCACAAGGTACTTTAGCCGAAAAATGTAGAGCAGCTCAAGCAGGTTTTCCTGCATTTTATACACCTGCTGGTTACGGAACAGAGGTTGCAAAAGGAAAAGAAACCAGAGAATTTGATGGTAAAATGTACGTTTTAGAACCCGCTTTTAAAGCCGATTTTGCTTTTGTAAAAGCTTGGAAAGGTGATGCTGCAGGCAATTTAGTTTTTAAAGGAACTTCAAGAAATTTTAATCCAAATATGTGCGGAGCAGCAACAATTACAGTGGCAGAAGTAGAAGAATTGGTTCCTGTTGGCGAGTTAGACCCTAATAATATTCACATTCCAGGAATATTTGTACAACGTATTTTTGAAGGAAAAAATTACGAAAAAAGAATTGAACAACGCACAGTTCGTGTTAAATAATGTAACAATTGTTTAATGTAAAAATGAAAAATCCTGCTGTTGATAAATCAATTGAAGTTGCATTAATGGTAATTAATTATTGTGAAATTTTACAGGCAGAGAGAAAATATGTAATATCTCGTCAATTGTTAAAATCGGGCACAAGTATAGGCGCAAATATTCATGAAGCTCAAAATTCTGAAAGTAAAGCAGACTTTATTCATAAAATGAAAATTGCTACTAAAGAATTAGAAGAAACCAAATATTGGTTAATTTTATGTGAAAAATCAGAAACCTACCCAACTCATTTTGATTTGAGAAAAAAAGTAAATGAATTAGGACTGATTTTATATAAAATATTAAGTACAAGTATTAAATCTCGCAAACAGAATTAATACATTTATTAATTATTTAATTGATACATTAATATGTTAGACAAAAACGGAATCGCAAAAAGAATCGCACAAGAAGTTCAAGACGGATTTTATGTAAACTTAGGAATTGGTATTCCAACTTTAGTGGCTAATTATGTAAGAGATGATATTGAAGTTGAATTTCAATCTGAAAACGGTGTTTTAGGAATGGGACCTTTTCCGTTTGAAGGTGAAGAAGATGCAGACATTATAAATGCAGGTAAACAAACCATAACTACAATGCCAGGAGCAAGTTTTTTTGATTCTGCTACAAGTTTTGCTATGATTCGTGGTAAACACGTTCACTTAACAATTTTAGGAGCTATGGAAGTTGCCGAAAATGGAGATATTGCCAATTGGAAAATTCCAGGTAAAATGGTAAAAGGAATGGGTGGTGCAATGGATTTAGTTGCCTCTGCAGATAATATTATTGTAGCAATGATGCACACCAATAAACGTGGCGAATCTAAACTATTAAAGAAATGTTCTTTGCCTCTCACTGGAGTTGGCTGTGTAACAAAAGTAGTTACTAATTTAGCCGTTTTAGAAGTAAAAAACAATCAATTTCATTTGTTAGAAAGAGCTCCTGGGGTTTCCGTAGAAGAAATTCAAAATGCCACTGAGGGTACTTTAGTTGTAAATGGAGAAATTCCAGAGATGAGCCTATCCTAAATCCTTTCATAAGGAAAGAACTTTGCTTACTCAAATGAAAATAAATAATAAAATCATTTTTTAAGAAACTAATTTAGAGAATGAGTTTTTTCCCCTTTGGGGAAATTAAAAGGAGAAAATGAAAATAATATCATACAACGTAAACGGAATTAGAGCTGCATTAAAAAAGGGATTTATAGATTGGTTGCAAGCTGCAAATCCAGATGTAATTTGCATACAAGAAACCAAAGCACATAAAGAACAATTAGATGTAACCGAGTTCGAAAACGCAGGTTATCCTTATCATTATTGGTTTTCTGCTCAAAAAAAAGGATATTCTTCTGTGGCTGTTTTTTGTAAAGAAAAGCCAAATCATATAGAATACGGAACAGGTATAGAAACGATGGATTTTGAAGGTAGAAATTTACGCGTAGATTTTGATGAGGTTTCTATAATGAGTATGTATTTACCATCAGGTACTAATGACGCACGTTTAGATTTTAAATTCAATTATATGGATGAAATTCTAGCATATACATCAGAATTAAGAAAAACAATCCCAAATTTAGTTATCTGCGGAGATTACAATATTTGTCATGAAGCAATAGACATTCACAACCCAAAAATGAAAGGCGTTTCTGGGTTTTTACCTGAAGAACGAGAGTGGTTAAGTAAATTTATCAATAGCGGATTTACAGATAGTTTTCGTTATTTAAACCCAGATAAACAACAATATTCTTGGTGGAGTTATAGAGCAAATGCCAGAGCCAATAACAAAGGTTGGCGTTTAGATTACGCAATGGTTTCAGAGCCTTTAAAAGAAAAAATTTCTAGAGCTTATATTTTGCCAGAAGCAAAACATTCTGATCACTGCCCAATTGCTGTCGAGTTAGATTTATAATATTTAAAATGTCAGGTTGAGCGCAGTCGAAACCTAAAAGAAAAGATGAAAAAACTACTTATAATCCTTCTATTAACTAGCACCATTTTTTCTCAAAAGAAAAAAGATAGTATTTTAGAACTTAAAAAAGACACTATTTTTATTGCCAAAGATTCTTTAAAAGAACCTAAAAAACCAACGTTATTTTCTGATGAAGATTTAAAAATGATGGATAGTTTATTGGTTGAAGAAAAATTTAATTCAGCTTTAATTGATACACTTGTGTATGTTATTAATGATAAAGATATTACAGGAAATGTAAAAACAGCAGTTACTACAGATTTATTAAAAGTTCGTTTGTCTAATTTAAACCATAAAACTCCTTTTAATTTAGCTTATAATCCATCTTTAGAAAAAGTGATTAATAGCTATTTGTTATATAGAAAAAAATATTATCCAGCTTTAATGGCAAAGGCAAAATATTATTTTCCAATGTTTGAGCAATATCTAGATCAATATGATATTCCGCTAGAAATGAAATATTTAGCCATTGTAGAATCTGCTTTAAAACCAAGAGCCAGATCTAGAGTGGGTGCTTCTGGTTTGTGGCAATTTATGTACGGAACAGGAAAACAGTTTGGTTTAAAAGTAAGTTCTTATGTAGATGAAAGGTATAATCCTGTAAAAGCAACTATTGCTGCCTGCAAATATTTAAGTCAATTATTTACCATTTTTGGCGATTGGGATTTGGCTTTAGCAGCCTATAATTCTGGACCAGGAAATGTTAGAAAAGCAATAAAACGTTCTGGAGGATATAAAAATTATTGGAACATTAGACCCTATTTACCAAGAGAAACAGCAGGTTATGTACCTGCATTTTATGCTACAATGTACATTTTTGAATATGCCAATGAACACAGAATTTATTCTGAAATCCCTAAGTTTTTTAACTTTCAAACAGATACAATTCGTGTAAAAAGAACCATTAGTTTCGATCAAATTTCAGAAAAAATTAATGTAGATGAAGAAACTTTAGCAGACTTAAATCCTTCTTATAAATTAGATATTATTCCGTTTGTAAAAAATAGAAATTATGCTGTAAGATTGCCAAGCAATAAAATTGTAGAATTTTTAGATAAAGAAAAAGAAATTTATGCTTTAGCGGATGATGATGATGCTAAAAGAGAAAAACCTTTGCCTAAATACTTTGAAATGGATAAACGCATCCGTTACAGAGTTAAAAGCGGAGATTATTTAGGAAAAATTGCCAATAAATTTGGAGTTCGTGTAAGCCAAATAAAACGTTGGAACGGTTTAAAAACAAGTAGATTAAGAATAGGACAAAGACTATATGTTTATCCAAAAAAAATAGCATTTTTACAAGTAAAATCATCAAAAAATAAAAACAAAGAACTTTCTAAATCTGCTATTAAAAAAGGAAGTTTTCAAGTGTATATTGTTAAAAAAGGAGATTCACTTTGGAGCATTTCTAAAAAATTTAAGAATGTTTCTATCGAAAAAATTAAAAAATGGAACAATATTTGGGGTGCTAAAGGTTTAAAACCTGGAACTAAACTTAAAATATATAAAAGCTAATCTTATGAAAAAAATATACACTCTACTAACAATTGTAATTTTATTGGCTTCTTGTACTGGTAGCGATAAATTTGTTTTGCGTAATTCTATTGGTAAAGTAAATAAGGTAATGGTAGTTACCAAAGCAAGTGATTGGAATGGAGATATTGGTAAAGAAATAAGAAATTCTTTTGGCAAGTTAATGGTAGGTTTGCCACAACCAGAACCAATTCTATCGGTTTCGCAAGTGGCTCCTAACGGATTTGGAAGTATGATGAAAGTTGGTAGAAATATCTTAATTATTGGTGTTGCTGATAAAGAAAAATTCTTTGTGAAAAAAAATGTATACGCACAGCCACAGACTATTGTTTACGTGTATGCAAAAGACGATGAAGCTGTTGTAAAAATGTTTAAAAAACACGAAAAAGAAATTATAGATATTTTTACAGATTCAGACATTAAGATGACTCAAAATCTTTTTAAAAAAATACAATTAGATAACGCTAAGTTTAAAACATTGCAAAATTTAGGGATAACACTAACCATTCATGATAAATTTAATACAGTAGATGATACAGGAGATTTTTTATGGTTACGTCATCATTTAACAAGCGGAATTGCAAAAACCGGTAGTAATAATATTTTAGTATATGCTGTTCCTTTAGAAAATGAAGAAACAGTTGCAGATAGTATTGTTTCTGTAAGAAATAGAATAGGTAAAAAGTACATTCCTGGTTCTAAAGAGGGTATGTATATGATTACAGAAAAAGCCTATACTCCTTTTACTTTTGATGCAGTTATAGATGGTAAAAAAGCTTATGAAACTCGTGGTAAATGGGAAGTTAAAAACGATTTTATGGCAGGGCCATTTTTAAACTATACTGTTGTTGATAAAAAGAACAACAGATTAATTGTTTTTGAAGGCTTTACTTATGCGCCGTCTGTAAACAAAAGAGCTTTTTTGTTCGAATTAGAAGCCATTGCAAAATCGATGAAAATTAAATAAATAATTTCAAAATTTAGATATTTAGACTAGAAGTTTTTGCTTCCAGTTTTTTTATGTAATTCATAATCAAAAACTTATTTCTTATATTTGGAATTCAACCATAAAAACTTTTTATCATGGAAATGAATTTCTACGTTTTATTTATTGCAGCAATAATCCCATTATTAATGGGGTTTATCTGGTATGGACCAATTTTTGGTAATGCTTGGATGAAAGAAATGAACTTTACTAAAGAATCTTTAGAAGGACAAAATATGGCAAAAATATTTATACTTTGTTACATATTTAGTCTTTTAGTAGCATTCTTTTTACAATTTATTGTTATTCATCAAATGGGAATTTTTCAAACGTTAATTAACGAGCCTGGTTTTAATGAACAAACAGGCGAAACTTTTACTTACTTTCAAGATTTTGTAGCAAAATACGGAGATCGTTTTAGAACTTTTCAGCACGGTGTTTTACATGGAGTAATGTCTGGATTATTTTTTGTACTGCCAATACTTTCTATTATTGCAATGTTTGAAAAAAAATCTGTTAAATATGTTGCTATTAATACTGGTTATTGGATTGTTACTTTAGCAATTATGGGGGGTATAATTTGCCAGTGGTTATAGAGTGTTAAAAACTGTTATAAAACAAAAACCACGTTTTAGGCGCTACCGTCTAGACACATTTCTAAAGAGTATCCAACCTTGCATAATTGCAGAAAATTTT
>NZ_JBYVJX010000011.1:0-72671 GCF_058147125.1 Polaribacter sp. 2405UD43-2 | reverse complement strand
CTGCTAACTGCTAACTGCTAACTGCTAACTGCTAACTGCTAACTGCTAACTGCTAACTGCTAACTGCTAACTGCTAATACTCATTTTATAAGTTCTACGTCTTTTATGCGTTATAGGGTCAAAATCTTTCCACAGTTTTTTAATGGCTTTATTGTCTTCTAATTCTGGAGTTCTAATACAATTTACAATTCCTTTTTCTGCAAAAGTTTTAATAAACTGATTAAAAATAATTGCTGTAACTCCTTTGTTTTGATAATCTGGATGCACGCCAATTAAATAAAAAGTAACGTCTTTTGCGTGTTTTCTGGCTTTTAATAAATGAAACAATCCAAAAGGAAATAGCTTGCCTTTTGCTTTTTGTAAGGCTTCAGAAAATGACGGCATTACAATGGCAAAAGCTATAAGTTTGTTGTGTTTATCAACTACAAACTTTATGTATTCTGGGTTGATAAAACTAATGTATTTCTTTTTAAAAAAAGCAATTTGAGCATCAGAAATTGGTACAAAAGTAGAGAGTTTAGAGTAAGTTTTATCAAAAACTTCAAACATTTCATCTACATAAGGCATAATGTCTTTTGTTTTTGTAAAATCTAATGCTTTTAGCTTAAAACGTTTTTTTAGTATGTCACTAATTCTATCAAAATAAACGCCATCAACATTTTTAAATTTGAATTTATTTTCTAAATATTCTTTCTCTTTTACAAAACCTAATTGCTCTAAATGTTCTTTGTAATAAGGATGATTATACCAAGTAATCATAGTTCCTAAATGATCAAAACCATCAATTAAAACACCTGTTTTATCTAAGTTGTTAAATCCAACAGGACCTTCAATATATTCAAGATTATTTTGAAGTCCGATTTCTTTTACTTTCTCTAAAAGTGCTTTTGTAACTTTAACATCATCAATTACATCAAACCAACCAAAACGCATTTTTTTAATGTGTTGTTTTTCAACTTCAAACCAATTGATAATAGCTGCAACTCTACCAACAATTTTTTTATCTCTGTAAGCTACAAAAAATTGAGCATCTGCATTTTCGAAAACCGGATTTATTGCTGGGTCAAAATTATCAATTTCATCTTTAATAATAGGAGGTACCCAATATTTATTGTTTTTATATAATGAAAAAGGAAATAGTACAAATTGTTTCATTTCCTTTTTAGAGGTAACTTTTTTAAGTGTAATCATAATATAAAAACTAGTGTTAATTTCTTTTTCTTTTAGATCTTTTTCTCGTTTTTTTTCTAGTATTCTTTTTCTTAAAAATACCAAACAATCTACTAAAGAAACCTCTTTGTTTTTTATTGTAGCGAGTTATTGGAGTGTCTTTTATTTGCTTGTTATAATCATCTAAATCTTTAAAAGAATCTTGATGTTGGTTTATTCTATAAGACATTCCTAAACCGCTATAAAATCCTTTTGCATTGCCTTCTATTAAATATCTTGCAGATGCATTTATTTGTAAGTCTTTTGTAAATAAGTAAGCCAAACCTGCACCTAAATTGTTAGAAGTTTTGTTCTTTTCAAAAATACCTTGATTTTCAAAAAAAGCAGACCATCTATCGCTAAAATTTTGAGTAGCAGTAATAATATAAGAGAATTCAGCAAAGTCTGTACCTGCTTTATCATAATAAAAATTGGTGATTACATTTAAATCGTTACTTACATTATTTTGTAGTAAAACGCCTACTTTTGGAGTAATGCTTCCTGTTTTATGAATCTCATTTACAAAATCTGTATTCATTCCTAAATAGATTGCTACAGAAGGAATCAAACGTTTTTTATCAAAAGCATTTCTTCTTTTCCAACTTCTAACTTCTTTGCTTTTGTCTGTATATTCTTGTTGATATAATAAATATTTTGCACCAACAATAAATCTGCTAAAACCCGAAGAAAAATAATGTGAAGTAAAAATATTTTTAAAAGCGATTTTATCTTTTTGATAAGTTAATTGAGCGTTCAATTCTAATTTTTCTAATAAAAAACTGGTTCTAAAAAGAAAATCAGCTCCAAAAGATTGTGGTCTAGAAAAAATAGGTTCTATGGTTGTATTTCTAAAAAAGAAATTGCTTTCTAATTGATAAACACCTGTGCCAACACTATATGGACTCTCAGAAAAACCAGGTTTGTTAGAGTTTATAACCTCTGTGTATTGTGCCTGAACAGATGGAATTCCGATTAAAAAAAAAGCAAAAAAAAGTTTTAATAGAAGATGCTTCATAAATTTAGAACACGTTTTATATAAATAGTATCTATCATTTATCACAAACATAGGATAAAAATGCTGTTTTTTAAAAGCAAACGATACTTTTTTGACTTTATGAAAGTTTTATAGATTGTTAACGTTACAATTGTACTCAAATTGTTATTTTTGATTGATTTTTTATAAATAGAATTATGCTAGCAGGATTATTTAAAACAATTCTTTATATTTTAATATTTTACTATGCTTTTAAGTTTTTAGCAAGATTATTTGCGCCTTTTTTAATGAAAAAAGCGGCAGAAACTATTCAAAAGAAAGCAGAGCAACAATATAAAGGACAGCAACCAAAAAATACTGTGCCAGAAGGTGAAACTGTAATTGATAAAAAGCCAAGAAACCAACAACAAGGCAAAGATTCTGTTGGAGAATATGTAGATTTTGAGGAAATAGATTAACTATGAATTTTAAAAAAATAGTTCCTTATGTATTGGCTGTTGCAATTTTTGCGTTAGCTTCGATTATTTATTTTCATCCTGTTTTAAAAGGGCAAAAACTAAATCAATCAGACATTACTCAGTTTAGAGGAATGGCTAAAGAAATTGTAGATTATAGAGCAGAAAACAACAAAGAACCTTATTGGACAGGAACTTCTTTTAGCGGAATGCCTGCCTATCAAATAAGTGCTTATTATCCGAATGATTTTGTAAGAAGTTTAGATAAGTTATTACGATTTTTACCAAGACCCGCAGATTATACTTTTCTCTATTTTTTAAGCTTTTTTGTGTTGATGATGGCACTAAAAGTGGATTGGAGATTGGCTACTTTAGGTTCGCTAGCTTTTGGTTTTTCTACTTATCTGATTATCATTTTTGTGCCAGGGCATAATGCAAAAGCGCACGCAATTGCTTATATGCCTTTGGTTTTAGCGGGTGTTTTATGGGTTTTTCAGCGAAAATATATTCTTGGTTTTATTGTTACTGGTTTAGCAATGGCTTTAGAAATTTACACCAATCATCCGCAAATGACTTATTATTTAGGATTTTGTTTGTTGATTTTAGGAATTGTTGAATTGATTAATGCCATCAAAGAAAAAATAGTACCACATTTTATAAAACAAGCTGTCATTATTATTGCTGCTGTTATTTTAGGAATTGGCGCAAATGCACCTCGTTTAATGGCAATGAAAGAATATGCAGACAATAGCACAAGAGGAAAATCTGAGTTAACCATAAACCCAGATGGAACTAAAAAACAAGCAACAAAAGGATTAGACAAAGCTTATATTACAGAATATAGTTATGCAAAATTAGAAACGTTTAATTTATTTATTCCTCGTTTTATGGGAGGAGGAACCGTTGAAAAACTTGGAGAAAACTCTAATTTTTATCAAACTATAGAAGAAAAAGCGGGTAAAAAAGTTGCAAAAGAGTATTCTGAACAAGTGCTTACCTATTGGGGAGACCAAACTATTGTAGAAGCTCCTGCATATATTGGCGCAGTTATTTTTTTCTTATTCTTCTTAGGAATATTCTTGGTAAAAGGACGCTTAAAACAATGGTTAGTAGCAGCAACAGTATTTTCAATATTGATGAGTTGGGGACGTAATTTTGATATTTTAACCCATTTTTTTATTGATTATTTTCCTTTGTATAACAAATTTAGAGCAGTTTCATCCATACAAGTAATTGCAGAATTGTGTGTGCCAATCTTAGGTGTTTTAGGGTTAAGAGAATTCTTTTCATCAAAAATAACATCAAAAGAAAAACAAACTGCATTAAAAAAAACAGTATCTATTTTTGGAGGATTGATCATTCTAGGATTTTTATTAGCACATGGATTTTCAACTTTTGAAGGTTTAAGAGATGCACAATACAGTCAGTTACCAGGTTTAAAAGATGCTGTAATTGCCGATAGAAAATCGATGTTATTTACAGATACTCTTCGTTCTTTAATTTTGCTATTGATTTCTGCGGGAGTTTTATGGATGTTGTTAAAAAACAAATTAAAACAAGAAATTGCAATAATTATTTTAGCTGTTTTTGTATTGTTTGATTTAGTTTCTGTTGATAAAAAGTACGTGAGTGAAGACGATTTTAAACCATCAAGAAAAATTGAAAAACCATTTACAGCTTCTGCGGCAGATAAATTAATTTTGCAAGATAAAGGGCATTTTAGAGTTGGAAATTTTACGGTAAACCCTATGAATGATGGAAGTACATCGTATTTTCATAATTCTATTGGAGGTTATCACGCTGCAAAATTAGGACGCTATCAAGAGTTGTTTGATTTTCAAATTGCTAAAAATAATATGCAAGTGTTAAATATGTTGAACACCAAATATTTTATTGTTGTTAATGATAAAGGAGAAAAACAAGCACAATTAAATCCTGAGGCAAATGGCAATGCTTGGTTTGTAGAAAATGTAAAAATTGTTGATTCTGCCAATGAAGAAATTAGAGCTTTAGATTCTTTAAATACTAAAAATACAATTGTAATTGATCATAAAGAACTATACAGAGTATTCAATTCAGACTATAAAACTAAGTTTGATAGAGATTCAACAGCAACTATAAAACTTTTAAAGGATGATGTTACCACATTAACATATCAATCTAAAACCGCAAAAGAACAGTTTGCCGTATTTTCTGAAATCTATTACAATAATGGTTGGAACGCTTATGTTGATGGAAAATTAACACCACATTTTAGAGTAAATTATGTTTTACGAGGGATGGTAATTCCTGAAGGTGAACACACCATAGAATTTAAATTTGAGCCAAAAGTAATTCAACAAGGAAAACTCATTTCTTTATCTTCTTACGGATTATTATTGTTCATAGGAATTGGATGGATTTTTTATGAACAAAAAAAATCGACAAAAAATGTATAACAAACTACCTTTAAAAAGATACGAACATACATTAGCTTTTCTTCAAAAGGTTTTACCAAGCCCAGCTACCATTTTAGATTTAGGCGTTAGAAATCCGTTTTCTGAAATTATGGAGCAAAATGGATATACTGTAATTAATACTAATGGTGAAGATTTAGATGTAATCCCAGAAATTGTAAAAAAACATAAAGTAGATGCGGTTACTGCTTTCGAAATTTTCGAACATTTATTAGCACCTTTTAATGTTTTACGAGAAATTGAAGCCACAAAATTAATTGCAACCATTCCTTTAGATTTATGGTTTGCAAAAGCTTATAGAAGTAAAACCGATATGTGGGATAGACATTACCATGAGTTTGAAGATTGGCAATTTGATTGGTTGTTAGAAAAATCGGGTTGGCAAATTCAAGAGCAAGAAAAATGGACTAGCCCTATTAATAAAATTGGTTTTAGACCCATTTTAAGAAAATTCACGCCAAGATATTACGCGGTTTATGCAACAAAATAAACCGAAAGTAAAGAATGTTTTAATGATCGTAGATGGCTACTATCCTGCTGATATTCGCGTTCGAAAAGAAGCAGAAACTTTAGCTGAAAAATACAATGTTTTTATTTTATGTTGTAGAAAAGAAAATGACCAAGAAATAGAAATTATTGAAAAAGTAACTGTTTTAAGAAAAATTTTCTATAAAAGTTTTACTGAAAAAGGGCTGATTGATATGTGGTTGGCTGTCAACTTTGTGCATTCAAAATTTAAAAAAGTTTTACCAGAAATTATAAAAGAGCATCAAATTGATGTTATGCACGTTCATGATTTGCCTTTAGCAAAAACAGGATATTTAATTGCAAAAAAGTACAATTTAAAATCAATCTTAGATTTACATGAAAATTATGCTGCAGCTTTATTAACTTGGTTTTCTTGGAGAAAAAATCCGATAATTAGATTAAAAAATAAAATTTTCTTCAATTATAATAGATGGCAAAACTATGAGAACAACATCATAAAAAAGTACGACAAAATTATTGCTGTTGTAGAAGAAATGAAAGAACGAATTATTGCAGATACTTCTTTGCCTGAGGAAAAAATTACAGTAATAACTAATTCAGAAAAAAAAGAATTTGCAGCTAATTTTAAGTCAGAAAACAAAACTTTTTTCACAAATGATAAAGACAAATTTATCATTTCTTATGTTGGCGGATTTGGACCTCATAGAGGTTTGCAAACCGCAATTAAAGGAATGAAAGAAATTTCTAGTAAATTGCCAAACGTAATGTTGGCGCTAATTGGGCCAGCAAATAATGATGTTAGAAATTATTTAGAAAATTTAATTGATGCGTTTGATGTTCGTAATAATGTCGTTATTTATGGAAGCCAACCTTTTAAAAATGTAGTTCAAATTATGACGAGTTCTGCAATAAATATTATTCCACATATTTCTAATTTGCATACAGAAAGTACAATTCCGCATAAATTATATCAGATTTTATTATCAAAAAAACCATTATTGGTTTCTAATTGCGCTCCTTTAAAAAGAATTGTAAAAACGAATGAAATTGGTACAATTTTTAAAGCAGGTAATGCCAATAGTTTTTCTGATAAAGTAATTGAAATTCATACTAATTATAAAGCTGCACTACAAAAAGCTGAAAAAGGTTTTAACTTAACGTATAAAGGTGATTTAAATTGGGAATGTACTGCAAAAAAACTACTACATTTATACGATAATTTATTTGAGTGAAAGTTTTAATCATCACATATTATTGGCCACCAGCAGGAGGTTCTGGCGTTCAACGTTGGTTAAAGTTTGTAAAATATTTACAAGAATTTGATATTGAACCCATTGTTTATACGGTTGATAATGCGGATTATCCAAAAGAAGACAAAACCTTATTAAATGAAGTTGCTGATAATGTAACCGTTTTAAAACAACCCATTTGGCAACCCACAAATCTACTTTTTTGGAAAAAGAAAAAAAGACAACAATCTGGTATTTCTAATGTAACTAATAGCGGTTTTTTATCATTTATCCGTGGAAATTTTTTTATTCCAGATCCTAAAATATTTTGGGTAAAACCTTCTGTAAAGTATTTGCAAGAATTTTTAAATTCAAATAAAATAGAGGCTATTATTTCTACAGGACCACCTCATAGTATGCATTTAATTGCTAAAAGATTGCATCAAAAAAATGATATAAAATGGATTGCAGATTTTAGAGATCCTTGGTCGAGTTTGTATTATAACAAAGATTTTAAGCAACTTTTATTTGCAAAAAATAAAAACAAAAAATTAGAAAAATCAGTTTTAAAAAATGCAGATTGTGTGCTGACTGTTAGCAATACTTTAAAAAACGAATTTAAAAAAATAGCGAATAGAGTAGAGGTAATTACCAATGGTTTTGATGATGAAGTTTTAAAACCAAAAAAAACGATTTTAGAAGATAAATTTACAATTTCATACATTGGTTTGTTGCCAAAACAAAGCAATCCTAAAAACTTATTTAGCGTTTTAAAACAACTTTGTGAAGAACATAAAGATTTTAAGGAAGATTTACAGCTGAATTTTATTGGTGATATTTCTGTAGAAGTGAAAGATGAAATAATTAAAAACAAATTAGAACAAAATACGGTTTTTAAAGATTATGTTTCTCATCGAAAAGCGATTGAATATCAGAAAAAAGCACAAGTTTTATTGTTGTTAATTCCGAATGTAGAAAAATCTGAAGGAATTTTAACAGGCAAATTATTTGAATATTTAACAGCAAAAAGACCCATTTTGGCTATGGGTCCTCCAAAAGGTGATTTGGCAGATATTTTATCAACAACAAACGCAGGCGTTGTAATTGGTTTTAAAGATAAAGAAAAATTATTGTCAGAAATATTAAAATTATATTATCAATATAAAAAAGGAAATTTAGAGGTAGCTTCTAAAAACATCAGAAAGTATCACAGAAAAGAATTGACCAAAAAGTTAGCTTTCATTATTAAAAGTTTACATTCGTAATATGGGAATTGTATTTAAACAATCTTTAAAAAACACGCTTTTTATTTACTTAGGTTTTGCCTTTGGTGGCATAAATACCTTGTTTTTGTACACTCGTTTTTTAGAAGAGGATTACTATGGTTTAGTTACATTTTTATTATCTACATCAAACTTGTTAATGCCCTTAATTGCATTAGGAATTCATCATACAATTGTAAAGTTTTTTTCTAGCTATTTTACTAAAAAAGAAAAAGATAAATTTTTGTCTTCTGTGCTTTTTTTGCCGTTAATAGTTGCAATACCAATAGCGTATTTTGGCAATATTTTTTATCAAGAAATAGGAGATTATTTATCGGTAGAAAATCCAATAATTAAAAACTACACATTTGTTATTTATTTAATTGCGGTTGCTTGCGCGTATTTCGAAATTTTTTATGCTTGGGCAAAAGTTCAATTTCAATCTGTTTTTGGTAATATTTTAAAAGAACTTTGGAATAGAGTTGTAGTAATGATTTTGTTATTTGCTGTGTATTTTGAGGTAATTACCAAACCAGAATTTATCTATTATTTAACAGGCGCATATTTTTTAAGAATGTTTGTAATGATGTTCTATGCTTTTAAATTGTATCTACCAAAAATTACATTTACTAGACCAGAAAATTTTAAAGAAGTACTTCGTTTTTCTGGTTATATAATTTTAGCAGGTAGTGCAGGAGCTATTATTTTAGATATCGATAAATTTATGATTCCTGGTAAAGAATCTTTAGCAAAAGCGGCTTATTATTCTGTTGCTGTTTTTATTGGTTCTTTTATAGAGGCGCCAAGTAGAGCTATGTTAAATATTTTACAACCTTTAACCTCTAAAACGTTAAACGAAAAAAATCATAAAGAAGTGGCTTCTTTGTATAAAAAGAGTTCTATTAATTTATTATTAATTAGCGGCTTTTTCTTCATATTAATCAATGCAAATGTGATACAATTGTTTAAGTTGTTGCCAGAAAAATATGCTGGAGGAGTTTTGGTTGTTTTTATGATTTCTTTATTAAAATTATATAATGGTTTTTTAGGAAATAACGGAGCCATAATTAACAATTCTAAATTTTATAAAATTACTTTGCCAATTAGTGTTTCTATGGCGTTATCAGTTTATTTTTTGAATAAACTATTTTATTATAAACTAGATATGGGAACAGATGGTTTGGCGTTAGCAACATTAATGGTTATTTTTTCTGCAAATACTTTTAAATTGTTTTTTGTGAAACGTAAATTTTCTATAACTCCTTTTACAAATAAATCATTTAAATTGATTTTAATAATTGCTATTTTATATGCCGCATTTTCTTTTTGGGATTTCCCTATAAACGATATTTATTTTAATGTATTTCAATGGAAAATTCCTATTCATCCCATCATAAATATCATCTTAAAAAGTATGATAATTATTCCGGTTTATTTATATTTAATTTTTAAATTAAATATCTCTCAAGAATTGAGTAATCTTTTTAAAAAGTATTACAAATAACAATCAACAAAATCAGTAATCATATGAAATAATAAAGCTATACATATGATTCTTGTTTTTGTGAAAAATAAACCGATACCATAAAAACCTATTGCAAGGCAAGAATGTAATGGGTGAAAATTAATACTACATCTATTTTTATCAAAAATAGGATTTGCAAATAAATGATCTAAATCTACCAACATAGAAAGAACAAATATTAGATAAACAATTTTCCATTTATCTTTAAACAATAAAAGTGAAATTATTAAAGGAACAATAAAATGTAACCCGTAATGTATAATGAATTTTGTGACCATAAATAAAAAAAAAGGCTTATTTTTAAATAAGCCTTTATAAAATAAATTGTTATGTAACAATAAATTTGGGGGAAATAATACACTACAAAGGTATACCTTTATGGTATAATTTAACTTAACATATGTTAATCAAATTTAATTATTTTGAGTAAATTTCTTTTCGAATTCTACTTAACTGAACCGGACTTATGTTTAAGTACGAAGCAATATGATACTGCTGTATTAGGTTTTCTATATTCGGAATTTGCTTCTTTAATTTTAAGTACCTTTCTGTTGCGTTTAAAACCGATAAGTCGTAGATTTTAGATTCTAAAACTAAAAATATTTTTTCAAGAATTGAAGCATAAAAATTAGAGAGTGCTCTATCTTTTGCAATTATTTTTTTTAAATCTTCAAAGTTAATGGCATACAATTCGCAATCTGTTAAACAATCGTAAGATAATGTAGCGGTTTTTTTTGAAACCAATGCTCCTAAAGCACCAGAAGTTTTAAATGGTACAAATAAGTGTCTTATATATTCTTTTCCTTTGTCATCAATGTAAAAAGACCTAGCAACACCCGTTTTAATAATATAGATATCTTTAGGTATATCACCCGTTTTTATGATACTATCTCCTTTTTTAAATGCTTTAAGTCTTATTAAGGGCAATAATTTTCTTATAGATTTTTTTGGAACATCATCTATATTATCAACAAAATCTAATAAAAATTTCATAAAAAACTTTTTACCCTTCATAAAAAGGAGTGTTTTTTAAGGGGGGATTAAATTGGTTATAAAGTTAACGAAATTTTTTTACAAGTAGCTAATTGCATTTGGGCCTTCCATAAAAAGTAAATCTAAAATAGATAAATTTTGTATAAATCCGTGTTTATCATCAAACATTTGAATGTACTTTTCAAAGTCTTTTTTAGGTTGATTTTTTACGTCTGAAAGATGTCTAAAATCATTTTTACGAATCTCAACTTCGTATTCTTTTGTTCTAGAAAAATTAGACGTGAATTGTAAAGCATCAGAAATAAATAAAAAAGTATCAATATTTACATCTTGTAAAAAGGTGTATTTTTTTGTAAAAATAGGCATTAAATCATCTTCATAAAATTCATAAAAAGGTGAATTTCTGTAAGCGTTTTGTAAAGATTTTAGATGTTGTTCTTGCCAATTATAATCACTATCAACCAACAAATCTTTTGTTTTTTTACGTTGTAAAGTGCCTTTGTTTTTATTTTTTACAGGAATATTTAATAACTGTTTTCCGTTAGAATTATAAATATAACATCTATTTCTATAACTCTGTTTCTGAAAATTATCATCCATTTCAAAAACAACTTCTTCTGCTTTTATGATTTCTGAATATTGAGAAATAGGAGAGAAGTAAGTAGGTATAAATAATGACATTTTTTCAGTATTCAGTATTCAGTATTCAGTATTCAGAAAGTATCTAACTGAAAACTGAGATTGTAACCTGTATACTATTTTTTAACTTTCTTTCCTTTATAAAAACTGTAACCAATATATAAAGCGATTAAAGCAAAAACTAAATATCTGTAAGAAACGGGTTCTCCACTTCCGCCAACGGTTGTAAACATTCTGTCCCAACGAATAGATTTTAATTTTGCGCCAAAAGTTGGTGCATCTGCATCCCAACTAAACCAAACCATAACAGGTTTTCCTAAAACATGATCAAAAGGAACATAGCCCCAATAACGCGCATCTAAAGAATTGTGTCTGTTGTCACCTACCAACCAAAAATAATCTTGTTTAAAAGTGTAAGAGTTTGCTTTTTTACCATTAATATAGATATTTTCTCCAACAACTTGTAAATCGTTATTTTCATAATTCTTGATAATTTGCTCGTAAAAAGGCAAAGATTCTGAATCTATTTTTACGGTAACTCCTGCTTTAGGTATATAAATAGGACCAAAGTTATCTTGGCTCCATCCTAACTTTTCTACGTGAGGAAAAATTGCGTTGTCTGCTCTGTGATTTATTTTTGTTACAGATGCTGTTAAAGAATGTTTTTGTAAACGAGCAACTTCTTCATCTGTTAAATTTATATTGATTTTATTATCAACAGAAACCATTTTTAAACGTTTTGCAAAATTTGGATTGATACCACCTGCAACTTCTGTATATAAAGAATCTGAATCAATTTTAGACAAGCTTCCGTTCTTTTTAATTGCTTCTTGTACTTTAGGGTTATTCCAATATTCACTTAAAATTTTATATACACCAGTTCTTTCTTTATCAATTAAAAACTTAGGAAATGTGTTTCTGTCAATTGTTTTTTTAGCTTCATAAGTATAAAAGAACTGCAATTTGGCTCTGTCTGGTAAAACATTCTTTTTTCCATTGATGTAGAAATAACCATTTCTCATTTCAATAGAATCTCCAGCAATACCCACACAACGTTTTACATAGTTGGTTTTTTTATCAACAGGTTTGTAGGTAAATTTTCCAGAAGTATCTCCCCACATTGTAGCCAAAGTATCTGCAGGCCAATTAAAACAGACAATATCGTTGTTTTTAATTTTCTGCAAACCTGGTAAACGTGTATAAGGTAATTGTGGTTTTTTTAAATAAGAAGCAGTTCCTGTAAATGGCAAAGAATCATGAACCATTGGTGCAGCAATAACTGTTGATGGAATTCTAGCTCCATAGTGAAATTTACTTACAAATAAATAATCGCCCACCAATAAAGATTTTTCTAAAGAGGATGTTGGTATGGTAAAAGGTTGCATAAAATAAGTATGTACCAAAGTTGCAGCAATAATTGCAAAAGCAATAGAACTTACCCACTCACCAAGTTCAGAACGAGGTTTTAAACTTCTTTCTGCATTGTATTTTGCATCAGTTGCATAATTAATATAAAAAATATACAAACCTAAAGTTGCAATTACTAAAAAAGAGTCTAGTTTTTTATAGAACCCAAAAGTTCTGATGGTTTCTATCCAAATAACAGGAAACATTAACAAGTTTACGATTGGAATAAAAAGTAAAATAATCCACCATTTTGGTCTGTTAATGATTTGCATTAAAACAATTCCGTTATAAATAGGAATTGCAGCTTCCCAAGCTTTTCTACCAGCTTTTACATAGAGTTTCCAAGTTCCTAAAAAATGAATTACTTGTACTGCTAAAAAAAAGATAAACCACTGTGTAAATGTCATAATTGTATTTTTCTTGTCAGGTCGAGCGCAGTCGAGACCTTAATAATAAAAACCTCTCGACTGCGCTCGAGGAGACATATTTATTCGAAATTAGATAACTTTTGTTCTCTAATGTTACCGTTTTTAACGGATGTTTAACACATCTTTCATAGAGAAAACTCCTTTTTTTCCAAGAATCCATTCTGCAGCAACAACGGCTCCTAAAGCAAAACCTTTTCTGCTATGAGCAGTATGTTTAATTTCTATAGAATCTACTTCAGAATTGTACCAAACTGTATGTGTGCCAGGAATTTCAGGAATTCTTTTTGCCACAATTGGTATATTTTCTTCAGATGTTACATCACCTAATTCCCAATTATTTTTAGAAGAATTTTCAATAATTCCTTCAGCTAAAGTAATTGCTGTTCCACTTGGTGCATCTAATTTTTTTGTATGATGAATTTCTTCCATAGAAATAGTATAATCTTCTAGGTTGCTCATCATTTTTGCCAATTGTTTGTTCAGTTCAAAAAAGATATTTACACCCAAACTATAATTTGATGCATAAATAAATGCGCTATTTTTTTCTTTACATAAAGCAACAGCATCCTCATATTTATCTAACCAACCAGTTGTGCCAGAAATAACAGGAACGTTATTTTTGATGCAATTGGTAATGTTATTATATGCTGATGAAGGAACGCTAAAATCGATAGCTACATCTGCCAAAGTAATGTCTATAATATCATCAACATCTTTTCTGATTACAATTTTATGTCCGCGAGAAAGTGCAATTTTTTCAATCTCTTTTCCCATTCTACCATAACCTAATAGTGCAATCTTCATTTTAAAAATTATATTTAATTGTTAATCCTACTTTTGGTGCTTCAAACAGCATTGGGTCGTTAACAAAAGTAGGTTTAAAAGATAAATTATCATCGGTATTAAATTGTAATAAATGTGCGTTAACACTGGCTTCTACAATTTGTAAAACATAAATAATTATACCAGATAATAAAGACATATCTCTATTTTCTTTTAATTGATTTTGGGCTCTTTCTAAAGTTTCTAAAGAAAGAATTTGAGTTCCATCTGCATTGGTAAATTCATCTTTAAGTCCACTTTTTCTTAAAGTATATGCTCTTCTGTAGCGTTTGTAATTGCTATTGTTAGTTAGATAATAGTAAGTAGGAACAGCCATTGCTGCCCAAACTATTGGAGCTTTCCAGTATTTTTTGTTATAAATTTGTCCCATTCCAGGGAAAATAGCTGAATAAAATGCAGCTTTAGAAGGCGCTAAAGGATTGTAAACTCCACCTTTTTCTATTTTAATATCACCCTTAATTTTTACTCCTTTAACATTTACAGAATCTTTTTGACCTAGCATAGTAACAGAGAAAAATCCGAGAAAAAAAACAAATATGATTTTTTTAAAAAACACTTATTTTAATAAGTTTTTTATACGATTAAAATCTTCTTTAGAATGAAAAGGAATAGAAATCTTACCTTTGCCATTATTACCAACAGTAACATTTATTTTATGACCAAAGTACTTGCTAATATCTTTAATACTAGATTTTATATAAGCGGGAACTTGTTTTTTATTTGGTTTTTTTACAACGCCAGATTTTAACGTTTTTACCAATTCTTCAGTTTGTCTTACCGATAATTTTTCTCGTAAAATCTTTTCGTAAATAGCAAGTTGATCTTCTGTATTTTCTACATTAATCATTGCACGACCATGTCCCATAGAAATAAAACCATCACGCATACCTGTTTGTAAAATTGGATCTAATTTTAATAAGCGTAAATAATTGGTAACTGTAGAACGTTTTTTACCAACTCTTGTACTAAGTTCTTCTTGCGTTAGTTGAATTTCATCAATTAAACGCTGATAAGACAAAGCAACTTCTATTGGGTCTAAACTTTTACGTTGTATGTTTTCGACCAAAGCCATTTCTAGCATTTCTTGGTCGTTGGCAATTCTTATATAAGCAGGTACTGTTGTATTACCTATTAATTTTGATGCTCTAAATCTGCGCTCACCAGAAACTAATTGAAATTTATTGCCTTCTAATTTTCTTACTGTAATTGGCTGAATTACACCTAATTCTTTAATAGAACTTGCTAATTCTCTTAGAGCTTCTTCATCAAAATAAGTTCTTGGTTGATAGGGGTTTACATCAATAGAGCTTAATTCTATTTCTATAATATTACCCACAACTTTATCTGCATTTTTGTCGGATGCAGAATTAATGTTAGAAGATTCTTTTAACAAAGCAGATAATCCTCTTCCTAAAGCCTGTTTCTTAGTTGCTTTTGCCATTTTATGAATTCTTTTTTAATAATTCTTGTGCCAAATTTAAGTAATTTATAGCACCTTTACTGGTAGCATCGTAAGCAATTATACTTTCGCCATAACTTGGTGCTTCTCCTAAACGTGTATTTCTGCGGATAATTGTATCGAAAACCATACTAGAAAAATGTTTTCTAACTTCGTCAACTACTTGGTTAGAAAGGCGTAAACGAGAATCGAACATTGTTAAGAGTAAGCCTTCTATATCTAATTCTGAATTGTGAATATTCTGAACACTTTTTATGGTATTTAATAATTTTCCTAAACCTTCTAATGCAAAATACTCACATTGAATTGGGATGATTACAGAATCTGCAGCAACTAAAGAATTTAAGGTGATTAATCCTAATGAAGGCGCGCAATCTATCAAGATATAATCATAATCATTTTTTATTTCAGCTAAAGATTTTTTTAGCATATACTCTCTGTCTTGTTTGTCTACCAATTCAATTTCTATGGCAACTAAATCTATATGGGCAGGTATTATATCTACGTTTGGAGATGCTGTTTTTACAACGGTATCTTTTGCAGCAATTGTATGTTCTAAAACTTGATAAGTGCCATATTCAACAGACTCAACATCAATGCCTAAACCAGAAGAAGCATTTGCTTGCGGGTCTGCATCTATAAGCAAAACTCGTTTTTCTAAAACACCTAAAGAAGCTGCTAAATTAACACTTGTTGTTGTTTTACCAACTCCTCCTTTTTGATTTGCAATAGCAATTATTTTACCCATTATTAACGTTGTCTTTCTAAGTAGTAAAATTACATTTTTTTCTGTTTTTAAAAAGTGAAAGATGTTAACAAAAATGTAAATTTATAAAAAACTATAAATCAATGCGTTATGTTTTATTTTTTAAAGTTTTTAAACAAATTGATGTATAAAAAAACCGAAGTAAAAACTTCGGTTTTAAACCTCTATTTATGATTTATTTCTTTGGAGTGTTCTTTAAAATTTCTAGTAAAAATTTCCAGAATTTTTGAGTTGATGAAATTTGTGCTCTTTCATCAGGAGAATGCGCTCCTTTAATGTTAGGTCCAAAAGAAACCATATCCATTTTTGGATAATTTTGTCCTAAAATTCCACATTCTAAACCCGCATGACAAGCAGCAACATTTGCTTTTTCTCCGTGTAATTTTTCGTATAAATTGGCAACAATATCTAAAATTTCTGAATTCACATTTGGCTGCCAACCAGGATATGAACCAGAAAATTCGACCTCAAAATCAGCCAATTCAAAAGCAGATTTTAAAGAATTTGCTAAATCCATTTTATTACTTTCTGATGATGAACGTGTTAAACAACCTATTTTAATTTGCCCACCTTTTACAATAACTCTAGCAATATTATTAGAAGTTTCTACCAGTCCATCAATATCTGGACTCATTCTATACACGCCATTTAAAGCTGCATAAACTGATTTTAATAAGCCTTTTTGAGTTTCTAAATTCATCACCATTTTTGGTGAACTAGTTTCATTAATTTCTATAGATAAATTCGGTTCTAATGTTAAAAACTCTTGTTTTATTTTGTTAATAAGTGTGTTTGTATTGGAAAGAAAACCTTCTTTAGAATCTGAGTTAATTGTAACAATAGCAAAGCTTTCACGCGGAATTGCATTGCGCAAACTACCGCCATTAATTTCAGAAATTTGTAACTCAAAGTTTGTAAAACCATCAAACAAAATTCTATTCATTATTTTGTTGGCATTTCCTAAACCTTTAATAATATCCATTCCAGAATGACCTCCATTTAAGCCTTTTACAGAAATTGCAAATGCAGTTGTATTTTTTGGAGCATCTTCTTCAGAATAACTTTTAGTGGCAGTAATATCTATTCCGCCAGCACAACCCATTCCTATTTCATCATCTTCTTCAGTATCTAAGTTTAGTAAAATATCACCTTTTAAAATGCCACCTTCTAAACCCATTGCGCCTGTCATTCCTGTTTCTTCATCAATCGTAAAAAGGGCTTCAATATTTGGATGTTGAATTTCATCAGAAGCTAAAATTGCCATAATTGCTGCAACTCCTAAACCATTATCTGCGCCTAAAGTTGTGCCATCTGCGCTAACCCAATCACCATCAACAATCATTTTAATTCCTTCTTTATCAAAGTCGAAAATTGTATCAGAATTTTTTTGATGTACCATATCTAAATGGCTTTGTAAAACAACAGTTTTTCTGTCTTCAAAACCCTTTGTGGCTGGTTTTGTGATGATAACATTGCCAACTTTATCTACTAAAGTTTTTAGGTTTAATTTTTTGCCAAAATCTACCATAAACTGAATAACACGTTCTTCTTTTTTTGAAGGACGAGGAACTGCATTTAAATCTGCAAAGTGATTCCACACAACTTTTGGCTCTAAATTTCTTACTGCTTTACTCATTTTGTTGAATTATTTTTATGCTATAAATTTAATTGATTTCTATGACACTTTCTTTAGTTTCTTTCCTAACTTTTGTTAAATCTTTCAAATAACAATCTTCTGCTCTAAAACCAACTGGTAAAACTAAAACCGATTGTAAATTATTTTCGGATAAATTTAAAATTTCATCATATTTTTCAGGAATAAAACCTTCCATAGGACAAGCATCAATTTTTTCTACAGCACAAACCGTTAATAAGTTGCCTAAGGCAATATAGGCTTGGTTTTTATTCCAGAGAAATAATTCTTCTTGCGATTTTTTTTCTATTTCTGTTGCTAAAAACTCCTTAAAAGGATTGATGATTTCATCTGGAGTTTTTCTAATTTTCTGAATTAAATTAAAGTAGTTTTTTACTTCTTCTGTAGTGAAATTTTTAGGTACACAAATTACTAAGACGTGAGAAGCTTGCTCAACCTGAGGTTGATTCCAGCTATGTTCAACTAATTCTTTTTGAAGTTTTTTATTGTTGATGACAACCAACTTTAAAGGCTGTAAACCATAAGAAGTTGCCGTTAAATTAAAAGCTTCTTTTAAAGTATTTATTTGCGATTTTGAAAGCTGTTTTTCTGAATCGAATTTTTTAACGGCATAACGCCATTTTAGGCTATCAATAATATTCATTTATTTTGTTTTGATGTGCAAAAATACATCAAAAAAATATGTCGAAAAATAAAGAAGCTATTCTAAAAATTGATGATTCTATCAATTTATTCTTTATAATTATCTATAATTTTTAAGAACGTTTCTGGCTCTGGTCTAACTCTATAATTATCAGTTAAATCTGCAAAAATAATTGTGTTATTTTTATCAGTAATGATTACTGTTGGCAATACAACATCAGCGTTATAACCCAAAACTTGAAAGCCTGTTGGCAATCCATTTTTGTAAAAAATGTTTAATTCTTTTGCCATTTTGTTATCAACATCCACTAAAAAATGAAACGGAACGTTGTGTTTTTTTACTAAATTTTCTGTAAATTTATGAGGCTGAGAACTTATTAAAACCATATCAACATTTCTTTTTTCTAGCTCTTTGTATTTATAAACTACCTCTTTAATTTGCGCCATACAAAGTGGGCACCAATTGCCTCTGTAAAATAAAAATATTTTAAAATCACCTTTTAAAGAAGAAGTGTTAATGGTTTCTTTTTTACTGTTTTCTAACGTAAAATTTTTAAGTTTTTTACCAACTTCTAATATCGTTTTATTTCTATTATTAAATGAAGAATACCATTTTAAATAAGCTAACCATCCAAGAATAATAAGCGTGTTTAATAGTAAAGTATCTCTGTTAAAATCAAATAAAGACAACAGAAAACTTATCAATATAAAAAAAGAATATGGAGCTAAATTTTTGGTGGTTCTAGCCACAGGTTTAATAAATAACATTAAAAAGAAAACAATTACCGATAAAGAAGAAATAAGTAAACTTATGTTTCCTAAAGTATAATATGCCTTGATAATTGTTTTTATAAAAATAAATAAAGCAAAAACTGGAAATACGCTTATAAAAAGTGATTTTAAAATATTTTTCATAAATTGATAGTCGATAAAGAAAAAGCTAAATTACAAGATTTATTATTTGCTATGAAAGAAGATTTTTTACATTATTTATGGAAATATCAATTGTTTTCTATTCGAGATTTAAAAACCACAAAAGACGAAGACTTAGTTGTTTTAAAATCAGGACTTCACAATCAAAATTCAGGTCCCGATTTTTTAAATGCTCAAATTAAAATTGATGACCAACTTTGGGTAGGTAATGTAGAAATTCATTTAAAATCTTCAGATTGGTATGCACATAATCATCAAGTTGATAAAAATTATGATGCTATTATTTTACACATTGTTTGGGAAGATGACGCCACCGTTTTTATGAAAAACAATAAAGCATTACCCACTTTAATTTTAAAAGATTTTGTGTTGATTTCTGCTTTAAAAAATTATCGAAATTTATTTTCTAAACAACAACGTTGGATACCTTGCGAAAAGGAGATTTGTACCATTGATGAGTTTACTTTAGAAAATTGGAAAGAGCGTTTGTTTTTTGAAAGATTAGAACGAAAGTCTGACGAAATGCGAACACTTTTACAAACAAATCAGAATGATTTTGAAGCTGTTTTGTTTCAATTATTAGCCAAGAATTTTGGGTTAAAAGTAAATGGAGAAGCATTTTTAAATTTGGCAAAATCTATCGATTTTTTAGTGCTAAGAAAAGTTAGATTTAATGAAAGTCAATTAACAAGTTTACTCTTTGGTCAGGCTGGTTTTTTAGAAGAAATTGTTGAAGATGAATATTATAAAAAATTAAAAAAAGAATACAACTATTTAAAGCATAAATATCGATTACAATCAATTTCTAAAAATAATTTTTCATTTTTTAGAATGCGCCCTAATAATTTTCCTACCATTAGAATTGCCCAATTTGTGGCACTGTATCATCAACATCAAAACTTGTTTTCTAAAATGATGAAAATTGACAATTTAAATGCTTTTTATGAGTTGTTTAAAGTAACCGTAAATCCATTTTGGAAAACGCATTATACGTTTGAAAAAACATCAAAATCATCATCCAAAAAACTAACAAAAGCTTTTGTTGATTTGTTGTTGATGAATACCATAATTCCGCTAAAGTTTTTATATCAAAAGAGTAGAAAAGAACTCAATGAAAATGAGTTTTTAGCAATTCTTCAAAAAATAAAACCAGAAAAAAATAGTATTATTTCTAAGTTTGATGCGATTGGAATTAAAGTTAAAAATGGCTTTGAAACCCAAGCTTTATTAGAACTTAAAAATAATTATTGCGCAAAGAAACAATGTTTGCAATGCGCAATAGGAATTAAGATTTTAAGAAAATCATAAACAGATTCCTGTCTTTTTAGCAAAGACAATTATATTATTTATTAGGCTCTAAAATAGCATCGATTCTAGCAACAATATCTTTATAATGGTATTTTGTAATAGTGTTTACAGCTCTTTTACTTGCGTTATTTACTAAATATTTTAAGGTTGATAATTCTCCTCTTGCAATAGAATATACATCAGAATCTTTAGATTTTTTATCATTTAAAAGTGCTTTAACTCTTTCTATATAAGCTTTTTGTAAATTTCTTCTATAAACATCTACATTTTTTGTGATGTTTACTTCAGAGAAAATTCCTCTTCGTAAATCGCGCATCATTTCGTAAGCGGAATATGTTTTTGAGTCTAAGGTCTTGGCATCAATCATTCTTTTTATTTTTGATGAGTTTAATAAACTATACAAAAACCTATTTTGATAACGCAACATTTTATCAGAATAACCAGCTTCATCAATTTTATTTAAAATGTTTTTATCTAACAACCAACTCTGAGTTTTAAAAGCATTTTTTTGCATCCAAATCATAGCTTTTTTTTGCTTTGTTTTAGACATTGGTTTGTAAACGTTTCCTGCCTGATTGGGTTTTTTGTTATTCTCAAAAACACCCCCAATATTGCTAGAAACGTGCCCAACATATCTGCCCCAAACACTTAATAATTCGCCATATAATTCACTTAAATCATCATAATTGTTGGTTTGATTTGAGGCCCAATTTGGTAAATTTTTAGCAACAATTTTTAAGTTTTTTACGCCGTAAGTACTTGCTTTTACGTGGTCATTTCCAATATCTTCAGTTTGCGATGCTGGGTCAAAACCACCTCTTCTTTGAAAACCGAATTTATAGATAGGATTGTCGCCTTTTTTTTCAATCCATTTATCTAAAGTTTTTACTTCATCTTCAGGAGTATTTGCAGTTGGAATTACTCTATATCCCCAATTGATAGCGTAATGATCATAAGGTCCTAATTGTCTTACAAAACGGATGTTTTTATCACCTGGTTGTGCTACATAATTGTAACGAGCATAATCCATAATTGTAGCTGCAATTCCGTTTTTTTGAGTAAAACTTCCAGAACGTAAAGAATCTACTGGATATGCATAACTTGCAGCCATATTATGAGGCAAACCTAAAGCGTGACCAACTTCGTGAGAAATTACCATTCGCATCATTTCGCCAATTTCTTCAGCAGGAGTATCTAAAGTTCTTGCTGCAGGATTTGCAGCTCCTGTTTCTAATAAATATCTGTTTCTGTAAGAGCGTAAATGATTGTGATACCAAATAATATCACTTTCAATAATTTCTCCAGAACGTGGGTCAGAAACACTTGGGCCCATTGCATTTCTTGTAGTGCTTGCTACATATCTAATAGATGAATAACGAATATCTTCCATACTAAAATCTGGATCTTCTTTTTTTGTTGGCGGCATTTTAGCCATTATTGCATTTTTAAAACCAGCAGTTTCAAATACTTTTTGCCAATCATCTACCCCTTGTTTTATGAATTTTCTCAATTTTTTTGGAGTAGCAGGATCTAAATAATACACAATTGGTTTTTTAGGTGCTACCAATTCGCCTCTTTTATAAGCGTCTAAATCTTTAGGTTCTAATCGCCAACGTCTAATATATCTTTTGTCATCTGCTTTTAAAGCTTCTGAGCTATAATCTACATTACCTACAGAAAAATAACCCACTCTTTTATCGTAAATTCTTGGCATCATTGGTTTTTCTGGTAATAAAATCATAGATTGATTGATGCGTATTGTAATCGTATTTGTGCTTTTGTTGCTTGGTGGTGCAGCAGCATCAAAAGTAAAATCTTGTACAACTTCTATGTTTTTTGGAAAACTTTTTATAGCGTTGATGAAACTTCTTGATGCGTCTAACTTTCTAACTTTATAGGTTTTTCTAAAGGAAGAGGGTAAACCAGAAATTGCTTTTACATCTGATGAAAAGAATTTGGTGACATCAACCAAAACTGCAGTAGAATCTGCATTTTGAGTTTTAACATCAAAAGAATAAATAATGGGTTCTAAATTGTTAGATTTTACAGATTTATAAATAGGTAAAGAATCGTTTGCAACTGCATTGTACGACTTTACTTTTAGTAAAATTTTGTTTTTAAAATGTTCCCAAATAACTATTTGCGTGTTTACTTTAGAACCTGCATTTACATAACCACCAACTAAACCAGCAGGAATGTCTTTTAGCCTCGTAACCAACAACATTTCTTTACCTAAATATGATTTAGGAATTTCGTAGATGTATTTATTTTTTGAAAAATGTACTTTAAATAAACCATCATCCGTTTTTGTTTTTTTATTTACAAAATCTGAATATTTTGCAGTTTTACTTTTTTTAGATGGTTGTTTTGTAAGTTCTTTTTTACGCTTCTTTTTTCTTTTTTTAAGAACTCTTCCGCTTTGAGCAATTGCTTCTGATGGAAAAATAAAAGCTACTAATAGTGAAAAAATGAATAGTTTTTTCATAATAAAATAAATGTTGATTAGTTGACATCTAATTTATAAAAAGCAAAGCTATTTGTTTTAATTTTTTTGTTAAATCCTTCTTAACAAAAAAAGCCTAAGATTAAACATTTTAGGCTTTTAGAATATATTTTTGTTTGCTTACATTTCCATAGAGTGATAAACATTTTGAACATCTTCATCTTCTTCTAAGCGTTCTAATAATTTTTCTACATCTGCTTGTTGCTCTTCATTTAGTTTGGTTGTTGTAGTTGGTATTCTTTCAAAACCAGATGATAAAATTTCTACATTATTTTCTTCAAAGAAAGCTTGTATTGCACCAAATTGTTCAAAAGGAGCATAAATAATGATGCCTTCTTCGTCATCAAAAACTTCCTCTACTTCAAAATCTATGAGTTCTAATTCAAGTTCTTCCATATCCATAGTAATATCTTCCTTTTTTACGGTAAAATTACAAGTATGGTCGAACATAAAAACCACAGAACCAGAAGTTCCTAAATTTCCATCGCATTTATTAAAAGAAGCTCTAACATTGGCAACTGTTCTGTTGTTGTTATCGGTTGCAGTTTCTAATAAAATTGCCACTCCATGAGGAGCATAGCCTTCAAAAAGTACTTCTTTATAATTGGCTGTGTCTTTGTCTGTTGCTTTTTTAATGGCGCGTGCAACATTGTCTTTTGGCATATTTGCAGCCTTCGCATTTTGAATTACTGCGCGCAAACGAGAATTTGTTTCAGGATTTGGACCTCCTTCTTTTACAGCCATCACAATATCTTTACCAATTCTGGTAAAGGTTTTTGCCATTGCTGACCAACGTTTCATTTTTCTTGCTTTCCTGAACTCAAATGCTCTACCCATTTCTAATGATTTTTTTTATTTTAATGCTTACAAATGTAAAAATTAGACTTTGTTTTTACAATTATTAATGAGATGTTTTATAAGATTGATAAATAACTACGAATTCACGAATCTATTTTTAAAACGAACAATACGCTTCAAATTCTAAACTTGAAGCGTATTGTTCTATTAGTAAATTGTTGTAATTATTTTACTTTAAAAGCTGATACGATTGTTTTGCAATTTCAATTTCTTCGTTTGTAGGAATTACTAAAATTTTTACTTTGGCATTTTCTTTTTGAATTTCTCTAATTTCTTTAGAACGGATTTTGTTTTGTTCTAAGTCTAAATCGATTCCTAAAAAGTTTAAGTTTTTACAAGATAATTTACGCATTACATCAGAGTTTTCTCCAATTCCGGCAGTAAAAACAATAGCGTCTAAACCATTTAAGGCAGCCGTATAAGAACCAATATATTTACGAATTCTATACGCAGCTATGCTCAATGCATTTTGGCAATTTTTATCGCCTTTATTTGCGTTATCTTCTATTTCTCTTAAATCAGAAAAGCCTGTTAAACCTTTCATTCCAGATTCTTTTTGAAGTAAATTGTTAACTTCATCAATAGATTTATTGAGTTTTTTTATCAAAAAGAAAATTACAGATTGATCTATATCTCCAGAACGAGTTCCCATAACCAAACCATTCATAGGTCCAAAACCAAGTGAGTTTTCAACACTTTTTCCGTTTTTAATGGCAGACATACTGCAACCATTTCCTAAGTGAATGGTGATAATTTTTTTTGATTTTTCTTTTCCTAAATATTCGATTGCTTTTTCGGAAACGTATTTATGACTTGTGCCATGAAAACCATAAGCTCTAATATTGTGGTCTTCTAAATAAGAATTAGGAATTGCATATTGATAAGCCTCTTTTGGCATCGTTTGATGAAAAGCGGTATCGAAAATTGCAATTTGTTTTGCGGATGTAAAAATAGTTTCGGCAATTTCTATTCCTGTTAAATTTGCAGGGTTGTGCAAAGGAGCCAAATCAAACAAATCTCTAATACTATCTTTAACTTCTTGGTTTACAATTACAGTTTTACTGAATTTGCTTCCACCGTGAACAACTCTATGTCCAACAGCTTTAATTTCATTTACAGAATTGATAACACCAATTTTTGCATCCATTAAAGTATTTGCAATCTTTTTTAAACCGATTTTATGATTTAAAATGGGTAGAATTTCAGAATGCTTTTCCCCCTTTTTTTCGTGTGTAAAAATGGTATCATTCATACCAATTCTTTCTACCAAACCAACACATTTTACAGTTTGACTTGGCATTTCTATTAATTGATATTTTAATGAAGAAGAACCAGCATTTAAAACTAAAATATTCATATTTATTCTTGATTTGCTTGAATTGCAGTTAATAAAACGGTGTTAAAAATATCGTCTACAGTACAGCCTCTACTTAAATCGTTTACAGGTTTGTTTAAGCCTTGTAACATTGGACCAATGGCTAAAGCACCAGTTTCTCTTTGTATAGCTTTGTAGGTGTTGTTCCCTGTATTTAAATCAGGAAAAATTAAAACAGAAGCTTGCCCTGCAACTTTAGAGTCTGGCATTTTTGTTTTTGCAACAGACATATCTACAGCTGCGTCATATTGAATGGGTCCTTCAATTTTTAAATCTGGTTTTTTAGCTTTTACAATTTCTGTTGCTTTTCTCACTTTTTCTACTTCTTCTCCTTTTCCTGAGCTTCCAGAAGAATAAGAAAGCATTGCAACTTTAGCTTCTATACCAAAAGCTTCTGCAGAATGTGCTGAAGAAATTGCTATTTCTGCTAACTGTTCTGCATTTGGGTTTGGGTTTACAGCACAGTCTCCCATTACAGAAACTCTATCAGACAAACACATAAAGAATACTGATGAAACTACAGAAACTCCTGGTTTTGTTTTAATTAGCTGTAAAGATGGCTTTATGGTGTGCATTGTTGTATGTACAGCACCAGAAACCATACCGTCTGCTAAACCATTCATAATCATTAAAGTTCCGTAATAAGAAACATCATGTACTAAATCTTTAGCAGTTGTTTCTGTCATTCCTTTGTGTTTTCGAGCTTCATATAATGTTTTCGCAAAATCATTATTATGAATCGAATTTTCTGGGTTTAGAATATTTATTTTATCTAAATTGATTTGTATACCAATTTGATTACATTTTAATTGTATGGTATCTCTATCTCCTAATAAGGTTAAATCTACAATATCTAATAATTGCAAACGTGCTGCAGCTCTAATAATTCTTTCATCATTACCTTCTGGTAAAACAATGTGTTTTTTATTTGTTCGTGCTTTTTGCAACAAGTTGTATTGAAACATACTTGGTGTTAACCTGTCTGATTGATAGGATGTTAATGTATTTGCTAAACCTTCTGCATTAACATATTTATCAAAAGTATCTAAAGAAAGTAAAATCTTTTTAGAATGCGTTGCGTAGATTTTAGATTTTACAAAACCAATTTTGTTAGAGACTTCAAAAGTTCCGCCATCAACACAAATAATGGGTACTGTAGATTGTACACCTTCTATTAGTTTGATGATTGAATCTTCGGGAGTTAATGAACCTGTTAAAATGATTCCTGATATTTTTGGATAATTACTTGATGCATTTGCTTGTAAAGCGCCAAGAATAATATCGGCTCTATCTCCAGGAGTAACTACTAAAGAGTTTTCTTTGATTCTTGTTAAATAGTTTCGCAATTGCATTGCACCTGTGCTATAACTACCAATGGCATTGTCTAAAAATTGTTCTCCGAATAAAACGCGTCCTTTTAAAGCTTGCACCACTTCTTTAACAGTTGGGTTTGCTAAAAAATCTACTTTAGGAATAATATCTATCTGTAATTTTTTAGGAAAACTTTTTTTAAGCTTCTTTTGAATATATTCTATTTCGTTCGTGTCAATTTTATTAGCTACAATACCTATAACATCAACTTCTTTATTAATAAAAGAGTTGTACGTTAATTGCATTGTATTTATAAAATCTTTCTTTTTTTTGCCATTACCAGAACCCACAATTAAAGCAGGAATATTTAAATTTTTTGCAATGGTTAAGTTTACGTCTAATTCTGTAAAACCACCTTGACCAGAAAAATCTGTACCTTCTACCAAAACATAATCGTATTTGGCTTCTAGTTTTTTATATTTTTTGATAACATTATGTATAACATCATCTCCTTTACCTTCACTTAAAAGTTCTACAACTTCATTTTGTTTATAGGCATAACAATCGTTATATTCTTGATCTAAATTAAAGAAATCTAGCGCTGTTTTTGTATGATTATCAAATTGACTTTCTGTAGTTTCATTAATAATGGGTCTAAAGTATCCTACTTTAGAAGATTTGGTAAGCATCATTCTTAAAAGACCTAATGATACCAAAGATTTACCACTGTCAGATTCTGTTGTGGCAATATAAATAGCTTTACTCATTGTTTAAAAAAAAATTCTCGGCAAAAGTACGATATAAAGCAACTCTTGAATATGATAATAGTCATTATTTTTTATAAAAAAATAATGACTAAAAAATATTTAAACTTGCAATACTCCCATATTGAATTTTTTCTCAATTGGAGCATGGTTTGCAGCCTCAATTCCCATAGAAATCCACGTTCTTGTTTCTAGTGGATTTATAACAGCGTCTGTCCAAATTCTTGCAGCAGCATAATAAGGAGATATTTGATTATCATATCGCGATTTTATTTTATCAAATAACTCAGCTTCTTTTTCTGGGGTAATTTCTTCTCCACGTTTTTTTAGTGATGCAGTTTCTATTTGTAATAAAACTTTTGCAGCAGAATTCCCACTCATCACTGCTAATTCTGCACTTGGCCACGCAACAATTAATCTTGGGTCATAAGCTTTACCACACATTGCATAATTTCCTGCTCCGTAAGAATTACCAATAACAATGGTAAATTTAGGAACTGTAGAATTACTGACTGCATTCACCATTTTTGCACCATCTTTTATAATGCCTCCGTGTTCAGATTTACTGCCAACCATAAAACCAGTAACGTCTTGTAAGAATACTAACGGAATTTTCTTTTGATTACAATTGGCAATAAAACGTGTTGATTTATCTGCTGAGTCATTATAAATAACGCCACCAAATTGCATTTCGCCTTTTTTAGTTTTAACCAATTTTCGTTGATTGGCAACAATACCAACTGCCCAACCATCAATTCTAGCATAACCTGTAATTATTGTTTTTCCATATTCTTCTTTGTATTGTTCAAACTCAGAGTTATCTACCAAACGTTTTATTATTTCTAGCATATCATATTGCGCATTTCTTTCTTTCGGAAGAATGCCAAAGATGTCTTCTTCATTTTCTTTTGGCGGAAAAGCTTCTTTTTTACTAAAACCAGCTTGGTCGTCATCACCAATTTTATCTACAATAAATTTTATTTTATCTAAAGCATCTTTATCGTCTTTAGCTTTGTAATCGGTTACTCCAGAAATCTCACAATGTGTGGTTGCGCCACCAAGAGTTTCATTGTCAATACTTTCTCCAATGGCAGCTTTTACTAAATAACTTCCTGCAAGAAAAATACTTGCAGTTTTATCTACAATTAGAGCTTCATCACTCATAATTGGTAAATATGCGCCACCTGCAACACAGCTTCCCATAATGGCAGAAATTTGTGTAATTCCCATACTGCTCATTACAGCATTGTTTCTAAAAATACGACCAAAGTGTTCTTTATCAGGGAAAATTTCATCCTGCAATGGCAGATAAACTCCTGCAGAATCTACCAAATAAATAATTGGTAATTTATTTTCTATAGCTATTTCTTGTGCACGTAAATTTTTTTTTCCTGTAATTGGAAACCAAGCTCCTGCTTTTACAGTTGCATCGTTTGCAACTACAATACATTGCTTGCCGCTAACGTATCCTATTTTTACGACTACGCCACCAGAAGGACAGCCACCATATTCTGCATACATATCTTCGCCAGCAAATGTACCAATTTCTATGGATTTTGAGTTGGTGTCTAAAAGATAATCAATTCTTTCTCTTGCTGTCATTTTACCTTTAGCGTGATGTTTGTCTATTCTTTTTTGACCACCGCCCAATTTAACTTTAGCAAAACGTTTGCGTAAATCTGATACTAATAATTTATTATAATCTTCGTTTTTATTGAAGTTTAAATCCATAGGAATTCATTTCTTATTTTGCGCTAAATTAAGAAATATTATTATGAAAGTCTATAATTGGCATTTGACAATTATGGTAAACCCATATTTTTATATTTTGGTACAGATTCACGAATTTTTCTCATTAAATACGAGAAATATAATTGTTACCAATAAAAGTTTTTTAGTTTTTTTATTTATCAATAAGAGAGAAATGACCTTTTTTGTTGATGGGGGTTTTACTAGTATTTGCAGGAATTAATTGAACGCTAAACCAATAATCATCTTCAGGTAGTTTTTTAGCTTTGTAAGTCCCATTCCAACCTTGGCTATCAATATCAACTTCTGCAAGGAGTTTACCAAATCTGTTAAAAATGTAGATTTTACTTTTAGGATAAAAAGTTTTTGTGGCTCCTATAATTTTCCACGTATCATTTTTTCCATCGTCATTTGGTGTAAAAAAATCTGGAAATTCTAAAACAGAAACTTTTAATTCAGAATCTACAACACACAAACGTTTATGTCTTGTAATTATGGTATATATTCCACCTGTTAAATTGTTGAAAATAGTTTCGTTTTGAAAATTTCTAATAATTGTCCCAGCATTATTTTTTAAAGCAAATTCATATTCATCAAAAATATTATTTTTATTAATTATTTTGATAGAAAAACTTGGGTTTAAACTATTAGATTCATCAGTAATTTCAACTTGATTTTCTTTTAAAGTAACACCTCTGTAATCTTTAATTTCAAATTTCTTGGTTTTAGAACAAGTAATTGTTTCTGTTTTTAAGGCAGTTACAGAATAAATGCCTGTGGTAAAAATATCAAATTGATTTGTATTTGATGTTTTTAATAAGTTGCCATTTTCATCTCTTAACTCATAAGTATAATTATCTTTTGAGTTTTCTATGTTAAGCTTTAATGGAATTTCACCTAAACATAAAAATTGAGAGTTTGTAATTGTAAAGTCTGGTATCTTATTTACTTTAAGGTAAATTTGTCCAATACCAACACAATTGTTATTAATTTTGCTAGTTAGTTTGTAGTAAATTGGAAAGCGACTATTAGAAGTGTTAGGTATATTTTTGTTTCTGTATTTAGAAATGTCTTGTTTCTGACTTTCAGCAATATCATTTACAGACCTTGTTCTGTCATTCTCAGTTTCGTAAAACTCTATTTTAATATCAGAATCTGTTGATATATTTGCTGGAGCGCTACTAAAATCAAAAAACGTTATTCCATCTGTTTCTGAGTTTTGACTCGTATTTTTACCATCTTTGTCTAGAAGGTCATCACAAGCAAAAAAAGTTTCTTTATAAGGTTCATTAGGAGCATAACTTACTATTAAATTAATTTTTGAAATACGAGAACAATTAAATTTAGAAATCGTTTTTACCCAAGTTTCTCCTTGAGTGTCAACAAAAAAAGCAGTTGGGTCTTTAATTAATTTTTTTCCAAGTTTGGCGTCATTTTCTGTAGGATAGTACTCAAATTTCTCATTTAAATAATTGCTTGAAACGTTCTTTTCAGATAAAGTAAGATTAAAAGTAGTTTGTTTATTTGGGTTTGTATGGCATTGTTTTAAAGTAACAGAATTATTTACAGTTGGCAATTCTGCAACAGTTAATTCTAAAGTCTTGCTGGCATCAAAACAAGTATTATCATTTTTTTCAACTCTAATAAATACAGTTTGTGTTTTAGTAACTGTAAAATTTGAGTTTTTATCAATAGCATCTTTAGTTTTATTAGTTTTTGCTCCGTTTAAAGTTGTGTGGTAAGATATTGAGTATTCAGAGTCCTTTAAAGCTCCTAAAATTTCTTTGTCTTTAGTGTTTAAAATAAAATTAGTAATCCCATCTGTATCTGTACCTCCAGTTAAATCATCACAAACAATTAAAGGACTGGGCTGTTGTATAACAGGCATTTTGTTAACGGTTAAGTTAAAGCTAGTAGTTGAAAAACATTCTGAAAGTTTGTTTGTAAGTCTAACATATATTTTTTGAGGATTAACAGTGTTTTTAAAATCGGAAGGTTTTATTATTTTGTTTGTGTTTGTTAATGCATCGTTATTTGAAGTATGATATGTAACTTCTACATCTGGTTGTCCGTTTAATAAACTACTTTCATAAGTTTTTAAATTAAAAGAAAAAGAATTGTCGTCAACTCCATCTGTATCACAATCTTCTAAATCATAACTTTTGCCAATAGAAGGAAGAGTTACTTTTGGTTGATCAAAAAAAGTTGCGGTACCAATCCAATCTAATTTAAAATTACTACTACCAATAGGTCTATCTATTACAATAAAATAGGAATCATTATCATTAGTAGTGAGCCACTTTACAAAACTATCTCCATCAGGCCCAGGACCTTCGCTAGTATCTGTACTAGTTCCATTCATTCCTGTTAAATTGTTAGATTGTCCTGCTCCAGAAGGATTCGTGGTAGAACAACGAATTGCATTTCCAATACTTCCACAATTAACATTTGGACCAAAAACAAAAAAATCAAAATCGATACCAATATCAGTGTTGGTAGTTCCATCAGATAAAGTTGGAGTTAAAATAAACCCTAAAGTTCCTCCTTTTTTTATGTTTACTTTAAACCATAAGCTATTATTTTCTTCACTACTACAAGTATTAGAACCTATTAGTTCTTGTGTACCCACACCAGTAGCGTTTAAATCACTAAAATTACTGCTACCACAAACAATTAGAGCATCTTTACAATCATTTTGAGAAAACATTAAAATGGATTGTAAAAGAAAAAATAGTAAGAGGATTTTTTTCATTTTTACGAGAAGATTTTTTTTAGTTAAAAAAGTTTAAGAATCTTATTTGCTATAAAGATTGATAATTTTAAATTGATATGCCAATTTTTTGTAACAATTTATTTATTTTGTCTACATATATTTAAACACAATTCTATTTTTATTCAAAAAAATTAACGAAATTGCTTGTCTGAAAAATTGTACAACCTTTAAAAATAAAAAGAACTATGTCTGATGATTTTGATTTATTAGAAACGAATTCGAACGAAAAAACCGAAAAAGTGGATGTTAACTGGGGGAAAGCTATCGATACGATGAAATCCAAATTATCTCAAGAAGAAGACCCACAGAAACGTCAAAAAATATTAAATGCAACATTAGATGATGTTGTGCATATGGCAGAAAAAGACAGAACTACGCTGTTAGATGCCATTAAAGACTTAACAGATTATCAAGATGAAGTAGGAATTATCTTCGAGAAATTCTCTTCATTAAATCCAGAAGAGCAAAAAATTATTGACGATGCGCAAAAAGCTTTAGATCGTGCAAAAATTGAATTAGAAGATGCTCAAAACAAACCAGATACTTGGTGGAATAACCTTTGGGGAAGAAAATCTAAAATTAAAAAAGCTGAGACATCTTTAAAAGATGCAGAAAAAGTACGTGCTGGAGCAGATAATAAAGCCAAAGCAAAATTCCAAGAAAGAATTGAAAGTGCAGATATTCAAACTTTGTTGAGTGAGCTTTCATACAAATCTCAGGCTGCAGTAACACGTTTAAAGAACAGAGAAGTAGAGATTAAAGAAGTTGAAGAAAAACTAAAAGATGCAATTGTAGAAGCTTCTAAAAATCATACAAAGGCATTAGAGAAAAAGAAAGAAATAGAAGATAAATTAGAAGAACAATATGCGTTATTAAAACAAGCACGTCAAGAATTAGATGAAATTGCAGATAAACAATCAACGGCTTATTCAGAAGCTATTGGTAAAGTAACCACTATTGAGCAAAAAGTAGAAGAATTAGAAGGTCTTAAAAATGCCTACACAACTTTAGCAGCCAGTAAAGATAGTTTTGTGCACAAACATAATTTAACCATAAAAGTATTAACTTCTTTGCGTTCTAATTTACAAACCCATAGAGCAAAACTAAAGTCAGATACAGAAGAAAGATTAAAATATTATGACGGTTATGTAGTGGCTTTAAAAGCAAGAACAGACCAAGAATTTGCAGCAATTTTAGAACATTTAGGTATAAAAACAGACGAACATATTGGAGAAACTCTAGCGTCTATGCATTCTGCAAGTGCAAGAGCTCGTCAAGAAATGATGGACAATATTCCTGTTCACGAAAAAGTAATGAAAGGTGTGTATAGCACCTATGCAGAGGCTTTGCAAGAAATTCGTGAAAAAGATATCGACATTCAAAAGAACTTTGCAGACAGATATGGAATCGATATGAAAGAAATTTTTGAAGACTATTACAAAGCAGATGCAAACGCTCCAAAAGGAGATGATGCTCCTGCAGAAAAACCAAAAGCAGACACTTCTAACGACGATTTATTATCTTAAAATTATTAGGGCGTTACCCCGATGAAAAATCGGGGTCAGGCTTTTCATTATATCTTTTTTCTGAAAAAGAAAAAAGGATGCCATTTCAATCCTTAACGCAGGCTTATTTATAAACGATACTAATATTAGATAAAGGTTTTTATATTAAAATACTGTTAATTAGAAATATAAATGATAAATATTAATTATATTTGTAAAAAATAAATATAAAATGGCAACATTTACATCGTCTTTACCAGATAATCTTTTAGAAAAATTATCAACTTTAGCAAAAGAATTGCAGCTTCCCAAAAATAGGCTTATAGAGAATGCATTAGAACTTTATTTAGAGCAAATAGAGAAAGCCAGTTATATAAAATCTTACAGGCAAGCTGCTACAGATGATGATATTTTAATAGTGGCAGAAGAAGGTATGCAAGATTATTTTAACACAATTAACAATGCAGAAATCAAATAATGAAGCAAGGAGAAATTTGGGAACTGTATTTAAATCCCACAAAAGGAAGTGAGCAAAGTGGCAGAAGACCAGCCGTAATTATTAGTGGAAATATGCTCAACAAATATTTACAAATAGTAATTGTTTGTCCAATAACCACAAGTGTTAAAAATTATAAAGGAAATTTAATAATAAAACCAAATAAAATTAACGGTTTGTCTAAAATTTCAGAAGTTTTAACGTTTCACGTTCGTTCAGTTTCAAAAACAAGATTAGATAAAAAAATTGGTAAAATTTCTCTAAAAGATGTTGAAATTATCAAGAAAACCTTAAATGATATTCTTAAATATTAAAAATGATTACAACGCCGCTAGATTCTGCAGAATTAAACTCTAAAGAACAATACGTTTTTTATCATAAAATGGTAGATTTTGTGTTAAAGGAACTCATTGTAAGCGTTCAACAAGAGCAATTATGTTCACATCAAGAGTTACTTATTTTTAAACAATATTCAGACTTATTATTATATTCGATAGAAGCTATGCGTATTAAATATATGTATGATGAAGAAGATAATATGAAAGTCGATTTAACAGATTCTGGTTTTCCTAATTATTTAGAATTTAGGTATTTATATAACGATTTAGAATTAAAAAACGAATATGCTGGTAAATTGAAAGGTAAAGAAATTTTAAAAGCAGAATTTTTAGATACTTTATTAAAAAAGAAGCAACCTATAAAAAGGAACAAACTTTTTCAAGCATCTTCAATTGTATATTATCAATCTGTAAATCAAAAATATATTTTTAACAGATTTGTACAAGGTAAAATTATTGAAACACCTAAAAATAAGAACGGAAACTTAATGACAAGTTGGAGTTTCTATGATGTAAGCACAAACAGACCTTACATTTGTTATATGTATTTTACTTATGATGGTAAACATATAATGGACGAAAAAGAGAACATTTATAAAGTATTAAAAGAAAGTGCAGATAGAGAAATGTCTTTAGATACAATGGCGTATGCCATAGACAGAAAACTACCAAAAATTCAACCAAAGCATATTAAAAGAATCGATTTAGGTCCTTTTCATAATGTGTTTGCAAAAGACGAAAACGAAATCACCCATACTATTTTAAGCGGAATCGCACGTAAAGAAATTCCTTTAGAATCCTATGCTTTATCATTAAAGATAGATAAAGTGTATTCTGGAGATACATTTACAGAAGGAGGGTTTTTCTCTAAACAAACAATGCAAAAATGGAGTGAAGTTATTAAAAAAAAATATGTTTTTGCGCCACATAGAATTATCCAATTATTGCATAATCAAACACCAAGAGAATTAGATAAATTGGCAAAACAACCGATTCAAATGTCGGATTTAAAAAGTTGATAAAATAGAAAGAAACCTCAAAGGTTTTTAAAACCTTTGAGGTTTAGAAAATACAAAAATTAATTGACTTTCCCCTTTGGGGAAATGTCTGAAAAGATATAGGGGCTTATGGAACACAACTCAACTTTCCCAATAAAACAAAACGAATTAGATATGCTTCGCGATGAAGCTTCTGGTTATTTAAAATCAGTTCAGTGGGAACAAAGCAATAGAGCAAAAAACAAAGAAAAAGACGCAAAAGACGATTCAATTTTATTGTATTTGTCTAGAGCAAATAGCGGAAGTAATGTAGAAATTACATCGGTTTCTAAAACGATTTTGGCTTTAAAAAAGAGACTTTTACCAGATTCTATTGCAATTCCTGTGTATTTAAATCAAACTTTATATGCAGTTCAAGAAGGAATTACATTAGGAATTTGGATTAAAGATAATTATTATGATGCCTCAGGTTTATCCTCTTTAAAAGAACGAAAATCAGCATTAGATTCTCAAGGAAAACGTGAGTTTGAAAGTAAAATGCAAACCGCAACTGCCTTTCAATTATTTGCAACTTCGTATAAAATTTTACACGATTTAAAATCTCAGGCTTCTGATGATTTATCAGTAATGAAACAAAAATTTGCAGGGATTCCAGAAGTTTCTTTGTTATCACCCTTAAAAGGGATTGCTTGTACTTTGTTTTATTATGATAAATATTTAGGACATCCAGAAATTATAAAATCAGATAAAGACGTTATCGATTTTACCGTTGTTTTTTATGAAGCCTTATTGGATGAAATTCAACTAAGAAAAAGTAGTTTAGAATACACAGAAACGATTGTAGACAGAGCTTATAAATTAGAAAATTCTGATTTTGCAGTATCAGGTTGGGAAAATATTTTTGCAGGAACCGCTAAAAGTGTAGCGTTTAATAAAATTCAGTTCGAGCAAATTGTAGGAAATAAAGATGCAAAACATTTTGCACGAAGATTAACAGAAAGAATGTTGAGTTACGATTTTGATGCGCAAAAAAATCCGTTTCAAGAATTAGGAGGATTTATGCCTGTTTTTATGGGATATGGAATTCCAGGAACAGGAAAATCAATGTTAATAGCAGCCATTGCCACACGTTTAAAAGAACATTGCGATCATTTAGATATTCCGTTTTTATTTCATCCAATGCCAGATACATTAATTTCTACGTTTCAAGGAGGAAGTGCAGAAAAAATGGTAGAATGGATGAAGCCTATGCAAGATCCAACAAAATTAATTTTTGCTCCCATTGATGATGCAGAAAACAATTTACAAGAACGAACTGCACAAGGAGTTTCTGCTGGAGTGAAAGAAGTTATCGGAGTTTTCTTGCGTTACACAGAAGGTGCGTATGCAGTTAATTACGGAAATTCATCAATAGGATTATTTACCAATTTACCAGAAATGTTAGACAAGGCTGTTATTTCTCGTGTACAAGGAAGATTTAAAATTGATGGAGCAAGAACAACACACGATTTTTTAGATCAAGATTATATTTGGTGGAAAAAGTTTGAAAAAACAATGCCCGATTTTGTGAATATGCAAAATCCGTCGAATTATGAGTTTTTAAAAGACCAAGGATTGGTAAAAAATATGGGAGATATTTTAAAGTCTGTAGAAAAACCAAGTGAAGAAAGAGTTTTAGAGGCTTATGATAAGGCAGAAAAATTACATAAAACAAATCAACACTTGTTTTTTGCGATCTTGTATAAAGAAATTCAGAATATATTTCCATTCTTTTCATCAAGAGATGTGCGTAACATTCAATCTGCCATTTCATTGCGATTAACAGATTTTGATTTAGAACAAGATTGGTTTGAAAATCCTGAAATTTATTTCAAAAAAGATTATGAAACCAAGTTTCAGATGTTACAAGAATTGATGAAAGCTAATATGAAAGGATTGGATTTTTCTGAAATTAGAAGACAAGAAGTAGTACGTTATTTAGACAATGTTGCAACCATTGCAGATACAGATTTTAAACGTAAGGTAGATGCAAGAGTAAATCAATTACATATCGATTTAGAGGCAAGAAAAAATTTTGAAGATGGCAGATAATCACATCAAAAATATTAAAAAGACATTATTGTCGAACAATTATTACACACTCAATAAGCTGAATTTTGATTATCAAATGCCAGATGGAAGTTGGGTAAACCAAATGCGAGAAGTTTATGAACGAGGTCATGGAGCAGGGATTTTATTATACAACACCATAAAAAAAACAGTTATTTTAATCAAACAATTTAGAATGCCCACTTATTTACACGATAATAAAGATGGTTTTTTAATTGAAATTCCTGCAGGATTATTAGATGAAGACAATCCTGAACAATGTATCATCAGAGAAACAGAAGAAGAGGTTGGAATTCGTTTAACATCCGTAAAAAAAGTTTATGAAGGGTATTCTTCTCCAGGAGTGTTAACTGAGAAAATGCACTTTTTTGTGGGTGAATACACGGATGCAATGAAAGTGAGTAAAGGTGGCGGATTGGCAAGTGAAACAGAAGATATTGAAGTGTTAGAAATTCCTTTTACAGAAGCAGTTAGAATGTTAGAAAACGGAGAAATTGTAGATACAAGAACCATTGTTTTATTGCAATATGCTCAAATTCATAAGTTGGTAGATTAAGATGCAAAAATTAATAAAAGTCAATTTATACAGAAGTGAATCAATTTCTATTAATGGAAAATTGGTAGAACGTTACAATAAGTGTTTGCTAAAATTAGGATTTACAAAAACCAAACTCAAAAAATTTACTATAGATGGATTTGGTTGGAGTCCTGAAATTGCAGAAGAAAAAGGAGAAAAGTTTTATCTAAATAATGGCGAGGCTAATACGCACGCAATTATTATTTCACCGAAACAAAAAGGTTTACCAGTTTACAATCCATTTCATTCTTTTGATAGAGATTTAATGAAAGCTGTGTTTAAAAAACACGAAAAAACCATTAATGATATTACCAGAGATTCTGCAATTTGTGTAGATTTTGATCAAAAAATAGATACTTTTTATGAGCCTTTAGATGTGTTAAGGTATAAAGATGTTGTCATAAAGTTTCATTTAATCAACGATTTAAATAAAGCTAAAAAAGAACAATTAAAGTTAGTAGAAACTTTTAATTATGAGAATAATTTTATTGATGAAAAAGTGCATCAACAGTTGTTGGCATCAGCAAAAAAATATGGCGATTTAAGAACAAGAAACCTTACCTTAGAAGAAATTAGTTTTACTACAGATTCTTTTTATACCAAAGCTTTTGGAGGTGTTTATTTGTTAAGAGATTTGGTAACTCCTATTTTAATATTTGAAGATAAAGAAACATATAAAGAAGCTATTAAAGACACAACTTACGATGTTTTAATGTATCATATTTCGCATTCAGAAATGATAGAAAAACTGGTAAGCTATAATGTTTTTGAACTAGATTTAGAGGAGGAAACCACAAAAAAAAGATACTACAGAATTCAGAAATTTATTTTTTCATCCTATTTAAAAGAAACAAGACATCCTATTAAAGAAATCTTACAAGACAGTATTTTATTTAAAAGTTATTTGAATAAAATTGATATCTCGTCGAGAAAAAAAATAATGAGTTTAGAACGTTTTTTAGACAAAAAGAAAGTTTCGAAAACGTTAAAACCCAAAGAAATTATAGCAAAAGAAATCTATATAGCATTGCATAAACCCCATTCTTCGTTAAAACCAAATGACCAAGATTTAATTTGGAGTTTGTTAGTAAACATTGCACCAAAAGATGTGTTGTTTTTATATTGGTATGATAAAGAGCAATTTTATGAGAGTTTTAAAAACTATGACGATTCGTTACAAGATTGGATAATTGAAACTATTTTAAAAGGATTTGATGGGTAAAGAGTGAAGTGTGAAGAAAGAAGAATGAAGGGTGAAGAGGAAATATTAATTTAATTAAAAGGAGATGTAAGAAAATTGTATATTTATAAAAAAGAAAAAGTAATGAGTTTTAAATTTGAAAATTTAATTATTTGGCAAAAATCTATGAAATTAGGAGAAGAAATGAATTTATTATCTAAAAGTTTTATAAAGGAAGAAATTTATAATTTGTCATCTCAATTAAGAAGAGCATCAGACTCTGTAGCTTTAAATATTTCAGAAGGTTCAATTTTACAATCTAATGCAGAATATAGAAGGTTTTTAGGATATTCAATACGTTCTTTAGCAGAAGTTGTTACTTGTTTACACAAAGCAATTAGAAGAAAATATTTGTCACAAAACGACTTTGAAATACATTATAAAAATTGTTTCGATTTAATGAATATGACAATCGCATACAGAAATAAAATAAAAAAATAATTTGGTTGGAAGTCCGAAGTATGAAGTTTGAAGACTATTAAAAGTCTGATTGGAACTTCAAACTGCCATCTTCCCACTTCAAACTCATAAAACTATGACCATAGAAATCATCATATTTATAGCAGCAATATTATTTGGAGTTATCTTGTATTGGAGAGAATCTCAAGGAAATAAAATGTATCGATTTTTTAATAAATTAATGAATTCTAAAGAATTACAAATGAAATCGACAGATAAAAAAGGTTTTGTATATCAACAAAGCTTTATTTTAAGATTGGTGTTTATAACAGCCTTTTTTCTGATAGCAATTTTAATAACACAGTTTTTAATTCCTATTAATTATACAGCAATTTCTTTGTTTGCTTCAATGATTTTCGGAACTTTAATAGGAACTTATATTGCAGGATTCATTTTTAAATCATCTAAAATTATTGAAGAACAATCAGAATCTATAGAAGATAAGTTTCAAGAGGTTATTGAAAAAGGCAAAGATTTTATCGAAGATTTACAGACCAAAGATACAGAAGCAGTTGATAAAATTGAAGTTAAAAAAGAAGCACCAAAAGTAGAAGAGAAGAGTGCTAGAGACCGTTTGAAAGATAAAGGATTTTTGAAGTAGTGGAAAGGTGGAAGAATGAAGAATGAAGAAGAAGTTGGGAGTTGGAAGTGAAATGTAAATAAAAGATATATTAACTAAGTATGAGTAAGAATCTTCAAGCTTTAGTCTTCATACTTCAATCTTATAATTATGTTAAAAAAATATTGGAATAAAGGAGCAAAACAGAAGAAAAGAGTCATTATAGTAACAATAATCATTATTGGATTGTTATTCTTTTTAAGAGATGATTATCAACCAGCATTATTGTTTGTAAGAAAATTTATCTTCATCATATTATTATCTTTTGCTATTATTTTCTTCGGATTTAGAAGTTTTAGAAAATCGTCAAATACGGGTAAAAGAATAGGAATTTTAGTCTTTTTAGCAGCTTTTTTCGGAATCTTATATTATGTAGGTTGGAATTTAAAATTCTACGATTATATGAAAACCTACAACGTTTTTAACGATTTAAATAAAATAGAAATTCAAGAATTACCATTAACCCAAAACGAAAGAATTCAGCCGCTAAGAAATATCTTTTCAATGGCAAACGAATCTGTGGGAGAAACCAAAGATGTTTCCTTACCGCATTTGGTGAGAGTAGATGGCAATAATCAATGGACAATGGCAATTCAGCCAACAGAAAAATATGTTTGGCAAGGAATAAAAGACAATACAGAAGAAGTTTTTTCGGTGTCAAGCACAACTCCTTTTCCACGTTTTTCTAGCGAGAATAGAATTCCGGTTACATTTTCTATTGGAGAATCTTTAAAGTTTAGTAGAAACACGTATAATGCTGTTGTTCAGCGTTTAAACCCTTGGATGTTATTTAATTACGAACCCAGTGACACCTATTATATGAAAAATGATAAAGGTGCTTGGGTAGAAGTGGTGAGCTTAATTAAATGGAGAGGTTTCTTTTTTCCATATCCAACTTTTGGCGGAGTTATGGTCATAGAAAACGGAGAACATACTTTTAAAGATTATTTAGAAAGAATTACCATAGGAAAAGGAACCTACATTGCTCCTGAAGAAATGAAAAATCACCAATACCTAACCAAGCAAAATACATTGTCAGAAAAAGTATCGCGTTTACAAGCAGAAAGTTTAAAGTTTTTGGCAGGTTTTTCAGATCCTTTACCTTGGAATATGAAAACCGCTGTTAAAATTCCAGATTTACCAGACGATCAAAATCAGCAACCATTTGTAACCGATTTCGATTTTTCAGATTCAAAAATAAAAGCATACAGTGGTTTGTATCATTGGTTTGGTTTAGAACCCGTTGGCGATGAAAGAACCAGTTTAACCTTCAGCGTTTTTATTCCTGCAGACGGTACAGATACGTTGTATTATTACGATCACGCAGCAAAAAAAGAAGGTTATGCTGGTGTTTCTGCAATGCCTTTAAAAGTGATAGAATCTCGTAAAGAATATGATTGGTCTGTAAACAAACCTGTAGAATTTAGGCCTTATATCAAAAATATTGCGGGTAGAAAACGTATGTTTTTCTTGAGTACAATTTCGGCAATTAAAAAAGAAAATGCACAGTTCGATGGTTCTGCAACGCCAGATTTAGCTTTAATTGACAGCGAATACAGAGATGTAGTTTGGATTGATGCAAAACACCCAAGTACCTGGAACGAAGAAGTTTACAAACAGTTAAATGAAGCTTGGAGAACTAGCGAAAAACAAAATATTTATTTCGAAAAGGAAAAAACTATTTTAGAAACCAATCGTCAAATTTTAGATTCTATCAAGCTCATTTCTAAACAGCAAAGAAATTTAAAGCAAATAGAGCGTTTACAAAAACAAATAGATTCTATTAAAAAGAATCAGTAGCTTGTGCTGAACATATTTCAGTATCACACTTTGATCTTTTAGAAGCTTTTTCACGCTTTCCATTATATCTTTTTTTGTGAAAAACAAAAAAAGGATGCCATTTCAATCGTGGCTAAACTTACTTGCTAATTAAGAGAATTAAAGCAAATGTATTTCAATTTTAAAATTAGCACACATTATTTCCCTGGGTTTATTTCCCTTGGTAATTAAATTTATTTGTTGTAACTTTGTCAAGAATTAAAAAAATACTTAAAATGAAAACAACAAAAATTATATACTACATTTCTACAGGTTTATTAACTTTATTAATGCTTTTTTCAGCGGGAATGTATTTTTTCAATCACGCAGAAGTAGCAAAATTATTTACAAGTTTTGGATATCCAACTTATATTATTTATCCTTATGCAGTTGCAAAATTATTAGGTTTGGTTGCTATTTGGTTTCTTGCAAATAAAACAATAAAAGAATGGGCGTATGCAGGGTATTTCTTTGCATTTATTTTTGCTTTTTTTGCCCATATAATGATTGGTGATGGAGATCAATGGGGAGCCTTAATAGCAATGATGCTTTTAATTACTTCATACATTACTTACAATAAAATTAACAATGGCTAATAATGCGCAATCTACAGTAACTTTAACAAACAAAAATTATTTATCAGAAGCTAAAATGAGAAATCATTTTGCAGTTTTAGATGAGCCAATTTCTTTGGGAGGAGATGATAATGCTCCAACTCCAGTAGAGTATTTGCTAACAGCAATTGGTGGGTGTGTTTCTATAACTTTAAGAATGTATGCAGAAAGAAAAGGTTGGGATGTAGGCAAAATAACGGTTAATGTTTCACAAATTAAAGATGAAAATGGTTCTTATTTAAGAGAAGAAATTTCTTTTGAAAAAGAAATTACAGAAAATCAAAGAAAAAGATTGTTAGTTATTGCAGGTAAATGTCCTGTTGCAAAAATGGTAAAAGGAGAAACAGAAATAGAAAGTAGTATTCAGTAGGCAGTTTAACAGTCGGCTTTTACAATTACACAATTAAACAATTTTAAAATGATGAAAAAAATAATAGCATTTGCAGGTAGTAACAGTAACAAATCAATCAATAAAAAATTAGCAATTTTTGCATCAAGTTTAATAGAAAATGTAGCAATTAAGGTTTTAGATTTAAATGATTTTCAAGTTCCTATTTATGGCATAGATGAAGAAACTAAAAACGGAATTCCTAAAAAAGCTTCAGAGTTTCTAAAAACTATTCATCAATCAGACGGAATTATTTTATCGTTAGCAGAACATAATGGAAACTTTTCTGCAGCGTTTAAAAATATATACGATTGGTCTTCTAGAATAGAACCAAAACTTTGGAAAAATATTCCTATGCTTTTAATGGCAACATCGCCTGGAGGTAGAGGAGGAGCTTCTGTTTTATCAATAGCAAAAAACGGATTTCCGCATATGGGAGGTAACATAGTTGCAGATTTTTCTTTACCAAATTTCTATGATAATTTTGTTGATGGTAAAGTTGTAAACGAAGATTTGTTGGCATCTTTAAAAGAACAAGCAAACAAGTTCGAGATTTTTCTAAATCAATAAAAATAAATTTTAAGAAAACTAAAAACTAAAAACTAAAAACTAAATAATGGGAGATATCTCAAAAGATATTAAATCAAAATTTGTAAACAATAAGGTAAAGGCTTTAATCAATATTAAATACACTTCTAATTGGTTAAATAGCAAAGAGAATGAGTTTTTTAAACCTTACGGAATTTCGCCTCAACAGTTTAATATTTTAAGAATTTTACGTGGAGCAAAAGACAGGGTAAAAGTTCAGGTTGTAAAAGATAGAATGATTGAAAGAGCTCCTAATGCCACGCGTTTAATGGACAAATTATGTGATAAAAATCTGATTGAAAGAGAACGTTGTGAACACGACAGAAGAGTGGTGTATGTAAAAATTACCAACCAAGGTTTAGAACTTTTATCAACCATAGATGAAAACAAAAACGTATCTTTTTTAAATAATATTACAGATGATGAAGCTAATATTTTAAGCAACCTTTTAGATAAAATTAGATAGAAAAAAATTTAAAAAAATATTTTCCTTGGAAAATAAATTGCAAATAATTATACATTTCTATTCTAGTGATTCTGATTTTTTTATCGGAATTATATCGAAAACAAATCCTAAAAAATGATGAAAACTTTAAAATCAATACAACATAAAGTTACAAGTCCAATAGTAAATATGGGAGCCATAAAATTGCGTCAACCACTACCAACAGAAGGAATAGAAAATGTAGATCCATTTTTATTATTGCACCATTATGGGCCTTATGCAATTTCAGAATTCAATAATCCGTTCGATTTAGGTCCACACCCACACAGAGGTTTTGAACCCATAACTTTGCTTTTTAAAGGCGAACAGTTGCATAGAGATTCTTTAGGAAATGAAATGATTGTAAAAGCAGGAGATGTACAATGGACGACTGCTGGTAGCGGAATTATTCATTCAGAAGGACCCACAAAAGAGTTTGTAAAAAAAGGTGGAGATTTAGAAGGAATCCAGCTGTGGTTAAACTTACCTGCAAAAAATAAAATGATGACACCTAATTATCAGCATTTAGAAAAAAAGCAGATTCCTAAAATATTTTCTGATGATAAAAAAGTGCAATTAAACATTATTGCAGGCAATCAATTAGAAAAAACAGGATTGATTAAAACCCAAACAGAGGTCAATGTTTTTACAGCAAATGCTCAAGAAAACGGAAAAATGGAAATTAAAATTCCAGCGTATCATCAATCGCTAATTTATTTATTGGAAGGAAAAGCTATTGTAAACGGAACTGAAATTTTGAAAAAAGAAAATAATCAAATGATAACTTTTAATCAAGATGGAAATACCATACAATTTAAAGCCAAAGAAAATAGCACACTATTAATTTTGTCTGGCGTACCAATTAAAGAGAAAATTACTCAATACGGACCTTATGTGATGAATACGCAAACAGAAATTTTAGAAGCAATGAGAGATTATCAACAAGGTAAAATGGGATATTTATATTAATTTTAACTTAAAAAGGCTGTCTAAAAAGTAAGTTTAGATGTCATTTTGAGCGGAGTCTAAAAATCTAAAATATTGATTTTAAATAAAATAATATTTCTAATTGCAATCGAAATGACAAGTTTTAATACTTTTTAGACAACCTTCTTTTTGTCAATAAAAAAAGAATACAGTATTTAATTTTTTTTTTTGAATTTTAGTAATCTTACTTTTTTGTATTAAAAAAAGTTTACATTTGATTTATCTATGATAGGTTAAATGTTAAGTTTTGCTTATTTCGTATCCAACTTTTTTTGGAAGATAAAAAGTTGTAGTGTGTTTAAGAAACACAACGAAAAAATTATGGTTTCTTCCAACTTACTATTAAATCAATTACAAAACCTCAGACTTAGAGGTGTGTTTTTAGAGCTACGCGTTTAGTTTTCATTTTCAATTAGGGTTATTCAAAACTTTGCTATAAGATAGCATTCAGGTTTTTGTTTATAATTTTTATTGAAATTAAAATGAATACTAAATACAAAGATTTAATAGAACAAACTTTTGATTTTCCACAAGAGGAATTTCATACAGAAAATGGCAACCTTTTGTTTCATAATATAGATTTGAATCAATTGGTTGAACAATATGGTACGCCATTAAAATTTACTTATTTACCTAAAATTTCCGATAATATTAATCGTGCTAAATATTGGTTTAATTATGCCATTAAAAAGCATAACTATAAAGGAAGTTATCATTATTCGTATTGCACAAAAAGCTCACACTTTAAATATATTTTAGAAGAAGCTTTAAAAAACAATATTCATATAGAAACTTCTTCTGCTTTTGATATTGATATCGTTAAAAGCCTCAAAAAAGAGGGGAAATTAAATGACAAAGCTTATGTTTTATGCAACGGATTTAAACGCGAAAAATATATTGAAAATATTGTAAGCTTAATAGATGGCGGACATACAAACTGCATTCCGATAATTGATAATTTTGAAGAGTTAGATTTAATTTTAGATCAAACCAAAAGCAAATTTAAAGTAGGTATTAGAATTGCTTCTGAAGAAGAACCAAAATTTGAATTTTATACTTCTCGTCTCGGAATTGGTTACAAAAACATTGTTTCTTTTTACGAACGTGAAATTGCAGAAAACCCTAAAGTAGAGTTAAAAATGCTTCATTTTTTTATTAATACAGGTATTAAAGACAATGCATATTATTGGAATGAGTTGTTAAAATGTATGAGCGTTTACATCAAACTTAAAAAGGTGTGTCCAACATTAGATAGTTTAAATATTGGTGGTGGATTTCCTATAAAAAACTCATTGGCTTTTGAGTATGATTATCAATATATGATTGATGAAATTATCAATCAAATTAAAGAAGCTTGCGATGAAGCAGAAGTAGATGTGCCAGATATTTTTACAGAGTTTGGTAGTTTTACAGTAGGTGAAGCTGGTGGTGCAATTTATGAAGTTTTGTATCAAAAAAAACAAAACGACAGAGAAAGGTGGAATATGATTAACTCTTCATTTATTACCACACTACCAGATACTTGGGCAATTAATAAAAGATTTATAATGCTTCCTGTAAACAAATGGAACAAGCAATATGAGCGTGTTTTATTAGGTGGTTTAACTTGTGATAGTGATGATTATTACAACTCAGAACAACACACAAATGCAATTTATTTACCCATTTACGAAAAAGAAAAACCACTTTATATCGGCTTTTTTAATACGGGTGCTTATCAAGAAACTATAGGCGGTTTTGGTGGCTTGCAACATTGTTTAATTCCACATCCAAAACACGTTTTAATAAGCAAAAGCAAGAACGGAAAAATAACAACCAAATTATTTAAAGAGCAACAAAAAAAAGAAGAATTACTTTCAATTTTAGGATATGGAAAATAAAAAAACATACGCAGGAATTCCTGAACAATACGCAAAATTAGAAACAGCCAAAGTGGTATTAATTCCTGTACCTTATGATGGTACAAGTACATGGCAAAAAGGAGCAGACAAAGGTCCAGAAGCTTTTTTAAATGCTTCAGAAAATATGGAACTCTACGATATAGAAACCGATAGCGAAGTCTATAAAGAAGGTGTTTTTTTAACACAAGCAATCACAGAAAATACTTCGCCAGAAAAAATGGTAGAAGCGGTACATTCTAAAGTAAAAAAATACATAAATAAAAATAAGTTTGTAACCATTTTTGGAGGTGAACATTCTATTTCTATCGGAACTATTAGAGCGTTTAACGAGTGTTTTAATAACCTAACTGTTTTGCATATTGATGCACATACAGATTTGCGAAAAGAATATGAAGGTTCTACTTGTAATCATGCTTGTGCCGTATATGAAGCAAATGAAAATACCAATTTAGTACAAGTAGGTATTAGAAGTATGGACATTTCAGAAACACGTGTAATAAATAAATATAAAGTTTTTTTTGCGCACGATATGGCAGTAAATGAATATTGGATGGATGATGTAATTGATCAATTAACAGGCAATGTTTTTATTACTTTTGATTTAGACGCTTTAGATCCGTCAATTCTATCAAGTACAGGAACTCCAGAACCAGGAGGTTTGTTTTATTACGAAACTTTAGAATTTTTAAAAAAAGTATTTACAGAACGTAATGTGGTTGGTTTTGATATAGTTGAATTGTGTCCAAATCCGCAAGAAAAATCATCCGATTTTTTAGCCGCAAAACTGTATTACAAAATGCTAAGCTATAAGTTTTCTTCAGAAATGGAGGATGAAGAAGACTATTCAGATAATACAAATTCACCATTTAATGAACTTTCAAAATTTAAAGACTATGATGAATATGAATAAACAACCCATTTCTGAATTTTTAGAAAAGTACTTTTTGCACTTTAATGCAGCCTCACTAGTAGATGCTGCAAAAGGTTATGAAGCGCAATTAGAACAAGGTTCTAAAATGTTGGTTTCTTTAGCTGGAGCAATGAGTACAGCAGAAATAGGTAAAATTTTTGCAGAAATAATTCGTCAAGATAAAGTGCATATTATTTCGTGTACAGGCGCAAATCTTGAAGAAGACATTATGAATTTGGTAGCTCATTCTCATTACAAACGTGTACCAAATTACCGTGATTTAACACCCCAAGATGAATGGGATTTACTTTTGAAAGGATTAAATAGAGTTACAGATACCTGTATTCCAGAAGATGAAGCTTTTAGACGTTTACAAAAACACATTTTCAAAATTTGGAAAGACGCAGAAGATGATGGAGAACGATTTTTCCCGCATGAATTTATGTATAAGTTACTATTGTCAGGTGTTTTAGAAGATTACTACGAGATAGATGTCAAAGATTCTTGGATGTACGCAGCAGCTCAAAAAAACTTACCAATGGTTGTTCCTGGTTGGGAAGATTCTACTATGGGAAATATTTTCGCATCCTATGTTTTGAAAGGTGAATTGAAGGCATCAATTATGAAATCAGGAATAGAATATATGACATTTTTAGCAGATTGGTACACTGATAATTCTAAAGATGGAATAGGTTTCTTTCAAATTGGCGGTGGTATTGCAGGAGATTTTCCTATTTGTGTAGTACCAATGTTGTATCAAGATTTAGAAAGAGAAGACACACCTTTTTGGAGTTATTTCTGTCAAATTTCAGACTCTACAACAAGTTATGGTTCCTATTCTGGAGCAGTACCTAATGAGAAAATTACTTGGGGAAAATTAGATATAGACACTCCAAAATTTATTATAGAGAGTGATGCAACCATTGTTGCACCATTAATATTTGCTTACCTATTAAATATGTAAATTATGAAAAGAGTTATAGTAGATTACTCAAAACTGACTACTAATATTTTAGATTTATTAGTAGAAAAATATCCTGATGGTTATGGTTATAACGATATTATTTCTTTTCAAAATACGAAAGGAGAAACCGTTAAAGCTGTTGAGGTTAGAACTGATGATACTATTTATTTAGTAAAAATAAGTAATCAGTTAGAAAGAACTATGGAAGATTATATAGATGACGAAGAGTCTTTTGAAGATGCTTCTTCTTTTGATGAAATAGATAATGAAATTTAAACATTAAATACAATGAATTATTACAACGCAAAACAATCTCTTTCAGCAAATGGGATGTTTATTGGGTATTTAGAAGGATATGCTACATTTCAATTAGAAAATAATGATATAATTGATTTTGAACAAGTTAATAAAAGAATATTAGATGTTTACGATTTAAAAACAAGTGAGTTTAAAAATAAATTTTTTGAAATATATTATACAGAAATCTTTGATGATTCTGATGAAGAATATTTTGTGGTTTATAAACTAGATGATTTAAAGTTATTGGAATAGTTTATAAGTTTATGTAATAATAAAGTTCTGATGTTTTTTAATGTCAGAACTTTTTATTTTCTAAAAAATTGTATCTTGCAAAGTGTTATGCGTGCATAATAAATTTAATTCCAAGACAAATGAAATACAAACACATTTTTGAACCTTTAGATTTAGGTTTTACAACTTTAAAAAATAGAATTCTTATGGGTTCTATGCATACAGGTTTAGAAGAAGAAAAAAACGGAATAGAACGTATTGCAGCCTATTACGCAGAAAGAGCAAAAGGAGGGGTAGGTCTTATTGTTACTGGAGGTATTGCACCAAACATACAAGGTTGGACAGCTCCTTTTTCTGCAAGAATGTCTACCAAAAAACACGCAAAACATCATCAAAAAATAACAACAGCAGTTCATAAAGAAGGAGGTAAAATTTGTATGCAAATTTTACACGCAGGTCGTTATGGATATCATCCTTTTAATGTAGCTCCCTCTAAAATAAAATCGCCAATTACACCTTTTAAACCTTTTAAATTAACAGAATCTGGAATTAACAGAACCATTCGCGATTTTGTAAATTCTGCAAAATTATCTAAAGTTGCAGGTTATGATGGAGTAGAAATTATGGGTTCAGAAGGCTATTTAATCAATCAATTTATTGTAAAAAGAACCAATAAAAGAACAGATTCTTGGGGCGGAGATTATAAAAACAGGATGCGTTTACCCATAGAATTGGTAAAACAAACTAGAGCAGCTGTAGGTAAAGAATTTATCATTATTTACAGATTATCAATGTTAGATTTGGTAGAAAACGGAAGTTCTTGGCAAGAAGTTGTTCAACTTGGAAAAGAAATTGAAAAAGCAGGAGCAACTATTATTAATACCGGAATTGGTTGGCATGAAGCTAGAATACCAACCATTGCAACTTCAGTTCCAAGAGCAGCATTTACTTGGGTTACTAAAAAAATGAAAGAAGAAATCTCAATTCCGTTAATTACTTCTAACAGAATAAATATGCCAGAAACTGCTGAAAAAATTTTGGCAGCAGGAGACGCAGATATGATTTCTATGGCACGTCCTTTTTTAGCAGATCCAGAATGGGTACATAAAGCAAAAGCAAATAAAAGCGATGAAATTAATACGTGTATTGGTTGTAATCAGGCTTGTTTAGATCACGTTTTTCAGCAAAAAGTAGCCAGTTGTTTGGTAAATCCGAGAGCTTGTCATGAAACAGAATTGAATTATAATCTTGCAGATAATAAGAAAAAAGTTGCGGTAATTGGTGCAGGACCAGCAGGTTTAGCAGCAGCTACAATTGCAGCCCAAAGAGGTCATATGGTTACTTTGTTTGATGCAGCCTCAGAAATTGGTGGTCAATTTAATATGGCAAAACAAATTCCTGGAAAAGAAGAATTTTATGAAACCATTCGTTATTTTAAGAAACAAATTGAAATCCATAATGTAAATTTAAAACTAAATACTAAAGTTGCTGTTGATGATTTAAAAGATTCAGATTTTGACGAAATTGTCATTGCCACAGGAATTAAACCAAGAGCATTAAAAATAGAAGGCATTAATCATCAAAAAGTTCTAAGTTATATTGATGTTTTAAAACATAAAAAAACAGTGGGTAAAAGAGTTGCTGTGATTGGAGCTGGAGGAATTGGTTTTGATGTATCAGAATATTTATCACATAAAGGAGCATCTACATCACAAAATATTGATGCTTGGTTAAACGAATGGGGAATTGATAAAACACTTGAAGCCAGAGCAGGAATTGAAGGAGTTAAACCAGAATTTGAAGCTTCATCAAGAGAAATTTTTATGTTTAAAAGAAGTAAAGGAAAATTTGGTGGAAATCTTGGTAAAACTACAGGCTGGATTCATAGATCCACTTTAAAAAAGAAAAAAGTACAATTTATTGGTAAGGTTTCTTATCATAAAATTGATGACCAAGGTTTGCATTATACGCAGAATGAACAGCAAAAGGTTTTAGAGGTTGATAACGTAATTATCTGTGCAGGTCAAGTTCCTTTCAAGGAATTATATCAGCCATTATTAGACTTGGGTAAAAATGTTCACGTAATTGGTGGCGCAGATTTTGCAAGTGAATTAGATGCAAAAAGAGCAATTAATCAAGGAGCAAGATTAGCCGCTAAATTATAGTTTGTTTTTATATAAAGTTGCTTTATATATTGGATGCATTAAGTTTTCTTCACTTAAAATTTGGTTGAGTTGCGCTTCTGATAATAACTTTTTTTCAAGTACAAGTTCTTTTATTGACTTACCTGTTTTTATGGCTTCTTTACCAATTAAATCTCCCATATGATGACCAATATATGGATTTAGAAAAGTAATAATTCCTACTGAATTTAGTACCATATTTTTGGTGTGTTCAGCATTTGCAGTAATGTCTTTAATACATTTTTCTCCTAGAGTAATACAAGCATTAGAGAGTAATTCTATAGATTCAAAAATGCATTGTGCAATTACGGGTTCCATAACATTTAGTTGTAATTGCCCAGCTTCAGCAGCAAAAGAAACAGTAACATCGTTTCCTAAAATTTTATAACAAACTTGGTTTACAACTTCAGGAATTACAGGATTCACTTTTGCAGGCATAATAGAAGATCCTGCTTGCATTTCAGGAAGATTAATTTCGTTAAATCCACATCTAGGGCCAGAAGAAAGTAGTCGTAAATCATTGCAAATTTTTGATAGTTTTACAGAGGCTCTTTTTAAAGCGCCAGAAATCATTACATAAGCACCACAATCTGAAGTTGCTTCTATTAAGTTTTCTGCTTTTACAAAATCAGTTTTTGTTAATTTTTTTAAATGATTAATCGCTTTTTCAGAAAAATCTTTAGGCGCATTTACTCCTGTACCTATTGCTGTACCTCCAAGATTTAACTCTAAAATTAGATTTCTAGCAGTTTGTAAACTTTTAATTTCTTCTCTTAAATTAGTTGCCCAAGCATTAAATTCATCACCCAAAGACATAGGTACAGCATCTTGCAATTGAGTTCTTCCCATTTTTAAAACATTCTTAAATTCATCGCCTTTTTTCTCAAATTCAATAATTAAAGAATTTAGTTTTTTTATTAAAATATTCATATAAAAGTAAATGGCAACTCTAAAACCAGTTGGGTAAGCATCGTTTGTAGATTGAGATTTATTTACGTGATCATTTGGGTTTAAAAAATCATAATCGCCTTTAGATTTACCTCCAATTTCTAAAGCAACATTAGCAATAACTTCATTTGTATTCATATTAACTGAAGTTCCTGCACCACCTTGAAAAACATCCGAAGGAAAATCTTTGGTGTAATTTTTAAGGTTTTCCATTATTAAATTGCAAGCCGAAATTATTAAATCTGCTTTTTCTGAAGAGATAGAACCAATTTCTTTATTTGCTAAAGCACAAGCTTTTTTAGTAACAACCAAAGCTTTTATAAACATTGGGTAATCTCCAATTTTTGTATTCGAAATTTTAAAATTATTAATAGCTCTTTGTGTATGAATTCCATACAAAACATCATTACTAATCTCTAATTCTCCTAATAAATCTTCTTCTATTCTAAAACTCATAATAAAAAATTTGATTTATAAATATACCACAAAATTATTTTTTAGGAATTAGATTTATAAAAAAGAGAAATATTTTAATCTTGTATAAAAATAAATATTTATTCCGATATTTGTTGGCTATGTTTCATAAAGAAATAAGGTATATTTCTTTAAAACGAATTTATTATGGGAATGAACAAAAATACGGTGCTTGCGTGGGCAACTTTAATAATGATTTTAGTAGGATTAGGTTTAATTGCTTTAGGAGCTTTTAGGTATGATGAAGTTGCGGGCTGGGGTTTTGCGGCTGTTGGCGTTGGTTTTTTTGCGATTGCATGGGTTTTTAATGCTCTAAAAGGAAGAGTTTAAAAAAAGGCTACAATTTTAAGTAGCAGTTTAAATTTTATAAAAAATAAGAGAAAATGTCAGACGATAAGAAAGTCATCTTTTCGATGAATAAGGTTTCTAAAACCTATCAATCAACAGGAAAACAAGTTTTAAAAGATATTTATTTAAGCTTCTTTTACGGAGCAAAAATTGGTATTTTGGGTTTAAATGGATCAGGAAAATCAACTTTATTAAAAATTATAGCTGGGGTAGAAAAGAATTTTCAAGGCGATGTTACTTTTTCTCCTGGTTATAAAGTTGGATATTTAGAACAAGAACCGCAATTAGATCCAGAAAAAACAGTGATTGAAGTTGTTAGAGAAGGTGTTGCAGAAACAGTTGCAATTCTAGACGAATACAACAAAATAAATGAACTATTTGGTTTAGAAGAAGTCTATTCTGATGCAGATAAGATGGAAAAACTAATGAACCAACAGGCAGAATTACAAGACAAAATTGATGCTGCCAATGCTTGGGAATTAGACACCAAATTAGAAATTGCAATGGATGCTCTAAGAACTCCAGATTCTGATAAGAAAATCGGAGTTTTATCTGGTGGAGAAAAAAGACGTGTAGCCTTATGTAGATTGTTGTTACAAGAGCCAGAAATTTTATTGTTAGATGAGCCAACAAACCATTTAGATGCAGAATCTGTACATTGGTTAGAACATCATTTAGCACAATATAAAGGAACTGTTATTGCAGTTACGCACGATAGATATTTCTTAGATAATGTTGCAGGTTGGATTTTAGAATTAGATAGAGGAGAAGGAATCCCTTGGAAAGGAAATTACTCTTCTTGGTTAGATCAAAAATCAAAGAGAATGGCTCAAGAAAGTAAAACTGCTTCTAAGCGTCAAAAGACTTTAGAACGTGAGTTAGAATGGGTTCGTCAAGGAGCAAAAGGTCGTCAAACCAAACAAAAAGCACGTTTGAAAAACTATGACAAGTTAATGAGTCAAGACCAAAAACAAGTTGATGAGAAATTAGAAATCTACATTCCTAATGGACCACGTTTAGGAACTAATGTTATTGAAGCTACAGCTGTTTCTAAAGCTTTTGATGATAAATTATTATATGAAGATTTAGCTTTTAATCTTCCGCAAGCTGGTATTGTAGGAATTATTGGTCCTAATGGAGCAGGAAAAACCACGATTTTTAAAATGATTATGGGAGAAGAAACTCCTGATAAAGGTACTTTTAAAGTTGGAGAAACTGCAAAGATTGCTTATGTAGATCAAGCGCATTCAGATATAAATCCAGATAAAACAATTTGGGAAAACTTTTCTGATGGGCAAGATTTAGTAATGATGGGAGGTAAGCAAGTAAATTCTAGAGCTTACTTAAGTCGTTTTAATTTTTCTGGAAGCGAGCAGAATAAAAAAGTAAACACACTTTCTGGTGGAGAAAGAAACCGCTTGCATTTAGCAATGACTTTAAAAGAAGAAGGAAATGTGTTATTGTTAGATGAACCAACAAACGACTTAGATGTAAATACACTAAGAGCATTAGAAGAAGGTTTAGAAAACTTTGCAGGTTGTGCTGTAGTAATTAGTCATGATAGATGGTTTTTAGACAGAATTTGTACACATATTTTAGCTTTTGAAGGAGATTCTCAAGTGTATTTCTTTGAAGGTTCTTTCTCAGATTACGAAGAAAATAAAAAGAAACGTTTAGGAGGAGATTTAATGCCAAAACGTATTAAATATAAGAAATTGATTAGATAAAAAAATATGAAAAATAGAACTTTAAAACTTTTAATTTTGGCTGTATTTATTATTTCTTGTGAGCGAGAAAGTACATGCAAAACTAAAACGGAATGTTTTAGTGATGGAAATGGAGGGCAAAGGTGTATTGAAAAACCTATTCCTGGTACTTGTATAGATAATAATTTTGGTTTTTAATGAATAGTTAAAAATAATTTTACATAAAAAAATGTAAAATAAAAAGCCCCATTTCTTTTAGAAATAGGGCTTTTAACTTCTACTTTTTCTATCACAACTAATTGCTAATAAGTCAGATAATAATTTCAAAAAATGATGTTACAAAGTTATAAAACTACTGTAAAAAATAAAATAGGTGTTTATACCTATTTTTAATGGTTGATGAATTAATTTCTCTTAAAAATAAAATCAATTTTAAAACTGTTTGCAGAAACTTCTGCTTTTAATAAATTTTGTTCTTTATAATATGTAATTTTTTTAGGAAATTCATTTTTAGGATTTTCACAAACAAAAGAAGTATCCGTTTCTGAGGTAAATTTAAACAAAGTTGGATTTTCATTTACGCTTTCAACCATTAAAAAAAGCGTGTCATTTATAGAAATTATACTCAATATTTCTTTAAATATTGTGTCTTTATTTTTTAGTGTAAATCCAATTCCTGTAAAATCTGATTTCCAGTTTTCATAAGTTGTATTTCCTTTTTTATCATTTGTACGCATCCAATTTCCAATTAAAAAAGATGGTTTTTTCTGTTTTTTAATTTGATTCTTACAAGAAAACATCAACAGAAAACAAAAAGAAAAGAATACAGGTTTCATAAAAAAAAGTTTGCTTTCTCCAAATATACCTATAAAAATTGTAAATTCGCAATCCAAGAAAAGATAGCAAATGTTAGATAAATTAAGAATTGTAAAGCAGCGTTATGATGAGGTTTCTGATTTAATTATTCAGCCAGAAATCATTATGGATCAAAAACGTTACGCGCAATTAAGTAAAGAGTATAAAGATTTAGGTGATGTTGTAAAAAAAGGTAAAGAATACCAATCTTTATTAAACAATATTGACGAAGCCAAAGAAATTATTGCTGATGGTTCTGATGCAGAAATGGTTGAAATGGCGAAGTTGGAAATGGATGAAGCTAACAATAGAATTCCTGAATTAGAAGAAGAAATTAAGTTTTTGCTAATACCCAAAGATCCTGAAGATTCTAAAAATGCAGTGGTAGAATTACGTGCAGGAACAGGTGGAGATGAAGCCAGTATTTTTGCTGGAGATTTGTTTAGAATGTATACAAAATATTGTGAGTCTAAAGGATGGAAAGTATCTACAGTAGATTATTCTGAAGGTACCAATGGTGGTTTTAAAGAAATTCAGTTTGAGGTTTCAGGTAATGATGTTTACGGAACATTAAAGTTTGAAGCAGGTGTTCATCGTGTGCAAAGAGTACCACAAACAGAAACCCAAGGGCGTGTGCATACTTCTGCTGCAACTTGTATGGTTTTTCCAGAAGCAGAAGAATTTGATGTTGAGATTAATCCAAAAGATGTTCGTATCGATTTTTTCTGTTCTTCTGGTCCTGGAGGTCAATCTGTAAATACAACCTATTCTGCAGTGCGTTTAACACACATTCCAACTGGTTTGGTTGCACAATGTCAAGACCAAAAAAGTCAACATAAAAACAAAGAAAAAGCGTTTAAAGTTTTACGTTCTCGTTTGTATGATATGGAGCTAGCCAAAAAACAAGCAGAAGATGCTTTAAAACGTGGTTCTATGGTTTCTTCTGGAGATAGAAGTGCTAAAATTAGAACTTATAATTATCCGCAAGGACGTGTAACAGATCATAGAATTGGTTTAACCTTGTACGATTTATCTAATATTGTGAATGGCGATATTCAAAAAATTATTGATGAATTAATGTTAGCTGAAAACACAGAGAAACTTAAAGAATTAGGAGACGGATTTTAGATTTTAAATACTATAAACTAAAAACTCAAAATGTACATTTTGAGTTTTTTTTATTTCTTTTTTAAGTATAAAAAAAAGCGATTAAAGTTTAGGGGAACCTATTAATCGCTTTTTACGTTAAACAAATATTTAAGAAATCTTAAACATCTTATTCTTGGGGTAAGAAATAATTCTGTTACAAATATATAGCAGTAAAATATTACTCACAATACCCATTTATGGGGTTTTTTTCTCTTCACGGAAAACCGTGAGAAGACTCACGGAAAACCGTTAGATTTTTATTCTATTTTCCAAATAAATGAAGTTCTGTAAACTCTTTATCTATTAGTATAGATTGAGTTCCTCCGTTTTTAACATCTTCTAAAGAAATTTCTACGTTATCTAATTGAATAGAAGTAATTGTAAATGGTAAATTGTGAAAAACAATATTAAATTTCTGATATGCTGCATCAAACAAGCCTTCTTTATGTTGTTGTAAAATAAATTCTTGTTTTTTACCTGTTACTTTAAAAGTTCGTAAACTATATCTTCCTTTCTTATAATCATATCCATCATGCGCATCATCAAATAATTGAGATTTTTCTTTCCCTTCTTTATAATAAACGTCTAAGGTAATTTTATCCATTTTCTTTTCACCAACATATTGCTGAACAGGATATTTTGGGATTACTGCGCCTTCTTTAATAAAGATTGGCATACTGTCTATATCTGCATCTACCCACATTTCTTTACCACCTTCTATTACTTCATCTGTCCAGAAATTATACCATTTACCTCTTGGTATGTACATTCTTCTTCCTTTGGCATTTGGTTCTATTATTGGGCAAACTAAAATATTTTCGCCATAAATAAACTCATCACTTCTATAATGCGTACCAGAATCTTCTTGGTCAAATAATACTAAGGATTTTAAAATAGGAGTTCCTTTTGTGATATAGTTCCAAAAAGCAGTATATAAATAAGGTAAAAGTTGATATCTAATTTCGATGAACTTACGAACGATATCAGTAATTTCATCACCAAAAACCCAAGGTTCTTGATCTCCATGATCTCCAGAAGAATGTACTCTACAAAATGTATGGAAAATTCCTAACTGAATCCAACGTGCAAATAACTCTCCTTGTGGTTGCTCTGCAAACCCACCTATATCACTACCTGCAAAAGAAAAACCAGACATAGCCATTCTTTGTGCTTGATTGTTTGCAATTGCTAAATGTTCCCAAGTTGCAACATTATCTCCCATCCAAGTAGATGTGTAACGTTGTGTGCCAGAATATGCTGCTCTAGTAATTACAAAAGGACGCTTTGGATAAGAGTATTTTTTTAATCCGTGATAAGTGGCACGTGCCATTTGCATTCCATAAACATTGTGCGCTTTTCTATGCGAACAAGGATTGCCATCGAAATCATGACGTACATCATTTGGAAAAGATTTGTTAGGAACATCCATAACTGCTGGTTCGTTCATATCATTCCAAACACCTTTAACACCAATATCTTCTATTAATTCTTTAAACAAACCTTCCCACCAAGTTCTTACTTCTGGTTTTGTAAAGTCTGGAAAATAACATTCTCCTGGCCAAACTTTACCTTTCATATAAGGTCCGTCTGCGCGTTTACAAAAATAATCTTTGTCTAAAGCTTCTTTAAAAACGTCGTATTCTAAATCGATTTTAATTCCTGGATCTATAATAACTACGGTTTTAAAGCCATCGTCTTCTAGTTCTTTTACCATTCTTTTTGGATCTGGAAAATGGTTTTTATCCCAAGTAAAACAACGGAAGCCATCCATATAATCGATGTCTAAATAGATAGCATCGCAAGGTATTTTTAAGTCTCTAAAAGTTTTAGTTACTTCTTTTACATTACTTTCTGGGTAATAACTCCATTTACATTGATGAAAACCTAACGCCCATAAAGGTGGTAAATGTTGAGGTTTACCTGTTAAATCTGTATAGTTTTTAACAACATCTTCCATTTTTGGGCCATAAATAAAGTAGTAGTTCATTTCTCCACCTTGTGCCCAAAAACTAGAAACATTTCTTCTTTCGTGTGCAAAATCGAAATGAGTTTTAAAAGTATTATCGAAAAAAATACCATAAGATTTATCGTCTTGAATGGCTGTATAAAAAGGAATTGCTTTGTAAATAGGGTCTGTATCTTTGCCAAAAGCATAAGAATCTGTTACCCAATTTTCGAAACGTTTTCCTTTTAAATTAATATCTACAGGCTTGTCTCCTAAACCGTAATAACTTTCGGCTTTTTGACAAACTTTACTCATTTTTACAATGTCTCCACCATATTCGTAACTTTCTTCCCAATGAAAACCAATTTCGTCTTGATTGATGATTTTTAAATCTTTTGCATCATATAAACTTACTTGTAGGCTTTGTTTTTCTACTTTACAAATTAATTTAGAAGTTTTTATGATGTAGTGTGTTTCTTCTTCTTCTACTTCTAAAAAGTTATAACCTCTACTTGCATATTTTGTAATTCCATAAGAAAAATCTTTATCAAATTTACCCGTTGTAGAATATCTAAACCTAAGCACACTATCTCTTACAACAGTAAGTTGTAAAATAACATTGTTTTTTGTTGTAAAATATAAAGTGTCAACATCTTTTTTATAGTTGACAATTTCTGATGGAAATAAATTTCCTTTTTGTTCTAGTTCTGTATTAACAATCATTGTTTTGGTTGTTTTTTATGACTTGTAAAAATCGTGAATTTTAATAGCTTACAAAGTTTAAAGCTTTGTTATTTACGATAACGTTTTAGTCAATTTTAGGCGCAAAAATATTGTTTATTTATTTAAAAATTAGTGTGATATAATTTCTTTTAAAAATATTGTATAAGATTTTTTATAGTCATTAAAAATGACTTTTTTTTTTATGAGGTTTAAAAAAAGAAACCCTCTTTTTTATTAAAATATCAAAATAAATAAGAGGGTTTTGTTTTATTTATATTTAAAAGCAATCATACTTAAGGGAGGTAAATTTAATTCTACAGAATTTTCTCTACTATTCCATTTTTTTTGTTCTGATTTTAAATTGATGTTTTTAAAATTACCAGTGCCATTATATTTTGTTGCATCACTATTAAAAACTTCTTTTAAAGTTCCTGATTTAGGCAATCCAATTCTGTAATTTTCTCTAGGTATGGGGGTTAGGTTTAATACGATAATGATATTGTCTTTTTCATTGATTCCTTTTCTGAAATAAGAAAGTACCGAATTTTGATGATCTCCAAAATCAATCCATTCAAAACCTTCGTGAGAGAATTGTTTTTGATGCAAAGCTGGTTCTTTTTTGTAGAATTTATTCAAGTCTTTTACTAAAGTTTGTGCACCTTTATGAACTTCATAATTTAATAAATGCCAATCTAAACTACCGTTAAAATTCCATTCAGAAGTTTGTCCGAATTCACCACCTTGAAACAATAATTTTGCTCCAGGATGCGTATACATAAAGCTATATAATAAACGTAAGTTTCCAAACTTTTGCCATTCATCTCCAGGCATTTTATCAACTATCGCTTTTTTACCATACACTACTTCATCATGAGAAAGAGGTAGCATAAAGTTTTCTGTAAAAGCGTAATTTAAACTAAAAGTCAATTCGTTTTGATGATGTTTTCTGTAGATAGGTTCTTTGGCAAAATAATCTAAAGTGTCATGCATCCAACCCATCATCCATTTCATACCAAAACCTAAACCACCATCGTAAATTGGTCTCGAAACTTGAGGAAAAGAGGTAGATTCTTCTGCAATAGTTTGCACATCTGGGAAAGATTCATAAACTGCTGCGTTCATTTCTTTTATAAAACTAATTGCTTCTAAGTTTTCTCTACCGCCAAATTCATTAGGTTCCCATTGTCCTTCTTCTCTAGAATAATCTAAAAATAGCATAGAAGCAACTGCATCTACTCTTAAACCATCTGCATGATATTGGTCTAACCAAAAAATAGCGTTACTAATTAAAAAGGCTTTTATTTCGTTTCTTCCGTAATTAAAAATTAAACTTTTCCAATCTTGATGATATCCTTTTCTTCTGTCTGGATGTTCGTATAAATGAGAACCATCAAAAAAACCTAATCCATGATCGTCTGAAGGAAAATGAGAAGGCACCCAATCTAATAAAACGCCAATTCCTTTTTCGTGAAATTTATCAACTAAATATTTAAATTCATCTGGAGTTCCAAAACGCGATGTTGGAGCAAAATATCCTGTTAATTGATAACCCCAACTTGGGTCATAAGGATATTCCATAATGGGCATAAACTCTACGTGGGTAAAGTTCATTTCTGCAACATAATTTACTAAATCATCTGCCAATTCTCTATAGCTTAAAAAACGATTTTCTTCAATTTGTTTTTTCCAAGAACCTAAATGAACTTCATATACAGAAAAAGGTGCATCTAACGCATTTTTTTTCTTTCTGTTTTTCATCCATTTTTTATCGTTCCAAGCATAATCATCTTCCCAAACTACAGAAGCAGTTTTTGGTGGATGTTCACATCTTCTTGCAAAAGGATCTGCTTTTTCTGTAGTTATATCGTTGTTAGAGCTTCTAATTTTGTATTTGTAAATGCAGCCTTTACCAACATTTGGTATAAATCCTTCCCAAATTCCGCTTCCATCCCAACGTACATTTAAATGATGTTCTCCTTCTAACCAAAAATTAAAATCGCCAATTACAGAAACGGATTTAGCACTGGGTGCCCAAACTGCAAAATAGGTTCCTTTTTCTCCATCTGAAGTTGTAATGTGAGCACCAAATTTTTCGTAAAGACGGTAATGTTTTCCTGCCTGAAAAAGGCTGATGTCAAATTCTGTAAAAAGACTGTGTACTTTTGTTTGCGCCATAGTTTTATGAGTTCAAAATATTTGCAATACCTTTTAGAGGTATTATTGTCCATTTTGGTCTTGAGTTAAGTTCGTAACCTAACTCGTAAATTGCTTTTTCTAACAAGCAATACTTCAATATAAAGGTTCTTTCTTCTTTATAACCAATACTTAGGTTTTCTTTTTGGGTGATGTTTCTATAGGTTTCTAAAAAAACAGCAACCATATATTTGTATAATAATTCGCCATATTCAAAAAGTTCTTCTTGTGTTTTTGAATAGCTTTTTTGGTTACTAAAAATTGTTGAATAAATTGCATAATGAAAAGATCTAAACAAACCAGCAACATCTTTTAAAGGTGGCTGTTTTACTTTACGATCTCTAATGGTACTTTCGGGTTCTCCTTCGAAATCTAAAATACAAAAATCATCATCTTGTACTAATATTTGTCCTAAATGATAATCTCCATGAATTCTTATACGTTCGCCTTTTAACTTAGTCCAATCAAAATTAACTAGGCGTTTTCTAATTTCGTTTTTTTTGTTTAAAAAATCTTTTGCCAACTCTAGAGAATACCCTTCTAATTTATGCAAATTATTTTCTGTTAAGTTTAATCTATTTTGAAATTGATAAGTTAATCTATTTTTTAGCCAAACTGTATAATCGCCATTAAAACGACTGGGAGTAAAGGTGGTTTCTTCGAATTCTGAACCTAAAGTAATATGCATTTCTGCAGTTCTTTGTGCTAATAAATTTATTTTATTCAATAAATTTAAACCTACCCAATCTACCATTTGAGGTGGTAATTCAGATATTTTCCTCCTTTCAAAAATTGGAATATCTGGTAAGTCTTTCAGTTTTATTTTTTTACTATCTATAGATTTAAAAGTTGTGTGTAATTCTTCTAAAAAATACTGCCAAGCATCTCCATTATTAGCAACTAATTTTTGCATTAATGCAATGGTAATATTGGTGTTTTCAGAATCTATAATATTCATACTTCCTAAATAAGGAGGCGTGTTTTTAAAATCTTTTTTATGCGATAAAAAACGACTCATTTCATAATCAGGGTTTTTATCGGCATAAATTCTTCTAAAAAATTTTAAGATAAAAGCATCATTATAAATAATGGATGTATTGCTTTGTTCCACGCCCATAAATCTTGATGATTTATAAGGCGGAAAACTAAAATCTTCTGATTTATGATATTGTACAGGCGTTTTATCTATTGGTAAAGCTGCGCTAATTCTTTCGTACACAACTTTTCTAAAAGCTTCTAAATGCATAGCATCTATAATATAGCCTTCTTGGTTTTTTACTTTTAGAGGAAGAATTCTGCCATCTTTTGTGTACTTTTTATCAGAAACAAAAGCGATGGGTAAAAAATAGTGATGATAAAAAGCCTCAATAAAATTTACTTCTAAAATTAGTCCAAAATAGACTTCGCCATTTTTTTGAATTTTGAAGTATTCGCTTAATTCTATGTATTTTAATTGACTAGATTTGCCTCCATACCAACGTTGCTTTTGTATGTATTCTTCTAAAATATCTGATAAAAAAACATTCACAAAACCTTTATCTTCAATAAGTTTTTCCCATTTGTTTTTAGAAGAATAAATCATTGGTTTAGACTCAGTTTTCATCTTTTTTATTTGTTTATTTTAAAAATATGAAAAGGTAAATTAGCGTGTAATTCTACATAATTCCATTCATTATACCAATTGTAACAATTTCTTGTTACTAAATCTTCTACCTCTATTTTTTGACCGTGATTTATTTTTAAATTATACAAAGGCAATTGAACAGAACCTGTTTGAGAGTTATATGCATCTAAACTGATAACCGTTAAGGTTTCATTGGTTCTATTATCATTCCATTTATAAAAAGCAATTAATTGATCATTTCCTGTTTCTACAAATTTTATATTATTTGTTTGTTGATAAGACTCGTTTTCTTTTCTAATAGTATTAATTCTAGCAATTAAAGTAGTTACTTTATTTTCTTTAAACCAATCGTAATGACAAAGTTGAAACTTTTCTGACATATAATATTCCTCTTTTCCAGGGATTGGATCACTTATCATTTGCTCAAAAACAGGACCATAAATACCAATATTAGAACTTAAAGTTGCCGCCAATGCATAACGTTGCAAGTATTTGCTTTCAGGTGCTCCTTGTAAATGAAACGGATTGATATCTGGTGTATTTGGCCAAAAATTTGGACGCATATATTCTTTTTGATTTGTTTGCGTTAAATCATTCACATACTCCATCAATTCATATTTAGAATCTCGCCAAGTAAAATAAGTGTAAGATTGTGTATAACCTTGTTTTGCCAATTGTTGCATTACTTTTGGTCTTGTAAAAGCTTCTGCTAAGAATAACACATCTGGGTGTTGTTTTTTTACTTCGGCAATAATCCATCCCCAGAAATAGTAAGGTTTTGTATGCGGATTATCAACTCTAAAAACATTAATTCCACAATCAATCCAATATAATAATGTGTCTAAACATTCTTTCCAAAGGTTTTTAAAATCTTTTGTTTCCCAATAAATTGGAAGTATATCTTGGTACTTTTTTGGAGGATTTTCTGCGTATTGTACAGTTCCGTCAGGTCTCCATTTAAACCAATCTGGATGTTGGGTAACCCAAGGATGATCTGGTGCAGCTTGCAAAGCATAATCCATTGCAACTTCAATTCCTAATTCTTTTGCTTTGGCAACTAAGTTTTTAAAATCGTCTAAATTCCCCAATTCTGGATGAATGTCTTTATGGCCACCGTGTTTTGAGCCAATTCCCCAAGTAGAACCCACATCGCCTTCTTGGGCAACTGTTGTATTGTTTTTACCTTTTCTGTTTACTTCTCCAATAGGATGAACAGGAGGGAAGTATAAGGTGTCAAACCCCATTTTTGCAATTCTTGGTAGTAATCTGTGGCAATCATTAAAAGTGCCGTGTTTGCCTTCTTGTTCTGAGGCAGAACGTGGAAAAAATTCGTACCAAGTACTAAATCTAGCTTTTTCTCTATCTACATAAACTTGGTATTCCTTAGAGGTTTCTGTTAGAAATTTTTGAGGATATTTTTTAAAAACGGTTGCTAACTTTTCTGAGATAGCTTCTTTTATTGCTTCTGAATAGCAATCAGGATTTTTAAAAATAGTAACAAGATGTTGTAAGTATTCTTTTTCTTGTTTGGTCACTTTTTTAGCAATTTCTGCAATTAATTCTGCTCCTTCTAAAAGTTCTGAATTTACGTGTTGATAGTCGTCTATTTTTCTTTCAATACCATGTTGCCAGTTTAAAGCATAATCTACCCAACCTTCAACTTTATAAGTATAAAAACCTTGTTTTATGGTTTTGAAACTAGCTGTATATTCATCATTTTCTGTGGGTAACATTCTAATTTCTGACCACTTTCTTTCTTTTTGATGTTTGTATAATAAACTGGCTTGCAGTATGTCATGACCATCTACTAAAACATCTGCAGTTACGTTTACAATTTCATTAACAACACGTTTTATAAATACGGTTCCTTGGTTAATTTGTGGAGCAATATTTTCTACAACAATTCTACTTTGATTTTGCATTTATTTGGTTAATTTATAATAATAAATATGTAAGAAAGTTTAGACTAGCCTATGTTGGTTCCTTTTGGTATTGTGGCATCTTTTTTAATAACAACAATTCCGTCTTTAACCATATAAGTGTCTGTTTCAGTATCTTTTATGTGAGTTCCGCCATTAATTCTTACATCGTCTCCAATTCTACAGTTTTTGTCTATTATACAGTTATGAATGTAACATCTATCTCCAATTCCCATCATAATTTCTATGTTGTTATTTGCTACTTCTTCTAAAGATTCATAAAAATCATTACCCATCATATAAGTATTAGAAATTAATGAGTTTTTACCAATTCTAGAACGAATGCCAATAACAGCTCTATCAATTTTTTCGGCTTGAATGATACATCCATCAGCAATTACAGCTTTATTTAAAATAGTACCAGAAATTTTAGAAGTAGGTAAAATTCTTGCTCTAGTATAAATTCCTTTTTCGCCATATAAATTAAATTGAGGAACACTATCTGTTAATCCTAAATTGGCTTCAAAGAAAGAATCTACATTACCAATATCTTCCCAATAACCTTCATATTGATAACTTAATGTTTTGTGTTTGTTAATTGCTTGTGGTATAATTTCTTTCCCAAAATCATTAGTATCTGGGGTTTTCATTAACTCAACCAAAAGATCTCTGTTAAAAATATAAATTCCCATTGATGCTAGGTAATCTCTACCTTGAGCTTTCATTTCATCACCAACATCAGAAGTCCAATTTGGTAATAATTCTGCAGCGGGTTTTTCTATAAAAGAAGTAATTACATTTTCGTCATTAGTTTTTAATAAACCAAATTCTGTGGCTTCTTTTGATGATACAGGATAGGTGGCAATAGAAATTTCTGCACCACTTTCTTCGTGTTTTTTAATCATATCATTAAAATCCATTTGATATAATTGATCTCCAGAAAGTATTAAAGCATACTCAAAATCGTGTTGTAAAAAATGTTGCATACTTTGTCTTACAGCATCTGCAGTTCCTTGAAACCACTTATCGCTATGAATGGTTTGTTCTGCGGCTAAAACATCAACAAAAGCAGAACTAAAAAAACTAAAATGATAGGTGTTTTTAATATGTGCATTTAATGAAGCAGAATTAAATTGAGTTAGCACATACATTCTTTTTATATCGGTATTGATACAATTAGAAATAGGGATGTCTACTAATCTATATTTACCAGCAATAGGTACTGCTGGTTTAGATCTGTCTTTTGTTAGCGGGTATAATCTAGAACCTTGTCCTCCTCCTAAAATAATTCCTAATACTTTATCATTTATCATTGCTTTATTTTTTTAATGATTTATATAATTCTTCTACTTGTTTTGCTATTGATGTCCAGTCGAAATAATCTTCCACTCTTTTGCGTCCTTTTTTTGCCATTGATGCTCTAAGTTCAGGATTCTTAATTAATTTATTTACACCATCTGCTAAATCTTTGGAAAATTTTTCTGGATTTACAGGTTCAAAAGGAGCTGAGTCTTGTTGTTCTACAGGGATTAAAATTCCTGTTTCGTTATTTACAACCACTTCTTTAATACCACCAACAGCACTTGCAACTACAGCAGTATCACAAGCCATAGCTTCAATATTTATGATGCCAAAAGGTTCATAAATTGATGGGCAACAAAAAACATCTGCATGCGAATAGAGCTGAATGATTTCTTTTTTAGTAACCATTTTATCAATCCAAATAACATTTTTACGTGTTTTTTTAACTTCGTTAACAGCACCTTCCATTTCTTTGCCAATTTCTGGAGTGTCTGGCGCGCCTGCACAAAGTACAATTTGTGTTTCTGAATCTATATATTTTATGGCATTTACTAAGTGAATAATCCCTTTTTGTCGGGTAATTCTACCTACAAAAAGTACATAGGGTTTGTTTTTATCAATTCCATATTCATCTAAAGTAGATGTTTTTGTAGTAGTTACATATTCTTGTAAATTAATACCGTTATAAATAACTTTAACTTTGTTTTTATCAACATTAAAATGTTTTAAAACATCTTCTTTTGTTTCTTCTGAAACAGCAATTAAAGCATCTGCCATTTCTATTGCCGTTTTTTCTATCCAAGAAGATGCATCGTAACCACGCCCTAACTGTTCTCTTTTCCAGGGTCTTAAAGGCTCTAAAGAATGTGTTGTAATTACTAGAGGAATTCCGTAACACAATTTTGCTACAATACCCGCAAAATGCGCATACCAAGTGTGGCAATGAACAACATCAGCATCTATTGTTTCTGCATTCATATGCAAACCTGTACTTAGGGTTTTAAATACCGCTTTAAGTTTGTCATCAGAATTATTAAAAATAGGATTTTCAAATGGAAACCCTTTTACTGTTAAGTTATTGCTAGATTCATTCTGATCTCCAAAACATTTAACATCAACTTTCATAAGTTTAGTTAATTCTTCTGCTAGATATTCTACGTGAACACCAGCTCCACCATATACATAAGGAGGGAATTCTCTAGTAAAAAAAAGGGCTTTCATAATTTTTTTGTAGTTTGGTTTTTATTATTTTTTGCCGGTCAAAAAACGACCATTAAGGTATAATAATAAGTGCAAAATTACAAAATATAAAAGTACTTTTTTTTGTTTAAAGAATAATTATTAGTTTAATAACATTAAGGTTGTAATACATATTATTTCTGATGATTTAGCATAAATAATGTTATTGAAAAATAGATGTAATAATTCTTAAAATGCTTAAAACTAAACATTTCGCTGTTTGTTTATTTCGTCTTGAAGCTGTCTTCTTAATTTTTGCTCTCTTTCTAGCGATTTTTTTCTATGTTGTTCAAATTCTTGTTCAACATCAATTAAACTCTCTTTTGCTTCTTTTGTAAGAATGTTGCTTCTAGAAAACTTAAAAATAAAGTAAGATAATGCTAAAAGTAAAATCAAAATAAGACTCCATAATAAAAGATTATAAGTTGTTTTACTTAATTGAATGCCAAAAAGAGAAATTGAGTTTTCTTTTTTGTTTGATGCTTCTAAATCTAATTGCGTTTTAGATAAAAGGTTTTTTGTTTTTTCTATATTAGCTCTTTCTTCTTTTAATTGATTTTCTTTTTCAGAAATAATTTCTTTGGATGTTTTTAAAGAATCTAAAACATTTAATTTTAATTTTTGATATTTTTCTTTACTAATTACTTTATAGGTTTGATATGTGCTCGATTTTCTGTAAAGTTCATTAAATTGATTTTTTATAGAATTGCTTTCTTTTGTTACTTCTTGCGAAAAAGTGAGTGTAGTTGTTAAAGTTAATAAAGCTATTAAAAAAGATTTCATTAGTTTGTTGTTTTGTTTGGAAATGTAAATTTATAAAAAAAACCCAAACGAGAATGTTTGGGTTTTATTATAAGCAAGTAATTAATATTTATTTAATTTTCTCTACAACTGCCTTAAAAGCTTCTGGGTTGTTTACAGCTAAATCTGCTAAAACCTTACGGTTTAATTCGATATTGTTAGCTTTTACTTTTCCCATAAACTGAGAGTAAGACATTCCGTGTAAACGAGCTGCAGCGTTAATACGCACAATCCATAAAGAACGGAAGTTTCTCTTATTGTTTTTACGGTCTCTATATGCATAAAGCATACCTTTTTCAACCGCATTTTTTGCTACTGTATAAACGTTTTTTCTACGTCCGAAGTAACCTTTTGCTGCTTTCAAGATTTTTTTTCTTCTATTTCTTGAAGCTACTGAATTTACTGATCTTGGCATAATTTCAATGTTTTTTGTAGTAGGCGATTATTTAATTACGAATCGGTTAATTGCAAATTATGAGTAGTACTCAATAATTCATAATTCATAATTCATAATTCATAATTCTTTTGCTTAGCCTAACTCCATGGTTAATAATTAAATTCCCTTATTAAACTTATTTTAAGTTTAATTGTTGCTTAATGTTAGCTTCATCAGACTTATGTACTAAAGTATCATGAGTTAACTTTAATTTACGTTTTTTAGACTTCTTTGTTAAAATGTGACTTTTAAACGCGTGCTTTCTTTTAATTTTTCCAGTACCAGTAACTTTAAATCGTTTTTTGGCGCTAGATTTTGTTTTCATTTTAGGCATCTCTCCTTCGTTTTTAACTTGCTTATAAGCCTCTCACAACCTCTCCAAAGGAGAGGAGTTAAAAGCTGTTTTTTATATTTTATTTAATTCCTAGTCTCCTCCCTTTGGGAGGATTAAGGTGGGCTTCTTTATTTTGTTTTTTTAGGAGCAATAAACATAATCATACGTTTACCTTCTAATTTTGGTAATTGCTCTACTTTACCATATTCTTCTAGTTCTTGCGCTAGTTTTAAAAGCAAAATTTGTCCTTGTTCTTTAAAGATGATAGATCTTCCTTTAAAGAAAACAAATGCTTTTAATTTTGCTCCATCTTGTAAAAACTTAATGGCGTGTTTCTTCTTAAATTCGTAATCATGCTCATCTGTCTGAGGTCCAAAACGTATTTCTTTAATCGTCACTTTTGTTGCCTTAGATTTTAAAGCTTTTTCACGTTTCTTTTGCTCGTACAAGAATTTCTTGTAATCAATAATTTTACAAACAGGAGGTTTTGCTTTTGGTGATATCTCTACCAAATCTAACTCTTGTTCTCTGGCCATTTCCTTCGCTTTTGCTAAAGGATATACGCCAACTTCAACGTTATCGCCAACTACACGAACTTCATCAACATACTTTATTTTGTCGTTAATTCTGTGTTGATCTTCTTTGATTACTCTTAGTGGTCTTCTAGACCTGCTTCTTCTAATTGCTATGACTTATAAATTTAAAAGTTAATTTATGACTGATTATCAGTCTTTTATTTTATTCTTTACTTAGAAATTCAAAATTACTTAAATTTCTTCAATGTTTTGTTTTCTTCTTCTTTAATTAAAGATACAAATTCTTCAATTGTATATGTACCTAAGTCGCCTTCACCGTGTTTTCTTACAGAAACTGTACCATTTTCTTCTTCTTTTTCTCCTACAATCACCATAAATGGGATTTTACTCACTTCTGCATCTCGTATTTTACGTCCGGTTTTTTCACTTCGGTTGTCTACGAGGGCGCGAATTTCGGAATTTTCTAACGATTCTAAAACTTTTTCGGTATATTTTTGATATTTCTCACTGATTGGCAGAATAATAACTTGATCTGGCGTTAACCAAAGTGGGAAATTACCTCCTGTATGTTCTAATAAAACTGCAATAAAACGTTCCATAGAACCAAAAGGTGCTCTATGAATCATTACTGGTTGGTGTAATTGATTGTCTGAGCCTTTATAAGTTAATTCGAAGCGTTTTGGTAGTTGATAATCAACTTGTATAGTTCCTAATTGCCAACTTCTTCCTAAAGCGTCTTTTACCATAAAGTCTAATTTAGGGCCATAAAATGCAGCTTCACCTTCTTCAATAACATAATCTAAACCTTTGTCTGATGCTGCAGAAATAATTGCATTCTCGGCGATTTCCCAAGTTTTAACATCACCTATATATTTATCAGGATTACTTTTGTCTCTAATAGATACTTGTGCAGTAAAATCTTCGAAACCTAAAGAACCAAAAACATATAATACTAAATCAATCACTTCTTTAAATTCTTGATCTAATTGTTCTGGTGTACAAAAAATATGAGCATCATCTTGTGTAAAACCTCTTACACGAGTTAAACCGTGTAATTCTCCACTTTGTTCATATCTATAAACGGTACCAAATTCGGCAAAACGTTTTGGTAAATCTTTATATGAGTAAGGTTTAAAGTTGTATACTTCACAGTGATGAGGGCAATTCATAGGTTTTAATAAAAACTCTTCATCCATTTTCGGAGTTTTTATCGCCTGAAAACTATCTTCTCCATATTTTTCATAATGTCCAGAAGTAACATACAATTCTTTCTGACCAATATGTGGTGTCATTACCATTTCGTAACCTGCTTTTTTTTGCGCCGCTTTTAAAAAGTTTTCTAAACGAGCGCGCAAAGCAGCTCCTTTTGGTAGCCATAAAGGCAAACCTGCTCCAACTTTTTGCGAAAATGTAAACAGTTCTAATTCTTTTCCTAATTTTCTGTGATCACGTTTTTTGGCTTCTTCTAAAAGTTCTAAATACTCTTTTAGCATTTTTTGTTTTGGGAAAGAAATTCCGTAAACACGTGTTAGCTGATTGTTCTTTTCATCACCTCTCCAATACGCGCCAGCAACATTCATTATTTTTACGGCTTTTATGATGCTAGTATTTGGTATGTGTCCTCCTCTACATAAGTCTGTAAAATTACTGTGGTCACAAAACGTGATATCACCGTCAGTCAAATTTTCAATCAACTCAACTTTATACGGATTGTTTTCTTCTTTATATAATGACAAAGCATCAGCTTTAGAAACATCGCGCATTTTAAATTCGTGTTTTCCGCGAGCAATTTCTAAAAACTTTTTCTCAATTGCAGCAAAATCTTTTTCAGAAATCGTTTCATCACCTAAATCCAAATCATAATAAAAACCATTATCAATTGCAGGCCCAATAGTTAATTTTGTATTTGGGTGAAAGCTTAAAATCGCTTCCGCCAAAATATGAGCAGAAGAATGCCAGAAAGCCTTTTTTCCTCCATCGTCATTAAATGTATATAAAATTAATGAACCATCAGTGATTAATGGAGTAGTGGTTTCAACAGTTGTTCCGTTAAAATTGGCAGAAATCACGTTTCTTGCAAATCCTTCACTTATGTTTTTAGCAACATCCATAGGAGTACTGTTTTTGGCAAACTCCTTAATACTTCCGTCAGGTAAAGTAATTTTAATCATTTAGTGTATAATATTTAAGGCTGCAAAGATATTAGAAAACAATTTTTCACACAATATATATATGTACTAATTAATAATGTGTTTTTTCGGATGTTCTTTTCTTTTAGTCAGGTTTTGTTTTTTGTTATTATTCTCATAAAAGTATGTTATTTCCATTCCTAACGGGGGTTAATTGCATTTTTAGTATTTTGTGAATGCCAGAAGGTATTTTTTATTTAATGATTATAGAAATAAG
>NZ_JBYVJX010000010.1:0-103361 GCF_058147125.1 Polaribacter sp. 2405UD43-2 | reverse complement strand
AACAAACAGCTGTTTGTTGAGAGATTTTTATAACTTTAATCCTAATAAAAACTGTAACGGTTATTTAGGACTAGTCATTTGTTTATCTTTTATCTAATGCTTATAGCAACACCTGCAGAGAAAGTGTTGTATTCTTGTAAAGCATAACTACCAAATATTTTAAAGAAGCCCAAGCTTAATCTTGCTCCAACTGTTGTTGTAAATCCTTTAGATTCAAAATCTAAGTTTGAAGGTACTGATAAATCTTGTGTAACTTTTTGATTAGTAGCTTTGTCTGTATATTCTCCTGTAAAAGTACCTGACATTTTATAGCTAGAGCTACCGCTATTGTATCCAAAACCACCATAAATATTAATTATAGGGAAGTTTAATGATGCAATTGCTTGCATTGTAAATGCTTTTAAGTTAAATTCTGTTAAGGCATTTTTAACTTGAATTTCTCCTGTAGGTTGGTCAGCTATACCGTAATTTACATCCATAGTTGTATATGCAGCTAATAGCGATACGTGTAAAGGTGTTTTATCCATTGGTCCAAACCAATCTGTTATTTCTTTTTTAACACCAAGACCAAGCATTTTAACAGAACCATCATCTTTACCAATATTTATTTTTGGTACCATTCTTATCATTCCTTCTAGTTTCCAAGGTAGACCAATACTTAATTGAACAATAGGTGCAGGAACAGCTTTTGCAGGTAAATCGTCTAAAACTCCACCAGGAGCATCAAAAGTAGCTGTTACATCTTTACCTTTAATTTTAGTATTCACAGTCATTTTTGTTGTTTTGTTAGGACCAGCAAATGTAGAGGCTGTTGCTGAACTTGACGTTATAGTAGACCCTGAGCCTAAGACAGCTGCAACATTAAATAATTCTTTTTCGGTAGGTATTAAAGCTCCACTAAGTCCAATTGCTAAATCAAAACCAAAAGGTTTGTGAACTTTTGCAGTATGGTACCATCCATTATTCATCGCATTTATGAACCCTTCCATTCCAGGAGCAAAATATGCTTGCATTAGTTTTTTAGAATCTGCTGCATCTGCTAGTAGAATAGCTTCAAAACCATCTTGAGCTTTTACGTTAAACGTTAAGGTGAAAACACCTATAAAAATTAAAATACACTTTCTCATTATTAATTAAGTTTGGTTAATATTATTATTTGTGTAGGGTTTTAATAAAGCTAATATATAAAAAAATACACACTCCTTAACGAAGTGTGTATAAAATGGGTAAAAACCCGTATACTATGCATCAATATTTGCATACTTTGCATTGCGCTCAATAAAGTCTCTACGAGGTGGAACTTCATCTCCCATTAACATAGAAAATACTCTGTCTGCTTCTGTTGCGTTTTCAATAACAACTTTTCTTAAGGTTCTAAATTCAGGATTCATTGTAGTGTCCCAAAGTTGTTCTGCATTCATCTCTCCTAAACCTTTATATCTTTGAACCGCAACATTACCACCCAATTTTTGAGCAATTAAATCACGTTGGTTGTCATCCCAAGCGTATTCTCTTTTTTGTCCTTTTTTAACTAAATATAAAGGAGGAGTAGCAATGTAAATGTAACCTTGCTCAACCATTTCTCTCATATATCTAAAGAAGAAAGTTAATATTAAGGTAGCAATGTGAGAACCATCAACATCGGCATCACACATAATAACTACTTTATGATAACGTACTTTTGATAAATTTAAAGCTCTTGGGTCTTCTTCTGTACCAATAGTAACGCCTAAAGCTGTAAACATATTCTTGATTTCTTCATTTTCAAAAACCTTATGTTGCATCGCTTTTTCAACATTTAATATTTTTCCACGAAGTGGAAGAATGGCTTGAAAATTACGATCACGACCTTGTTTTGCGGTACCACCTGCAGAATCTCCCTCAACTAAGAAAATTTCACATTGTGCAGGATCGGTTTCAGAACAATCAGATAATTTACCAGGTAAACCACCAATACTCATTACAGTTTTACGTTGTACCATTTCTCTGGCTTTACGTGCTGCATGACGTGCTGTTGCTGCTAAAATTACTTTTTGAACAATTGTTTTGGCATCACTAGGATTTTCTTCTAGGTAATCCGTTAACATTTCTGAAACGGCTTGTGATACTGCAGAAGAAACTTCTCTATTTCCTAGTTTGGTTTTTGTTTGTCCTTCAAATTGAGGTTCTGCAACTTTAACAGAGACGATTGCAGTTAAACCTTCACGGAAATCATCACCAGCAATTTCGAATTTTACATTTTTTAATAATCCAGATTCATCTGCATATTTTTTTAAAGTGTGTGTTAAACCACGTCTAAATCCAGATAAATGTGTTCCGCCTTCATGCGTGTTAATATTGTTTACATACGAGTGTAAATTCTCTGAATAAGAAGTGTTATAAACCATAGCAACTTCTACTGGAATTCCGTTTTTTTCGCCTTCCATAGAAATTACAGTAGCTGTTAATTGCTCGCGAGTAGAATCTAAATATTTGATAAATTCTGGCAAACCTTCATCACTATGAAAAGTTTCTGTTGGAAAATTACCTTCATCATCTGTAGTTCTTTTATCAGTTAAAGTAATTGTGATTCCTTTATTTAAATACGCCAACTCACGCATACGAGTTGCTAACGTTTCGTAATTGTATTCTGTAGTTTGTGCAAAGATTGATTTGTCTGGTAAAAAAGTTACAATGGTACCTGTAAAATCTGTTTCTCCAACTGTTTTTACTGGATATAAAGTTTTACCTTTAGAGTATTCTTGTTGCCAAATTTTTCCTTCTTTATGAACGGTAGCTGTAAGGTGTTCTGATAATGCATTTACACAAGAAACACCAACGCCGTGTAAACCACCAGAAACTTTATAAGAATCTTTATCAAATTTACCACCAGCGCCAATTTTTGTCATTACAACTTGTAGTGCAGAAACGCCTTCTTTTTTGTGGATTCCTACAGGAATTCCACGACCATTATCTTTTGTAGAAATAGAATTGTCTTCGTTAATTGTTACATCTATTTGATCGCAATAACCACCCATTGCTTCATCTATAGAGTTATCTACGACTTCATATACTAAATGGTGCAAACCACGCACACCAACATCTCCAATATACATAGATGGACGCATTCTTACGTGTTCCATACCTTCTAGTGCCTGAATGCTAGAAGCATCATAATTATGTTTTTTTTCTTCGCTCATTTTATATGATTAAATTATATTTATTGATTGAAAATTGTATAAAATACAACCTACCAAATATAGATAAAAACATTACTTTTTAAAGTTTTTTGTTGATAAAAATAAAAAATGTTGATAACTATAAAACTGTCTTAAAACGGCTATAAAGTGTCTTAAATTGAATTTGAGTTCTTTTTAATTTTGTTGAATTTTAATTTTTCAATAAAGTTTCTTAATTCTTAAATTTTGATTTTTCAAAAAATGAAAAAACATCATTAAAAAGTTTTTCAGTGAAGAAAACGATATAGTTTGTGTATTTTACAGAGGTGATAAAAAATGGTAATAAAATATGATGTTTGTCACTTTTTTCAAATAAAGTTCAACATAATTTTGTGCCTAATTTAAGAATATTATTAAAATGAAAAAGTTAGAACAAGTAGGAGTAAAATTTTTGCTAATTGTTTTATTTATTTTACCACTAAGTGTAAAATCTCAAGAAAAGAAAGAACATCAACCAAAAATAAAATGGAATTTGACTGCACAACTATGGTTGCGTTATTCTGATTTAAACCAAGGTTCTTTGGTTAATGGAGAGCAGACAAAAGAGTTTACAGATGTATCTATAAGACGTTTACGAATTCCTATTTCATCACAGGTTACACCAAAATTATTTTTGTATTCGATTATTGGAGGGAACAACTATAATTTAAAAAGTAAAAGTTTTCCTTTAGAAGTTTTAGACTTATATGCAGAGTATTCTTTTTCTAAAGCTTTTGAAGTTGGATTGGGTAAATCTGGTTGGCAAGGTTTAAGTAGATGGAATGTTCGTTCTAGTAAATCATTAATGGGTTTAGATTCGCCTCTTTTTTCATTAAATACTGTTCAAAAAAATGATCATTTAGGACGTCAGTTTGGAGTTTGGTTTAAAGGTCAAGCAGGTAAATTTGATTACAGGTTAGCATTTACTAGACCTTTAGCAGTAACAAGTATTCCTAATGGTGCTGTGAATTTTGCCAACAATAAACCAAGAATTAAAACGTCGTCTTATGTAAAATATCAATTCTTTAGCCACGAGTCTAATAAATCAGCTTATCAAACAGGAACGTATGTGCAGGCAAAAAAAGTTTTTAATATTGGCGCTGGTTTTCAGATTCAAGAAAAAGCAATGAGTGATGGAAATGCTACATTAGCTGGAACTAATTTTTATGATATAAAACATTGGGCAATAGATTCATTTTTAAACTTGCCTTTACAAAATGAGGATGCAATAACAGCTTATTTAGGTTTTTACGACTTCGATTTTGGAAAAAATTACATCAGAAATGTTGGCGCAAATAATCCTACAAATGGTGGAGGTTCAGATTTTAATGGAGCTGGAGTTGCATTTCCGTTAATTGGTACTGGTACAACTTGGTATATGCAGTTTGGATATGCTTTTAAAAAGTCAGAAATTTTTAATTATCCAGTTGTTGTTCAGCCAAACCTTGCAATTCAAAACTCTAAATGGGATGCTTTAAATGATGCTATGACAGTTTATGATTTTACGGTAAATTTTTTGTTGAATGGAAAACATAGTAATAAAATAAGTTTAGGATATCAACATCGTCCAATTTTTGATGCAACAACCCTAAAACAGAAAAATTATAAAGGAATGTTTGTGTTGCAGTATCAGGTTTCGTTGAAGTAAATTAAATTTATGATATGTATTTTTTTGTTTATTAATGTATCAATAATATAAAGTTGATATTTTGAGAATCCTTTAAACCTTTTATAAAATCTTAAAAAAGAAGATTCTATCAACTTTTTTCTACATATATTTGCTACTCATATAAGAAAGATGACAAATAATAACAACAATCGTAATTTCAATAATTCTAATTTTTAGAATAGGAAGGTTGTTGTTTAGAAATATATAAAGCCTTCCAATTTTGGGAGGCTTTTTTCATATCCTGAACTTGTTTCAGGATCTTTAAAAAATAGAAAGATGAGTAAAATAATGACAGTCGACGTTTTGTCGAGTATTAAAGGAGCAAAAGAGTCAGAAACCGTAAATAAATTATTTAAGGTAATTAAAAATGCAAATACAACAAATGGTACTTCTTTTAATACTTCTAAAAATGCGGTGCCTTTAAATGATTTAAGAGAAGATGTTGTTGTAAATAGTACTCAAATAGAAAAAGATATTATCGTCGAAAACTTTCCGAAAGAAAAGAACGGTTTTTTAGTAGTTTCTAAAGTGATAGAAGAATAAAAAAAGTTATTAGTTTTTAGTTGTTAGTTAATAGCAACTGAGCTAAAAAATAATATATATGAGTAAAATCAGAGAAATCCATAATCAATTAAAAAACAAAGAAATTACTTGTTTAGAGTTGGTGCAGAAAAAACTGGATTTATTAAAATCAAATACACACAATACAGTCAATTCACTTTTAGATACTTTGGCTTTAGCATTAGCAGCAAAAGTAGATGCTAAAATTGCAAATGGAGAACAGATAGGTTTGTTAGAAGGCATTCCTTTCGGAATTAAAGATGTGTATATGCTGCAAGGAACCTATACAACTGCAAGTTCAGATTTACTGAAAAATTACAAAGCTGCTTATACAGCTACTGCCATTCAGAAATTGTTAGATGCAGGTGCAATTCCATTAGTAAAAGAAAATTGCGATAGTTTTGGACACGGTTCTTCTTCTGAAAACACCATTTTTGGAGCCGTAAAAAATGCAGTAAATCCAGAACTTGTTGGCGGAGGTTCTAGCGGAGGTTCAGCAGTAAATGTTGCCAAAGATTTTACTGTTTTTTCAATTGGTGGAGATACAGGAGGTTCTATTCGTCAGCCAGCGGGTTATAATAATGTATACGGACTGAAACCTACTTATGGTAGAGTTTCTAGATATGGTTTAATGGCATACGCATCTTCTACAGACTGTGTAGGGCCAATTGCAAAATCGATAGAAGATATAAGAATTGTTTTAAATGTAATGAGTGGTAAAGATATAAAAGATCAAACTACCTATTCATCAGAAATGATTTCTGAAGATGATATTTTTAATACCGATAAAATTAAGACTGTTGGATATTTTAAAAACTTTATAGAAAATGATGCGATTGATGCGCAAGTAAAATCAGATTTTTTAGCAGCCATCAAAAAAATAAAAGCGAAAGAAATTCAAGTAAAAGAACTTGATTTTTTCGAATCTGATACTTTAGTTTCTACATACTACACCTTAGCAATGGCAGAAACAGCTTCTAATTTATCTCGATTAGATGGTACAAATTATGGCAATAGAATTGAGGGCGATAATCTCAAAGACACCTATTCTATTACAAGGTCTGAAAATTTTTCTGAAGAAACAAAACGCAGAATTGTAGGTGGAAATCAAGTATTGTCTCAAGGTTTTTCTGATGAAATTTATTTAAAAGGATTGAATTTAAGGGATCAAATTGCTAATAATTTTGAAAAAGATTTTAAAGAAGTAGATATAATTTTATCACCAGTAACACCTAATATTCCTCCAAAAATAGGTGATAGTTTAAAAGATCCGTTAGCTATGTATTTATCTGATGCATACACAGTTGGTTTTAGTTTAGGACAATTACCAACGTTAACAATACCTAAAGGTACAAAAACAGGGTTGCAAATTACTGCTGCAAAAAGAAATGATGAACTCGTTTTGAAGTTTGCTAACTTCTTAAAAGATACGATATAATGGAATTGGAACAATTAAATGAACAGCTAAAAAAGCACGAATTAGAGTTGGTAATAGGTTTAGAAACTCACGTTCGATTAAATACAAAAACCAAGTTGTTTTGTTCTTGTGCAAATCAAGAATCTGAACAACCGAATACAAATATTTGTTCTGTTTGTACTGGGCAAATGGGCGTTTTACCATCGGTAAATAAAGAAGCAATTAAAAAAGCAATTTATTTTGGGAAAGCTGTAAAATCTACCTTTGAAAACGAAGTTACTTCTTGGGATAGAAAACATTATGAATATCCAGATAATCCTAAAAATATTCAAATAACGCAGTTTCATAACCCTATAATTCCAGACGGACAAGTATCTTGTTTTAGAAATGATGGTTCACAGTTTACTGTTAATTTAACTCAAGTTCATATTGAAGAAGATGCTGCAAAGTTGATGCACGAAAAAAAAGTTTCTTTGGTAGATTTTAATAAAGCAGGTGTTCCGTTAATTGAAATTGTTACAGAACCTTGTATTCGCCATATCGAAGATGCATCAACGTATGCACAATACATTCAAAGAATTGTACAGAACTTAAAAATTTCTGAAGCAAACCTCGAAAAAGGAGAATTTAAATCGGATGTTTCTGTATCACTTAGAAAAAAACATACTTATAATTTAAATCCTCGTACAGAAATTAAAAACTTAAATTCATTTAAGTTTATGGTGGAAGCTTTAAAAGAGGAAGTAGAAAAACAACTGAATTATTATATAGAAAACAAAGCTTTTAGACCCGATCAAACTACCGTTTTATGGGATGCAGATTTAAAGCAAACCAAAACAATGCGTAAAAAAGAATTTGAAGCAGATTATCGCTTTATTTCTGAACCAGATTTGCCTTTTGTTACTATTAAAAATGTAGTTGAAAAGATAGATGTTGATATTAGTTCGTTGCCTTTTGCTGTAGAATCTATTTTGATAAAAGGTGGTGTTTTGCCACAAGATGCAAAGTTTTTTACTGCAGACGCTTTGCGTTCTAAAACTTTTATAGAAATAAACAACGTACTTAAAGATCCTTCTTTTGTAGCAAAAACTTTGGTAAATAATATTGCTGCAGATGATTATAAAAATATTCATAATGTTAGTCAATTAATCGAGATTTTTCAATTATTTAAAGAAGATAAAATTACCTCTGTTTTAGTACAGAATGGAATTACATCTTATTTAAAAGACAGAACTTTTGATTATAATAAGTATTTTGATGACCATACCATTTCTAAAGATCAAATTAAAGAAGCTGTTGTTAAGGTAGTTACAGAAAATGAAGCTATTGCAAATGATATCAAAGCCGGAAACCAAGGTAAAGCAGGAATTTTGGTTGGTAAAGTTATTGCAATTATTGGAAAAGGAGCTTCTGGAAAAGTAATTAGAGAAGAAGTGCTAAAGCAAGTTGCTACTGATGAAGTTGGAAGTAAGAAGTTGGAAGTTGGAAGTAAAAAACCAACAACCAACAACCAACAACCAACAACTAATAAACAAACAGAAGAATTACCAGAAATTCCGATTGTAATAAAAGAAGAATATAGAACCCATAAAATTACTCAATTATCAGAAAGTTGTATTAATGAAGAAGTTACTTTAGCAGGTTGGGTAGCAAGTGTTCGTGATCATGGAGAATTGATGTTTATCGATTTAAGAGGTTCTAATAATGAGGTTTTTCAAGTGCGTTTAAGCAGAGAAACGTTTCCTAATTTAGATGAATTGGTAAAATTAAAACCAGAAACCGTAATTACTGTAAAAGGGCTTGTTGTGCAACGTAATGAAGATGATTACAATGCCAGTTTAAGAACAGGTAAAATTGAGTTAGAAACTTCTGAATTAGAAATTTTAAACCTTTCAAAAACGCTTCCTTTTGAAATTAAAAGAGCCACAAAATCAAACGAAAATGTTCGTTTTCAGTACAAATTTTTAGACCATAGAAATGATGAGGTTCGTAGAGCAATTGTAAACAGACACAAAGTCATTAAATTATTACGTGATATTTTAGACGAAGAAGAATTCTTAGAAATTGAAACCCCAATTTTAACTGCAGGTACAGATGAAGGTGCAAGAGAATTTATTGTTCCAACAAGAAAACAAGCAGGTTCTTTTTACACCTTACCACAAGCTCCACAACAGTTTAAACAAATGTTGATGGTAAGTGGTTATGAAAAGTATTTCCAAATAGCACGTTGTTTTAGAGATGAAGATTCTCGAGGAGATCGTCAACCAGAATTTACACAATTAGATTTAGAAATGGCGTATGCAAGTATGCAGCAAATTATAGATTTAAACATAAAAATGTTTAATGAAGTTGTTAAAAGAATTTATGGTAAAAAATGGATTTTGCATCCTTTTGTAACCATAACTTACAAAGAAGCAATGGATAAATATGGTTGTGACAGACCCGATTTACGTTTTGGCTTGCAAATGCAAGATATTACAGATATTGTTAAGGAAACTACGTTTCAGGTTTTTAGCAAACCAATTGAAGAAGGTGGTATTGTAAAATGCATCAAAGTTTCTGCAAAAGAGCAAGGAAACAAAAGAATGTCTAAAGGCCAAATAGAAAATTTAACAGCCATTGCTCAACAAAATGGTTTGGGTGGTTTGGCGTATATTATTGTTAATGAAAACGATTTGCAATCGCCAATTATTAAATTTTTAGGTGAAGAAATAGCTGCAAATATTATAAAAGCAACAGAAGCTCAAATTGGTGATATTGTATTTTTCTCAGCAGCAGATTATGCAACTGCAAACAAGGCTTTGGATGCTGTACGTCAAGAAATGGGGCGCATTTTAAAATTGATTAATCCAAAAGAATTAAGGCCCGCTTGGGTAGTAGATTTTCCAATGTTCGAAAAAACTGACGAGGGTAGATGGACATTTACACACAATCCTTTTTCAATGCCAGCAGTGTATGATTTAGAAAAGCATATGGCTGGAAATGATGATGAAATAGGAACGATTATCGCTCAACAATATGACTTAATCTTAAATGGCTATGAAATTGGTGGAGGTTCTGTACGTGCGCACAAAGCAGAGATTTTAGAAGCAACCTATAAAAATATGGGTTATACTAAAGATGAAATGCTAAAAAGTGTAGGTACTATGTACAAGGCTTTTCAATACGGAGCACCACCTCATGGAGGAATTGCTTGGGGAATAGATCGTTTAATGATGATTTTAGAAAAGAAAGTTTCTATTAGAGAAGTAATGGCTTTCCCTAAAACAGGAACTTCTGAAGATTTATTGTTTAATGCGCCATCAATTTTATCAGATAAAAAAGTAGAAGAGATGAACGTAAAAATTATGAGATAAATAATTTAGATAAAATTTGTGTAATCAAAAATCTATCTTATTTTTGTTCCATCAATGAAGAATATTTTAAAAAATACTTGGTGGTGGAACTCTCTTAATTATTAAGTGAGAAGAACCAATATGTATATAACATAACAAAAAAGGCTTATCTCACGATAAGCCTTTTTTTATTTAAAAGTCCATCTTAATCTTCCCAAAGGGAAGAAATTAGAAACGAAATATAATTATGAGTAAGAATAAACATAAAGTTGAGCCACAAGAGTTTTCCCCTTTAGGGGGAATTAAAGGAGGCTTGCGTTTCAAAACAATTCATAAAACAAAAATTGCAGATACAATTACACCTGTTGGTTTGTATTTACGTTTTAGAGATAAATATGCAAATACTTTACTGTTAGAAAGTTCAGATTATCATAGTAAAGAAGAAAGTTTTTCTTTTATTGCCATTGATCCTGTAGTTTCTATTAAAGCAGAAAATCATCATTTAAGTTTTTCTCATAGAGGAGCTGTTTTAGAGAGTAAAGAAATAGGAAGAAATTTTAATACCATTTTCGAAGATTATAGCGGTAAAATTGCTTTAGATTGTCCTACCGAATTAAAATCTTTTAACGGTTTATATGGTTATACAACGTACGATTCTGTACAATATTTTGAAAATATTGAGTTAAATGTAAATGAAGCTCCGTCTGCAATTCCTTTAATGCAATATAGTTTTTATCGATTTATCATTGCTATTAACCATTTTAATGATGAAATGATGTTGATAGAAAATATCGAAGAAGGAACAGCATCTCGTATCAAAGAAATTCAAACAATTATAGATGCACAAGCATTTAACACACAAAAATTTGAAATTGCTGGTGATGAAACCTCTAATATAAAAGGCGAAGAATTTATAGAATATGTTAAAAAAGCAAAATCACACTGTAAAAGAGGAGATGTTTTTCAGTTGGTGTTGTCGCGCCAATTTCAACAAAAATTTAAAGGCGATGAATTTAATGTGTATAGAGCATTACGCTCCATCAATCCATCACCATATTTGTTCTTTTTTGATTATGGTTCTTTTAAGTTGATGGGGTCTTCACCAGAAGCACAGATAAAAATATCGTCAGGTAAAGCAACCATTAATCCAATTGCAGGTACTTTTAGAAGAACAGGAGATATGGCAAAAGACATTCTGTTAGGTAAAAAATTAGCTGCCGATAAAAAGGAAACTGCAGAACACGTAATGTTGGTAGATTTAGCGAGAAACGATTTAAGTAAACACGCAGATAAAGTAGAAGTAGAGGTTTTTAAAGAAGTACAATATTTTAGTCACGTAATTCATTTGGTATCTACGGTTTCAGGTCAATTAAAAGGAAATCCGATAGAAATTGTGGGAGATACTTTTCCGGCAGGAACGTTAAGTGGAGCACCAAAATACAAAGCAATGCAATTGATTGATAAGTACGAAAATCAATCTCGCGGATTTTATGGAGGCGCAGTTGGAATTATAGGATTAGATGGTTCCGTAAATTTAGCCATTGCAATTCGTTCTTTTGTTAGTAAAAATAATGTATTGTATTATCAAGCAGGAGCAGGAATTGTTATTCATTCAGATGAAGAAAAAGAATTACAAGAAGTAAATAATAAGCTAGCAGCGTTAAAAAAAGCGTTGCTATTGGCAGAAAATATATAATTGGATATTAGCTTTTCGCTTTTAGCTATTTGCTAAAAGCCAAGAGCCAAGAGCTAAAAGCTTTAAATATGAACATATTAATATTAGATAATTACGATTCTTTTACCTATAACTTGGTACATATGGTAGAGAAAATTACAGGAAAATTTCCAGCGGTTTTTAGAAATGATGAAATTAGCATAACAGATGTAGGGAATTACGATATGATTATGTTATCTCCAGGGCCAGGAATACCTGATGAAGCTGGTATTTTAAAAGAGGTAATTAAAACCTATGCAGGGATAAAACCAATATTTGGTGTTTGCTTAGGTTTACAGGCAATTACAGAAGTTTTTGGAGGAACAATCATCAACTTAGAAGATGTTTTTCACGGAGTTGCCACAGAAATGAGAGTTATAGATAAAAATGCTACTATTTTTAAGGATGTTCCAGAAACATTTTTAGCAGCTCGTTATCATTCTTGGGCAGCAACAGATCAAGGTTTTCCAGAAGAAATTACAGTTACCGCAAGAGATGAAGATGGTTTAATCCAGGCAATAGAGCATAAAATATTTCCAATTTCTGCGGTTCAGTTTCACCCAGAGTCAATTTTAACAGAAGTTGGAGAGCAGTTGGTTAGGAATTTTATTAATAGTGTAAAAAAGTAATCAAGTTAAAAGTTTATAAAGTTTTAAGTGAGCATACTTTTAAACTTTGTCACTTTTAAACTTTAAGAACTTTATTTAAATGAAACAAATTTTAAACAAACTATACAATCACGAAAGACTGTCTGAATTAGAAGCAAAAGCAATTTTAATAGACATTGCAGCAGAAAAGTACAATGATGCACATTTAGCTTCTTTTATGACGGTTTTTATGATGAGACCAATTACTGCTAATGAACTTTCTGGTTTTAGAAAAGCGTTAAAAGAATTGGCTATAAAAGTAGATTTTTCTGAGTATAATACCATTGATATTGTTGGTACAGGCGGAGATGGAAAAGATACCTTTAACATTTCTACTTTAACATCTTTTGTTGTTGCCGGAACTGGACAAAAAGTAGCAAAACACGGTAATTATTCTGTGTCATCTCAATCTGGTTCTTCAGATATGTTAGAAAGTTTTGGGTATCAATTTACAAATGATGAAAATGTTTTAAAAGAACATTTAGAAAAAGCAAATATTTGTTTTTTACACGCTCCAAAGTTTCATCCAGCAATGAAAGCTGTTGTACCAACAAGAAAAGCGTTGGCGTTAAAAACGTTTTTTAATATGTTAGGACCTTTGGTAAACCCAAGTTCGCCACAAAATCAATTATTAGGGACTTTTAATTTAGAAATTGCTCGTTTGTACAATTATATTTTACAGGAAGAAGATATTAGTTACGGAATTGTGCACGCCTTAGATGGTTATGATGAAATCTCTTTAACAAGTGGATTTAAGCTATTTACTAAAAATGGAGAGCAAATTATAACACCAAAAGATATAGGGCAAAAAAGATTACAACAATCAGAAATTTTTGGAGGACAATCTGTTGCTGATGCTGCAAAGATTTTTAAAACAATTATAGAAGGTAAAGGTACAGAAGCACAAAATAATGTGGTACTAACAAATGCCGCTTTTGCATTGACAATTGTTGATGATAAAAAGTCTTTTGAAAGCGCCTTTGAAGAAGCCAAAGATTCGCTTTTTGGATTAAAAGCTAAAGAAACATTAGAGAAATTAGTTAGTATTTAAGATGACAAAAAAGAAGAACAATATAATTCTAATTATTCCTGCATTTTTATTGATGGGTATGGCAGTTGGAATTCAAACGAAAGAGCTTTTTAAGCATACAGTTGTAGGCTTAATAGTTGGAGTTATTGTTTTTGTTTTTTTAAAATATAGAAATAAAAGAATTGGTAATTAACAATTACGAATTTATAATTACGAGTGATGAAAAAGCATAACATAATACAAATTAAAAGCTATAATTTTGCAGTTCGAATTGTAAAATTATACAAACATTTATCACAAGAAAAGAATGAATTTGTATTAAGTAAACAATTATTACGTTCAGGGACTTCAATTGGTGCAAATGTTGAAGAAGCTATTGGAGGACAAAGTAGAAAAGACTTTTTTGCAAAACTAACAATTGCATATAAAGAAGCACGTGAATCTCATTATTGGATTCGCTTATTAAAAGATACCGATTTTTTATCTGAAAAAGAATCAGAATATTTAATTATAGATATAGAAGAAATTTTAAAAATTATTGGAAGTATCCAAAAGACAATTCGCAATTCATAATTAAAAATTTGTAATTATAATAATGACAATACTTGACAAAATAATAGCATTTAAAAAGAAGGAAATTGCTAAAATAAAAACAGAAGTTCCTGTTAAGAAATTAGTTGAAAGTCCAAGTTTTGGAAGAACCACTTTTTCATTAAAAAAATCGTTGTTAGAAGTTGGTTCTACAGGAATTATTGCAGAATTTAAACGTCAATCTCCATCTAAAGGAATTATTAATGACAAAGCAACAGTTGCTGAGGTAACAAAAGGATATTTAGATGCAAATGTTGCTGCACAATCTATTTTAACAGATACTTCTTTTTTTGGTGGTACAATGGCAGACTTAATGAAGGCAAGAGTCATTAATCAACAAAAACCTATTTTAAGAAAGGATTTTGTTGTTGATGGATTTCAAATTGTTGAGGCTAAAGCAATTGGTGCAGATGTAATTTTATTAATTGCTTCTTGTTTAACCGCTACAGAATTAAAAAATTACGGAAACCTTGCAACAGATTTAGGTTTAGAGGTTTTATACGAAGTTCATACGCAAGAAGATTTAGATAAAATTAATGATTTAGATAACAAGATTATTGGAATTAATAATAGAAATTTAAAAACTTTTGAGGTTGATTTAGAGCATTCTATTAAATTGTCAAATCAGATTCCTGATACTTGTTTAAAAATTTCTGAAAGCGGAATTTCTGATCCCAAAATTATTACAGGCTTAAAAGAATTTGGATTTAATGGATTCTTAATTGGGGAAAACTTTATGAAAACCGAAAATCCAGGAGAAGCTTGTCAAGAATTTATCAATCAAATACATTAAAAAGACTCCTCTAACTCCTCCAAAAGGAGGAGAACTCTCACTCTTATGGAAATAGAAATGAATAAAAAACAACAACATAATGTAAATCCAGTTTTTTCCCCTTTGGGGGAAAGGGGGCTTAAGATTTGCGGAATGAAATACATAGAAAATATCCAACAAGTTGCAGTTTTGCAACCTGATTATTTGGGTTTTATTTTCTATGAAAAATCAAAAAGAAACTTTGAAGGAATTATTCCAGAACTTCCAAAATCAATAAAGAAAACAGGTGTTTTTGTAAACGAGTATATAGAAATTGTGATTTCTTTAGTTGAAGAATATCGGTTAGATGCAATTCAATTACACGGAGATGAAACAGTTGAATATGTAACTGAATTAAAAAATAAATTAGCAGAAAGAAGAGTATTATTTATTGAAGAAAATAAACAGATTAAAAAAGCAAAAAACAAACACACTATAACAGATTTTCCAGTTGAAATTATAAAAGTTTTCGGAATTAAAGACGAGTTCAATTTTGATGTTTTAAAGCCTTATGAAGAAGTCGTAGATTATTTTTTATTCGACACTAAAGGAAAAGAAAGAGGTGGAAATGGAACTAAATTCGATTGGTCTGTTTTAGAAAAATATCCTTCAAAAAAACCTTTCTTTTTAAGTGGCGGAATTGGTTTAGAACAAGTCGAAGAATTATTATCATTCCTGCGAAGGCAGGAATCTAAACTTTGTTACGTCGTTGATGTAAATAGTAAATTTGAAAGCAAACCAGGATTAAAGAAAATAGAAGAATTAAAGAAATTTAAAAAAGACCTCAAAGGTTTTTAAAACCTTTGAGGTCTCGAAAACACAGATATATGAAATCAAAATTTCATCCAGACAAAAACGGATATTATGGGCAATTTGGAGGAGCATTTATTCCTGAGTTGTTGTATCCAAATGTGAAAGAATTAGAAGATAATTACATTCAAATTATTGAATCTGATGAGTTTCAGCAAGAATACAAAGCCTTATTAAAAGATTATGTGGGTCGTCCAAGTCCACTATATTTAGCAAAACGTTTGTCAGAAAAATATGACGCTTTTATTTATTTGAAAAGAGAAGATTTAAATCATACAGGAGCGCATAAAGTAAACAATACTATTGGACAAATTTTAGTAGCTAAGAAGTTAGGAAAAACAAAAATTATTGCAGAAACAGGAGCAGGACAGCATGGAGTTGCAACGGCTACAGTGTGTGCTTTAATGGGGTTAGATTGTACTGTTTTTATGGGAGAAAAAGATATTGAGCGTCAGGCACCAAATGTTGCTCGTATGAAAATGTTAGGTGCAAAAGTGGTGCCTGCTTTAAGTGGCAGTAGAACGCTAAAAGATGCTACAAATGAAGCCATAAGATATTGGATTCAGCATCCAGAAACGTTTTATTTAATTGGTTCTGTGGTAGGTCCTCACCCATATCCAGATATGGTTGCACGTTTACAAGCTGTAATTTCTGAAGAAATAAAATGGCAATTAAAGGAGAAAACAGGAAAAGAAAACCCAGATACAATCATTGCTTGTGTTGGTGGAGGTTCTAATGCTGCTGGTGCTTTTTATCATTATATGGATGATAAAGAAGTAGAATTAATTGCTGTAGAGGCTGCTGGTTTGGGTGTAAATTCTGGTGAAAGTGCTGCCACTTCACAATTAGGTGAAGTAGGAATTATTCATGGAAGTAAAACTATTTTAATGCAAGATGAATATGGGCAAATTGTTGAGCCATATTCAATTTCTGCGGGTTTGGATTACCCAGGAGTTGGTCCTTTACATGCTTATTTATTCGATTCTAAAAGAGCCAAGTTTATGAATGCAACTGATAAGGAAGCATTAAACGCTGCTTATGAATTGACAAAAATTGAAGGAATTATTCCAGCATTGGAAAGCGCTCACGCTTTGGCGGTTTTACCAAAAATAAATTTTAAGAAAGACCAGGTTGTGGTGGTAAATTTATCTGGTAGAGGAGATAAAGATTTAGAAACATATATCAAACATTTAGAAGATTAATTTAGCCATAAATTGTCACCTTGAGCGCAGTTGAAAGGTCTAGGCAATTTTAACTTGTTCTCGACTGCGCTCGAACTGACATTAAAAAAAGAATAATGAACTCAATTCAAGAATTATTTCAAAAAAAAGATAAAAACTTATTATCCATTTATTTTACTTGTGGGTATCCAGAATTAGAGGATACAACAAAAGTAATTTCGGCATTAGAAAAAAGCAATGTTGATTTTATAGAAGTGGGTTTGCCGTATTCAGACCCGTTAGCAGATGGACCAACCATACAAGATAGTAGCCAAAAAGCATTAGAAAACGGAATCAATTTGGATATTGTTTTTGAGCAATTAATGATGATCAAAGAAACTAATAAAACTCCTTTGGTTTTAATGGGATACCTAAATCAAATGTTAAAATATGGGGAAGATAAATTCTGTAAAAAAGTGGTTGAGTGTGGAATTGATACTTTAATTCTTCCTGATTTGCCTATGATAGAATTTGAAAATCATTATCAACAATTATTTGAAAAATATAAATTAACAAATGTGTTTTTAATAACGCCACATACTTCAGAAGAAAGAATTAGAAAAATAGATTCTTATACAAAAGCATTTATTTATGTAGTTGCATCTGCATCTATTACAGGAGCAAAAGGCGATATTTCTAACACTCAAGTTGCTTATTTTAAAAGAATAAAAGCAATGAATTTAAAAAGTAAATTAATTATTGGTTTTGGTATTTCTGATAAACAAACTTTTAATACAGCTTGTAAATATGCGAATGGAACCATTATAGGTTCTGCATTTATAAAGAATTTAGGTAAAAATGGAGTTGATAAAATTGATGATTTTATAAAACCTATTATTTCTTAAAAAAAAAGCCGAAACTTGTTAGGTTTCGGCTTTTTTTAATTTGTAAGTATATTAATTTACGCTTAATAGTTTAATCTCAAAAACTAAAACTGCTCCAGCAGGAATTTTGCAACTTGCTCTATTTCCATAACCTAAATTAGAAGGAATTAATAAAATACCCTCACCACCTTCTTTAAAAAGTTGAATGCCTTCTGTCCAACCAGAAATCACTTGATTAAGTCTAGTTGTATAGCCATTATCGTTTTTATCAAAAATACTACCGTCTAAAAGATATCCTTTATAAGCTACTGTAACATTAGAACTGCTACCAGCAGGTTTACTCCCAGTTCCTTCTTTAGTAACTACATAATATAAACCAGAACTGGTTTTCTGAGCATTTAAATTATTAGCTGCAATATATTTATTAATATCTATTTCTGTTTGAGGTGCAAAACTTTTGCAATCATTGTCATTTCCTAAACAAGAAGTCAATAAAAAGATACTCATTAAAAATATAGATAAATAAGATTTCATTTTTATAATTTTTTAAATTATTGGCGAATATACCTTGATTATTTTAATAAACCTTTTCACCATTTAAATAAGTTGATACAACTTTTGTTTTTGGAATTTTGTTTCCATCAACAGTCATAATATCTTGGTTTAAGATTACAAAATCGGCAAATTTACCAACTTCAATAGATCCTTTTTCATTTTCTTCAAAATTAGAATAGGCAGCCCAGATTGTCATCCCTTTTAAGGTTTCTTCTCTGGTTAATGCATTCTCCATTTGAAATCCGTTTTTAGGAAAATTATTAATATCTTTTCTAATTGTTGCTGCGTAAAAAGTTAAAAACGGATTGACTTGCTCTACTGGAAAATCGGTTCCTAAAGCAATTTTGCCATATTTATTTAGTAAATTTTTATACGCATAAGCGCCTTTAATTCTTTCAGAACCAACTCTGTCTTTTGCCCAATACATATCTGAAGTTGCGTGTGTAGGTTGTACAGAAGGCAAAATATTATCAAAATTTTTAAAATCTTTAGGAGATATTATTTGCGCGTGTTCAATTCGCCAACGTCTATTTTGTTTTCCTTTTAAAACATCTTTATAGGTTTTTAACAACCAAGTATTTGCAGAATCTCCTATTGCATGGGTGTTCATTTGGTATTCTGATGCTGCAATTTGTTTTGCAATTTTTTGATACTTTTCTGGTGAATAAATTAACGCTCCAAAATGATTTTTTCTATCAGAATAAGACTTACGCATTGCAGCTCCTCTAGAACCCAAAGCACCATCTCCATAAATTTTAAAAGAACGGATATTTAATTTATCGGTTTTGTAAATTCCTTTTTTAATATAATAATCTATTTGTTGTTGTTTATTACCAGAAATCATCGCATAAACACGTATTTTTAAGCTTTTAGTTTGATGTAAACTATCTATTAATTCGATAGTTTTTTTATCTAAACCAGCATCATCAACAGTTGTTAATCCGTAAGAGAAAGATATTTTTTGAGCATCTAATAAACCTTGTATTTGTTCTTTTTTTGATGGCGAAGGAATTTTAATAAAATTCATTGCAGCATCAATTAAAACTCCAGTCATTTTACCATTTTTAACAATAATTTCTCCTCCAGAAACTTTTCTGTCTTTCGTTAATCCTGATAAATCTATTGCAGCCTGATTGACTAATAAAGCGTGACCATCTACTCTGCGAACTGCAACAGGAATTTTAGGAAATAATTTGTCTAATTTTTCTTTTGTAGGGAATTCTTTTACCTCCCAATCATTTTGATCCCAACCACGACCAGTAATATAAGTTGCGTTCTTTTCTTTTTGAAAAGTAACTAATTTCTGTAAGACTTCTTCATAACTTTTTGTGCCATTTAAATCTACTTTTTGTTGTTGCATTCCTAAACCATAAAAATGACAGTGGGCATCAATTAAACCAGGAAGAATAGTTTTGTTTTTTGCATCAATAATAGTTTCTGATTCATATTTTTTTTGAATATCTTCTGTAGCACCAACAGCAATAAATTTTCCTTTTTTAATGGCAAAAGCTTCTGCTTTTTCAAAACTATTATTTACAGTATAGGTGTTAGAATTGATAACAATTGTATCAACTTTTTCTTTCTGACAAGCAATTATCAACAAGAAAAAAATTGAAAGTAGAACTAATTTTTTCATCAACTTTTATGGTTTTATAGGTTGGTTGTTGTATAAATATTTATCCATTAAATAGATAATGCTTGCCATAGAAGCGCTACCTAACTCAAGCTCACGTTTATTTACTTTATCAAAAGTATCTCTACTTGTATGATGATAATCGAAATAACGTTGAGAATCTGGTCTGTAGCCAACTAAAGTTACATTTTCTCCTTTTAAAGGACTAATGTCTGCGCCAGAACCACCTTTGTCTAAATCGTGTAAACCATAAGGTGATAACAGTTTTTTCCAGCTTTGTAAAAGTTTTGTGTTAACCGTATTTGCATCAATAGAAAAACCTCTTGGTGTATGTCCACCAGCATCAGATTCTAAACCACCAATATGATTTTCTTTATTCAATTTTGCCAATTCAGCATATTTTTTTGCGCCTCTAACTCCGTTTTCTTCATTCATAAAAAAGACAACTCTTAAGGTGTTTTTGGGTTTGATGTTATTTTTTTTAAATAAATAAGCAACTTCTAAAGATTGTACAATACCAGCTCCATCATCATGTGCACCTTCACCTAAATCCCAAGAATCTAAATGACCGCCAACTACAAAAATATTTTCTGGCGTTTTACTTCCTTTAATTTCTCCAACCACATTAAAAGAAGGAGCATCTGGCAGCGTTTTACAATTTTGTTTAAAGTAGAATTTTAGATTTGGATTTTTTTGTAAATCATTACTTAAAATATTTGCAGCTCTACTGCTAATTGCAGCTGCAGGTATGTGCTTTTCTTTAGGTAAATCTCCGTAAATTAACGTACCAGTATGCGGATAATCATCTACAGAATTTGTCATAGAACGCACAATAACACCTTTTGCACCAAAGGCTCCACAAACAGCTGCACCTCTAACTCTTTGGTCTACACAACCGCCATAAGCTTTAAAAGTGTGTATTAAAGTATTATCGAAAGGACGATTAAAAAACACTATTTTTCCTTTCATTTTATTGCCTAAAGCTTTGGCTTCTTCTAAGCTTTTAACTTCAATTACTTCTGCTGAAACTCCAGAACTTGGTGTTGCTACCGAAAAACCTAAAGCACAAATGGGTACGTTTTTTTGTGTTCCGTTAATTGTGTAATTGGCAACTTCTTTTTCTCCACGAACCCAATGTGGAACCATAATAGGTTGTAACCAAACTGAATCTAAACCCACTTCTTTCATTAATTTTTCTCCCCAAACAACAGCCTTTGCAGCTTGTGGAGAACCCGACAAGCGTCCGCCAACATTTTTGGTTAAATCTCTTAACCACTCGTAAGATTTACCTTGAGTTAAAACTGAGTTGAATAGTGTTTTTATTTTTGTAGAATCGAGTTTTTCTTCTGATGATAATCCTTTAGTATTTACTGCTTTTTCTTGTTTTTTATTACAAGAGGCTAATATTAATACAGATAATAGTAATAAAAACGATAGCTTTTTCATTAGTTGTTGATTTTTAGAACTGATAAATCTACAAAAATGAAATGAGAAATGAATTAAGATTTAAAAATCGAACTTATAAGTAATACCTCCTAAAACTTGAATTCCTTGTGTGTTAAAGTTAGCAAAACGTTGGTATTTTGTGTTTAATAGATTGTTAACATTTAGAAAAGCTGAGAATTTATCATTAAAATGATATCCTCCATTTAAGTTTATATCTACAAAAGAATTTAAGGTTTGTATTCCTTTTAAACTAGAAGGATGTAAAGCATTGTATAAAGCATCTTTTCGTTCGTTTACATAAAAAATGTTTGTTGTGGCAAACCATTTGTTATTTTTATATTTTGCAGCTAAAGTAGCTTCAAGGGTTGGTAAATTCCAAGGTTTTAAAGCCTTTTTAGTTTCATAATTATTGTAATTTGCAGAAGCTCCTAAGGTGATTCTTTTTGTTAAATAATATTCAATTTCACCAAAAAAAGAAGTTGTTTTTACATCATCATAATACAGATTAAAAGAGTTACCGTATTCATAACCTTTTAATTGTAAACCCTTAATTATTGATGTTGAACCATCAGATTTTGTGTTGTTTCTTAAAAATAATGGTTTGTCTTCTTCATTCATAGAACTGAATTTAAAATTGTAAACCAAGTTGTTTGTAATATTTCCGTTTAAACCTACAAATAAGTTTTGCTTTTCTAAGGTTTGAGTTATGAATTGAGTAGGAGAAATATATGGGTTTTTATCTGAAAAACTTTTGTAAGTATTTGTTTTTAAATCACTAAAAAAACCACCATATATATTTAAATACTCTTTAAGTATTGGGCTTTGAATTTTTAAGTTTGGCAGTAAAAATATATTGTTAGATTTGTTTTCAGCATCTAAAGAAACATAGGTTTTTAATGAAGTTTCTACTGCTATTTTTTTTATTTTAAAATTATATTCTGGTTGTAATTTAACAGTTAGAATAGAATAATTTACATTGTTAGTGTTTTCGTAATTATTTTTAAAATTGCCTTTTAAAAATTCTACACCTGTTTTAATAGCAATATCATCTAGACCTAATTTTAAAAACTCTAGAGGAAAATCTAATTTTGCATTAAAACTAGCTAAAATTTCTTGTGATTTAAATCTGTCAGTAAAATAAGAAAGAGATAATTTTGAGTAATCTATATAAGAATCGTGAAACTTAAAATCGCCATTAAGTTTAAAGTAATTATACGTCTGTTTTTCATTAATAGAATTTAGAGTTGTTTGCTTAAAAACGATACCTGGCAAACCATACCAATTGTACTCGTTTTTTTCAGAAGAAAAACTTACTTTCCAATCAAAATACCTGTCTTCTTGTCTGTAAAAAGCGCCCATCTTAAAATTAGAAAAACTACTGTTTAAAAGTGTATTTTTTATATTGCTTTCTGATGCTAAGTATTTAGCAGATAAGCCGAATTCGTTTTTAAAACGAGTGTTGTGATATAAAAAAACATCGACAAAAGGACTGTTATAATTACCATAACCAAGCGCAAGATAGTTTTTGTAAATACGTTCTTTAACACCTACATCAATACCTTTTACAACGCCACTTCTTGGTACAAATGTAGAGGCAACAGGTGCAGAAAAAATAGTGTATGCTAGTTTTTTTTTCTTGCTTTTTTCTAGAAGTTTTATGGTTGGGTTTTTCTTGATTTTTTTGGCATCAGCAATTTTTGGGTTGAAAGCAGTAACAACTTCTACAACCTCAGTTTTAACAGTATCTTTTGTTTTTTCTTTTGGCTTTTCTTGTGCCATTCCAGAAAAAAAGCCAATCAAAATTAAAAATATAGAAATTCTTTTTTTCATTTAATTTTTACCTTCTGGTGTTATAGAATTATTTTTTTTAGCCTCTTTTTCTTTGATAGCATTTAATTCAGTTTGAGCTTCCTGAACAATATCTTTAAATTGCGTAAAATTCTTAATTACATTTTCTAAAACATAAGTTGCTTGATATACATCTTTTTGTCCATAATAGTTTTTACCCATAATAACGTAACTTTTAACTGCCCAAAATTTATAAGCAGAATAGTTGGCTATTAAATTTTGTACAACTTTGTTAGAATCAGCATACTCTTTTTGTTTGTTTTTAAAAAAAGCATTGTAGTAAAGCGCCTCAGCTTTTAAAGCACCTTTTGCATTTCTTTCTACGGCTAAGAAATATTCTTCAGCAGTAAAAAAATCTTGAGTTTTAAATGCAGATCTTGCTATAATTGTTTTAGCATCTAACTCTAAGTTTGTGTCAATTTTATCTCTTTGTAATATTTTTTTAGCATAATCTATAGCAAAATCATAAGCTTTAGTTTCATAATATCCTTTCATTAAATTACTTTGCGCGTACAGCAAATTTTCTTGAGAATACGCTTCTTGTTCTAACCTATCTAAATAGGGTAGTGCTTGGTCAAATTTATTGTCTTGTAAATAAATTTGAGTTAATTTGTTTAAAGATTCTTCGCTAAATTCATTTTGTTCTTCTTCTAAAACAACTTCAAAATAAGTAATTGCTTTTTTAAATTCTTTAACTTTAAAAAGGATGTCTGCTAAATAATAATTTGCTTTTAATTTGTGAATTCCGTCTGGAAAAGCTTTGGTATAATCAGTGAGATTTTTAATGATTTCATCACCGTTTTTAGATTCGAAATATTTTTTTTCTGCCACAGCAAAAGTGGTGTTATCTAAATCTGAATTTGTTACGTTAATGAATTTTAAAGAGCTAATCCAACTTACATAATCGTCTAAATTACCTTTGTCTATATAAACATTTCTAGCATTTGCTACCGCCTCAAAAGCATCAGGAGAATTTGGAAATTGTTTTGCTACTTGTTTAAATTTTTCTAGGGCTTTATCTCCATTATTATCATTGTAAAATAATAATCCTTGACGTACCAAAGCTTTAGGAATAAATATACTTGTACTATGTTTTTTTAGCAATCTATCATAAGCTTCATGTGCTTTTTTGTTATTTTTTATGGTGGTATAAGTATTGGCAAGCTGAAATAAAGCATCGTCTTTTAACGATGAAATTTGATAATCATTTACCACTTTTGTTAATGCAGTTATTTTTTTATCATTATTACCTGTAAATCCGTAAATCATACCAATTTGATATTGAGCATAATCAGCTCCAGCACCAAAGTTTTTTACAATTGTTTGGTAAGAATTTATGGCTTTATTGTATTTTTTTGAGGCAAAATAACTATCGCCTAAACGTATATAAGCATCATCTTTTACACTATTATCTATAGAGTCTTTTTTTAAGAATTTATTAAAAGCAACTGCAGCAGCCTCATAATTCTTAAGTTTAAAATTACTGTAACCAACGTTGTAAAGTAATAGTTTTAAATCACTACTACTTTCATTTTTGGCAATTGTATTTAAAGAAGTAAATTTTGTTAAAGCATCTTTATAATTTTTTAGTCTATATAATGTTTCTGCTTCCCAATATTTTGCTTTATTACTGATGATTTTGTTATCAGATTTACTACTATTTGTAAAAAAAGGAATTGCTTCTTTTAACTTATTATTGTTAAATAATTGGATGCCTCTGTAAAGAGAAACTTCAAAAGTTTGAGTAATATTTTCTTTAGATTTCTTTTTTGATAAAAAAGCCAAAGCACCTTCATAATCTTGTTGATGTATGTAAGATGAAACTACTAATTTGCTAATTTCATTGTAAGATTTAGATTTTGGATATTGTTTTAAATAATCTTGCAAAACAGCAGCTACACTTTTAAAAGGATTACCTTCTTCGTAACTAAGTTTTGCATAGTTTAAAGCAGCATCTTGTTTTATATTAGTATCAAAAGTCATTTCAGAAGCCGTTTTAAAAGCATTTAAAGCTTCTGTTTTTTTATCTAATTTTAGATAACATTCTCCTAAATGATAATATGCGTTTTGAGAAATTGCATTTTTTTCCTCGATAATTTTATTAAAGTTATTAATGGCGTTTTCAAAATCGTTTTGTTTGTAATAAGAATATCCTAATTGATAAAAATCGGTATTAGACCATTTTCCTTTTTTTCCTTTAAAAGCTTTTAAATAAGGAATAGATTCAGCATATTTTTTTAGATTAAAATAACTTTCTCCAATTATTTTAGAAATTTCTGATTTGTCTTTTCTTTTTGCTTCTTTAATTAGTTCTGTACCAATTAATAAACAGCGTTTAAAATTACCAGCCTTAAAATTAATATCTAAAAGATAGTAAGAAATTTCTACTCTATAAGTTTCGTCGTTTTCTATTTCTTTAAGCGTAGATTCTGCAATTCCGTAATCTTCTAATTTGTAAGCTATGTAGCCATAATAGTATCTAGAATCGTTACCATATTTTGCATCATTTATCAACAATAAAAAACGTTCTTTAGCTAAAGTGTAATTTTTTGTAACCAAAAAACAGTATCCCATTTTGTAATTAAGCTCGTTTCTATTTTCATTAGAAAGCATATCTACATTTACTTTTTGATACCATTTTAGCGCATAAGCTGCTCTTTTATTGGCAAAATAATAATTAGCTACATTGTAAAATGCTTTATTTTTTTTATTACTATTTGGGTTTTTATCTACAAATTGTAAAACTTTTTTATCAGCATCTGTTTGTCTCAGTTTTATGGCGCACATTGCTTCATAGTAAGAAGCATCTGATTTTAAATTAGAGCTATTTGTAGCCAAAGTTTTAACAGAATTAAATTTTTCTTGAGCAGAGGCATACGCTTTGTTATTGTATAGTTTTAGGGCATTATTATATGCTGTAATAACATTTGTGTCAGCAAAAGACTGCTGACCAAAACTAGCCAAAGATATAAGGCAAATAAAAAAGAATAGAAAGTGTTTTCTTATAAAAACAGTGTTCATACAATTATTTTTGGTACTCAAAATGAATAACGAACAATTTTAATTTTTGTTTGATTGGAGGAGAAAAAATATTTAAATATTTATATCAAAAGTAACAATTGTTTGTAATTTATTGCGTAAAATAGATAGAAACTTATAAGTTTGTATAAACTTCTTAAATTATGGAAAAACCTGTTTTATGTTTAGAAAATGCAGCTATTTATCAAAGAGATAATTTGGTGTTATCTAAAGTGAATTTAACTATTAATAAAGGAGATTTTTACTATTTAATAGGAAAAACAGGTAGTGGTAAAAGTAGTTTAATGAAAACTTTATATGGCGATTTGCCTCTACAAAAAGGTACAGGAACCATTGTTAATTTTGATTTAAAAAAGTTAAAAGAAAAAGAAATTCCGTTTTTAAGAAGAAAAATTGGCATTGTATTTCAAGATTTTAAATTATTGAGTGATAGAAATGTTTTTTCTAATCTAGAATTTGTTTTAAAAGCTACAGGCTGGAAAGACAAAGAAAAAATAAAAGAAAAAATTTACGAGGTTTTAGACAAAGTGGGAATGAAAACTCAGTATTATAAAAAAACCTTTGAGCTTTCTGGAGGAGAACAGCAAAGAGTTGCCATTGCAAGAGCTTTGTTAAACGATCCTGAATTCATTTTAGCAGACGAACCTACAGGAAACTTAGACCCAAAAACTTCTTTAGAGGTGATGGAGTTGCTAAACACCATTCACAAAAACGGAAAAACTATTTTAATGGCAACACACGATTATCAATTAATTGTAAAGTACAAACAAAAAACGATAAAATGTGAAGCAGGTGAGTTGTTTGAAGTAACTCAAAAAACAACTACTTAATGCTTTCAGTTCTTGTGGCAACATATAATTGGAATATAGTTCCGTTAGTTAAAGAATTGCATCAGCAATTAGGGAAATCAAAAATTACTTTTGAAATAATTTGTATAGATGACGCTTCCAATTCCGTTTTTAACACAGAAAATGAACAAATAAATTCATACTCTAGTTCTAAATTTGTAACACTTTCTAAAAATATTGGCAGAAGTGCTTTAAGAAACTTATTGGCAAAAAAAGCAACATACAATTGGTTGTTATTTTTAGATGCCGATGTTTTACCTACTTCCGCAAAATTTATAGAAAACTACGTTAATGTTATTCAACAAAATTGTGGTAAAGTTTTTTTAGGTGGAATTGCATATGATAATAATGAAAACACTGATTTTCTTCGTTGGAAATTTGGAAAAAAAAATGAAGAAAAACCAACAGGAGTAAGAAATAGCAATCCTTATAACTATTTTTTTACGGCAAATTTTTTAATAGAAAAAAGGATTTATAATTCTATTAGGTTTGATGAGAATCTAACAAAATACGGTTATGAAGATTTGTTGTTTGCTAAAAATTTAAAACAACAAAAAATAGCTGTAAAACATATTAATAATAGTGTTTTTCATTTGGGAATTGATGACAATAAAACTTTTTTAGAAAAAACAAAACAAGCATTAGAAAACTTACAGTTTTTAATAAATTCGGATAAAATAAATGTAGAAGACACAAAGATTTTTAAAACTTTTTTTAAGTTAAAAATTATTGGAATACCATTTATTCTCAATAAATTTTTGTTTTTTTTTGAAAGACAAACCATAAAAAAAGCTTCTTTATTTTATTATCACCTTTATAGATTAGCATATTTACAACAGATTGTTAAAAATCGGAATTAGTTTTTGCGATTCATTTTCCCAAGTTAATTCCTTTTTTGCTTTTTTTAGTTCCGAATTAAAATCCTTTTTAGTCATTTCTTTTATTTGATTTGCTAATTTTTTTGGAGTTCTTTCTTCCACAACTTCACCCACTTTATAGTTTAAAATAATTTGTTTCATTTCTGGTAAATCTGAAACTAAAATAGGAACTTCAGCTTGTATATAATCAAATATTTTATTAGGTAAAGCATACCTGTAGTTTAAGCCTAAGTCTTCTTCAATACTAATACCAATATCTGCTAAAGGAGTTAGTTTTTGTAATTTTTCTGGAATAATTCTCCCTAAAAAATACACATTATTTTCTAGTTTTTTGTTTTTTACGATTAATTTTAAATCATCAATAACATCACCAGAACCTATAATTACTAAAAGATAATTGGGTAAAAAACTCATTGTTTCAATCATTAATTCTAACCCTCTGCCTAGATTTATACTTCCTTGATATAAAATTATTTTTTTACCATCAGTAGTAAACGGAAATTCACTTTTAATAATTTTATTTTTCTTAAAAGGTAAATTACGAATCACTTTAAAATTTGTAGTGTATTTTTTGTTGTAATAATTAGCAATACTGTTACAAACTGTATAACAGTTTGTGATTTTTGGAAGTAATTTTTTTTCTAAATTTACCCAAACTTTTTTTACAAAAGGTCTTTCTATAAGTTCAGGTATTTCTGAAAAAAGTTCATGGCTATCATACACCAGTTTTTTTCTTTGAAGAACACTAATTATATAATTAGGTAGAAGAGTGTCTAAATCATTAGAAAGTAAAATGTCTTTTTTAGAAAACAAAAGAATAATAAAGAGCCTAAAATTATATTCTGCATAAAAAAGAAATCCTTTATTAAAAAAGAGAGAGATTCTTTTTGTTTTGTAGTTTCTATTTAAAGGTAAATTAGTTTTTAAGAATCTACCTATTAAAAGAATTTCAAAGTTATTTTGTTTTAAAATAGTACATACTTTTTCTACTCTTTGGTCGGTAGATAAATCATTGGTAACAGAAACTATTATTCTTTTCAATTCTTTAAATTTAATAGGATGTTAAGCAAAAATATACTTTTTAGTTTTTTTACGGTTTTAAAAATAGAATAAAAGAACAGAAAAGTAATTATAATAGGATTATCTGTACCAAAACAAGTGATTTTTAAGCTTTTAATTTATGTTTTAAAGAGAAAATCTGTATAGTTTAAGAAAAATATATTAAATTCGCAACAATAATAATTGCATTGAAAAGGTTAAATAATATTTATTAATTAACTAATTCCCCCAAAAAATGTGCAAATGCCCATCCTGTAATTCAAGCTTCAGAAGAAGGTTGTCTAGAAATTTAGTGTTAAAATTATTGCCAAAAGCAAGAGCTTATAAGTGTTACCACTGTAAAGCAAAGTTTTTAAACATTCCTTATTTTTTTTCGCCTATAGTTTTTAAAAGAGGACTTAAAGAAATTGGTAATAAAATTATTAATAAAGAAAAATTAATTATTAATTAGAAATAACTACTTGGAAAAATGCACCAAGCGGCAGAATAATAAAATCCGATACTAAAATTGCAAAGAATTATCTTCAAGAAAAAGAGATTAAACAACTGGAGCGAACTGTAACAGGGTATTTTGATTATATCGAAAACCTTATAGAACGTAGAAACACCTTTACAATGGAAGAATTGGCTGAGAGTATCAATAAGTTTTTAGCATTTAACGAATATAAAATATTGCCAAATTTAGGCAAAGTATCACACACCTAGGCAGTTAAAAGGAAAGAAAAAATAAATCAATAAAATAGAGTTTACACTATCAATATTTCTGTCAAGCATAGAATAAGAAAATTAACGTTACTTTTTTCCACAAAATAGCAAACCTGGAAAGAAAACGCTAAAATTTACCACGTTATGACAACGTGGAAAGAAAAATAAAAAAAGGCAACGCAATACTGTTCAAGTGTATTTAAAGGAAATTAGAAGAAGGCTAATTGAAACTTTTTACAATTACATTGACGCTTTCAACAAAAATGATACTGACTTAATTGAAAATATAAAGGAGCATTTTAATTCAGTCTATGCGATTTATTTAACAAAATCCATAGAAGAAGAAAAATGCTTTAGTGGATCACCACTCATTATTTATACAGAGTTTTTTGAAAAGAAATTGAATAAAAATAAACTTAAAAATATTGATTTTGATGAGGTTGATTTTATAAAAAATGAGTTTAAAGAACTTTACAATTTTTACTATAACTACATTCACACATTATAACCCACTATCATTAAAATCAAAAACAAAAGAAATAAAGCAGTTTTTTTATGCTGATTTATTACATAAACAAAATAAAAATAAATTTATTGATATTTAAAAAAAAGGTTGAGTTTCTCGAAGCTGAATTATATAAGAGAGGCGTAAATACTGAAGTAGATTGTGAGTTTGGCTATCCAAACATTATTTTCTCTATAAACAAAGAAAAAAGAGACGAGTATATTTTAGAAAATTCACAAAGACTAAATAATAAAAATACCGAAAACTTACATCCATCTATCTTTGAGGATGGTGCATTTAATCATTTTTGATACTTTTATAGAAAAGTTGACTAATAAAAACCTCAACAATTTGATTATCAAAAAGTTGAGGTTTGATAAAGTGGAGACGCCGAGAATCGAACTCGGGTCCAAACAAGCAGCCAAAAAGCTTTCTACATACTTAGTTTCTGTTTAGTTTTCGTTTAAAAGCTGATCAAAAACAACCCACTTTTAACTTAGCTTCTTTTGTTTCAAAAACTTGCCGAAGCTACAAGTTTTCTATATTTACTTTTACGATGCCCAAAAGTGAAACGCCGTAAATCAAGGCTTTTCGTGGACATAAAGCTTGCTCACCTAGTGAGCCGAGGCTAATCTTACTATAATTCAGATTATGCAGCTAAAGCGTAGTTATCTTCGCCGTTTAAATGTTTGAAATAAGTTTTACAAGAATAATTTCATTCCTTGGTATGCTTACAAATTCACTGACCTTGCTGTCAAAACCAGTCGTCCCCAAAATGTCAAAGACAAAAAAAGTAGGTCAAAAAGTATGCCTAATTTTTTGGGCGTTTAAACGGGCTTTCGGCAGTCGCTCTTTTCAAGGAGCTCCAACAAATGCCTCAATCCCTAACGCGGGCTGCAAAGATAACAAAACACGTTTGTACAAACCTATAAAAAATGGTAAATTCGCAAGACTTCAAAAATTAAAAAGGAATATGAAATTTGGCATTATTAGAGAGCGTAAAAATCCACCAGATAGAAGAGTTGTTTTTTCACCAGAAAAATTACAAGAATTAAAGAAAAATTTCCCTAAAGCTTCTTTAAAAATAGAAAGTTCAGGGATAAGAGTTTTTTCTGATAGTGAATATCAAAAAGTAGGATTAGAAGTTTCCGAAAATATGTCTGATTGTGATGTTTTATTAGGCGTAAAAGAAGTGCCAATAAATGCTTTAATCCCAAATAAAAAATACTTTTTCTTTAGTCATACCATCAAAAAACAACCTTATAATAGAAAGTTATTACAAGCAATTTTAGAAAAAAACATAGAATTGTACGATTACGAAACCATCATCAGAAAAAACGGAGCACGTTTAATTGGTTTTGGGCGTTACGCAGGCATTGTAGGTGCTTATAATGGTTTTAGAGCTATTGGTTTAAAAAAAGAAACTTTTAAGCTACCAAAAGCAGAAAATTTAGACAGCCAAAAAGAATTGGTAGATGAATTAAATACAATCAATTTACCAAAAGGATTTAAAATTTTGTTAACAGGAAATGGAAAAGTTGCTTACGGAGCTAAAGAAATGCTAGATGCAATGCATATTAAACAAGTTTCTGTAACAGAATATCTTAGTCAAGATTTTAATAAACCTGTGTATTGTTTGGCTGATGTGTTAGATTACAATAAACGTAAAGATGGGCAAGTAATTAATAATAGAGATTTTTACAATCATCCAGAAGAATATATATCTAATTTTATGCGATTTGCAAAAGTAACCGACTTTTTTATTGCAGGCCATTTTTTTGGTGATGGTTCTCCGTATTTATTTACTAGAGAAGATGCAAAACATCCAGCATTTAAAATAAAATTTGTAGCAGACATTTCTTGCGATATTGATGGGCCTGTAGCATCAACAATTAGGTCATCAACCATAGCAAATCCCATTTATGGTTATAATCCGCAAACAGAATCTGAAGTTGATTATAAAGATGAAAATGCTATTGTGGTGATGGCTGTAGATAATTTACCTTGCGAATTGCCTAAGGATGCTAGCGAAGGTTTTGGAGAAATGTTTCTACAAAATGTAATTCCTGCTTTTTTTAATAACGATAAAGACGGAGTTTTAGCAAGAGCAAAAATGACAGAAAACGGAAAGTTGACAGAACGTTTTTCGTATTTGCAAGATTATGTAGATGGTAAAGAATAGATTTGTTAGTTGTTAGTGTTACCTTGAGCGCAGTCGAAAGGTTATTTAAAAATGGAAGAAAACCAGAAATTTCTTATAGATGTATCTAAAATGAAAATGCCTTTTGGTAAATACAAAGGCACATTCTTAATTGATTTGCCAGAACATTACATTGTTTGGTATAAAACCAAAGGATTTCCCGCAGGGAAGTTAGGACAACAATTAGAGTTGGTTTACGAGCTTAAATTAAACGGTTTAGAAGATATTGTTAGAGAAATTAAGAAACGTTATTAATCCTTTTTTCTGCAACCAATATTATAAATGTACCAACTAAATAAGCAATTAAATCTCCAACGCTAAAAGAAGTTCCTAAAATAATTCTTAAATAGTTTTCTACTGCTTTAGGATATATATTTTGTAAACCTGATAATTGTAAAAACTCAATCGCAAAAGCAATTATCAAAACTAAAAAAGCAGTTTTATTTACAGAAATTGTAAAAAAACTTTTTATCAAACAATACAAAAAAATGACTGCTAAAACATCACCAACTGTGTGACGTAAAAAACCTGTTGCATATTTTGCTATTAAAATTTCAATGACAAATAGTATTATAAAACAGATGAAGTATTTTTTATTGAATTTTATCATTCTTTATTTCTTGGCTACAACTCCGTAAGTAATATGAGCAATTCCTAAAATAGTAAGAGAAGAATACCAATAGTTAGGAATTAGAAAACATAGCAGTGCCAAAAGAATACTCAAGCTTGAAAGTATGAGTATATTTTTTCTTTCTTTATTTTTAAAAAAGAATAATAAGATTCCATAAAGAATAAGAAAAATAGGAGTAAGGTAATTTATGAAACCAAAACAGTTTAAAATAAATAAAACAGAAAATAGGATTAAAAAACCTATTAAATACTTGTAAAAAGTAGTTTTGGTTTTTTTATTCCAAAGTTTATATTGATGCTTTTTAGCATTCCTTTTTCCATTAAAGAATAATGCTAAAGAAGATAAAACAAAAAATAAAAGTACAATTACAATTATCAATGTTTCTAAAATTTCTACAGAAAACATTCCAGCAAGATGATCATCAATTAAAAAACCATCTAGAATGTTTTTAATTAAATAACTACCCAGTAAAAAGTAGATTCCAATAAGGATACTGGTAAATCCTTTTAAAATAAAATTGACAGAATTATTGTCTTGCATTCAGCTATTTTTTTATTTTTAACGCACGCTAAGATACTAAAAAATGAAACCCGCAGAAGCATATATTTTAAATCAACCAGAACCATTTAAATCTATGTTGATGCATTTGCAAATTTTAATTGAAACTTCTTTTCCAGAAGCAGATTTGCAATTTAAATGGAAAATTCCTTTTTATTATTTAGATAATAAACCTTTTTGTTATTTAAATCCATCTAAAAAGAAAGGTTATGTAGATGTGGTTTTTTGGGTTTCTGCACATTTAACAAAATATAATGAGTTACTAATTTCTGAAAATAGAAAAGTGGTAAAATCTTTAAGATATACTTCTGTAAATGATATAAATGAAGAAGTTTTACTAACGGTTTTAGCAGAAGCGCATGAATTAAAAGGCAAAGGGTTTTATAAGAGAAAATAATTAGTGAGTTCTAAACTGTAAAGCTGCTTCTTTATTGATATATAAAGTTAAAAATGAATTCCTTTTTGCATTTTTAATTGTTAAAATTGTGATGTTCTTTTTTACAGAAATTATAGGTTTTTGCGCAAACTCTTGTCCATTAAATGTATAATAAATGAAAGAATTTTTATCTAAATTTTTAAATTTTAATTTGAGTTCTTTTGATGAATTTACGTTTAAAATTCCTGTTTTTGGCGATAATAATTCCGCTTTAGAACTCAATAAACTTTTTCCATAAATAGGTTGATTGTAAAATTCTTTTAAAGAAATTCTTCCAAAACGTAAAACCCAAATGGTATCTTCAGGAAAATGGGTTTTAAATATTTTGTCTTTTGGAATGTTGTAAAAATAAGTGTCAAATTTTTTAATCCAACGTCCATTATTTTCGTAACCAGCAGCCCAAGTTGCATCTAAAATTATCCATTTTTCATTTAATTTTACAGCATTCCAAGCGTGATTTGTTGTGTTTTCTGGCTTGCCAATTTCTTGAGCAAGATTACGAACATTTCCTTTTATTACTTCCGCTTCAATACCTAATAAGTCACAAATTTTTTTAAAAGATTGTGCATATTCTTCGCAAACTCCTAGTTTTGTTTTAAAAGCATCTGCAACAATTTTATCTTTTAGAACTTGTAGTTTTTGTTGCTTTTCTTTTTCGGTTGTATATCTAAAATTATAACTTCTTTGAGTAGGATTGTAGTATTCTTTTAAGTTATATCTAAAGTTATTTGTCAACCAATAAAATGCAGCTCTCACTTTATTTTCATCCGTAGTAAAATCTTTTTTAATTTGATGTGCCAATTGTGTAGCACTAGAAAAATAAGGGTAATTTGCAACTAATTTATCAACTTTAGAAAAATCCTGACTTTTTGTAGAAAATGATATTAGAAAAAATAAAAGTAATAATTGTTTCATACTGAATAAGTAACAATTTTATGAAACAAAAATTGTGCCTATAAATTATTAATGGTTTTTCTAATGGCAACCAAATTGGTTAATAAACTCTCTAAATTGTTTAAATGTAACATATTAGCGCCATCAGATTTTGCATTTGCAGGGTCAAAATGAGTTTCTATAAATAATCCATCTACATTATTTACCACGCCAGCTCTGGCAATGGTTTCAATCATTTCTGGTCTTCCACCAGTAACTCCAACTGTTTGGTTGGGTTGTTGTAGCGAATGTGTAACATCTAAAATTGTAGGAGCAAACTCACGCATTTCAGGAATTCCTCTAAAATCTACAATCATATCTTGATACCCAAACATAGTTCCTCTATCCGTAATCCAAGCTTTGTTAGAACCCGCATCTTTTACTTTTTGAACTGCGTGTTTCATAGCTGCAGGACTCATAAATTGTCCTTTTTTTAAGTTCACAACTTTTCCTGTTTTTGCAGCAGCAACTACCAAATCTGTTTGACGAACTAAAAATGCAGGAATCTGTAAAACATCTACATATTGTGCCGCTTTTTTAGCATCAGAAACTTCGTGAATGTCAGTTACAGTAGGTATATGAAAAGTCTCTGAAACTTTGCGTAAAATTTTTAATGCTTTTTTATCTCCAATTCCTGTAAAACTATCAATTCTACTTCTGTTTGCTTTTTTAAAACTTCCTTTAAAAATATAAGGAATTTCTAATTTGTTAGTAATTGTAATTACTTTTTCGGCAATTCTTAAAGCCATTTCTTCGCTTTCAATGGCGCAAGGTCCTGCTAGTAAAAAGAAATTATTTGAGTTGGTGTGTTTTATATTGGGAATGAGTGATAAATCCATTAGAAAAAATTTTAACAAAAGTACAAAATAATTATTGCTGATATTGGCTATATTTATCAAATTAAAATCATATAAATGAAGAAAATCAACCTAATTTATATCCTGTTATTTACTGTTACTTTTTCTTGCAAAACTATTGTAAAAAAAACAGAAAAAAAGGAAGTAACCATTGCAGATATAGATACTATAACTGTAAGAAAACACTTGTACACTTTAGCTTCTGATGAGATGCAAGGAAGAAAAACAGGAACTCCTGGTATAGAAAAAGCAGCAAAATACATAGAAAACGAGTTTAAAAGAATTGGCTTAAAAACCTACGATACTTTAAAAAATTATAGACAAACGTTTACTTTTAAAAATAGTAGAACAAAGAAAAATATAACTGCGAGTAACGTTATTGGAGTTTTAGAAGGTAAAAGTAAAAAAGATGAATTTGTTGTGGTTTCTGCTCATTATGATCATTTAGGAATTAGAAAAAAAGAAGGTCAATTAGATAGTATTTACAATGGTGCAGATGATGATGCTTCTGGTACAACAGCAGTTTTAGCATTAGCAGAATATTTTGCTAAAAAGAAAATTAATGAAAGAACTATTTTGTTTATTGCTTTTACTGGCGAAGAAATGGGTTTAATTGGCTCTAATCATTTTAGTAAAGGAATTGATGCTACAAAATTTGTGGCAGGTATAAACATAGAAATGATTGGTAAAGAATCTAGTTTTGGACCAAAAATGGCTTGGTTAACAGGTTTTGAACGTTCTGATTTTGGTAAAATAATTCAAAAGAATTTGGTGGGTTCTGGGTATACTTTGCATCCAGATCCTTTTAAAAAGTTTAACTTATTTTTTAGATCAGACAATGCTTCTTTGGCACGTTTGGGAGTTCCTGCACATTCGTTTTCTACTGGGCCAATAGATGTAGATGCTCATTATCATAAAGTATCTGATGAGCCAGAAACTCTTAATGTATCTAACATTACTGAAACCATTAGAGCTATTGCAATTGGTACAGAAAGTATTATTAGTGGTAAAGATACACCAACAAGAGTTGTTTTAGAAAATAAGAAAAAATAATGGCTTATAGTAAATATTTAGCAGATAGAGTTTCTCAATTTTTTACAGAAAATAAGATTTCTTTTTATGAAAAGAAAATGTTTGGTGGGGTTTGTTTTATGGTTGATGAAAAAATGTGTGTAGGAATCATAAAAGAAGAATTAATGGCACGTATCAATCCTAATATTTATAAAAAATCTTTGCAAAAAGAAGGTTGTAATAAAATGAATTTTACAGGAAGACCAATAAAAGGCTATGTTTTTTTATCTGGTGATGCTATAGATTTAGATAAAGACTTACATTATTGGTTGCAATTAGCGTTGGATTTTAATCCGTTAGCAAAAGCGAGTAAAAAAAGAAAATCCTCTAAAAATTAATTTAAAGGATTTTTTTATTTTTTCTAAAATTGATGTTTAAAACTGATATCTAACAGATAAAGCGAAATTAGAATTTAATCCGTTTAAACCACCTGCTATACCAACTTCGGGTCTATAATCTAAAGAAAGTAAAATTGGCTCATCAAAATTATATTCAATACCAATAACTCCAGCTCCGTAAATTCCTGTTCCGCCAGCAGAAACCAAACCTGCACCTGCACCTGCATACCAATTGAATTTATCTTCTAATTGCCAAACCCATTCATACAAACCTGTTGCTTTAAAGTTGGCAAATTTATTAGCTAAACCCAAGTCTATTTCTAAACGATTATTTTCGCCTAAAGATTTTTGATAAGATATTTCTCCGCCAGTACCATTTCCTCCGCCAATACGCAAACCAATTGCGTTGTCAGAAATTTCTTGCGCATTTATGCTAAATATAGAGCCAACTAATAAACTGAAACCTAATATTATTTTTTTCATAATTAAAAATATTTAATTTTAAGACAAAAATATAAAACTTATAAACGATACAAAGTTCTTTCTTTTAAACTTTTGTTAAAGCGAATTCTATTTTTCTAATATTTTAATTCTTATACCTTTAGAATGACTGCTAAATTCTGGTGCATACATACTTTGTATGGTTGTAATTCCGTTGCTAAAATTACCAGCATTGTTAACTCTTACGTCATATTCAAAAACATATATACCTTTTGGTAAACGATCAAAAAAGAAATTTGTTGCTGCATCTTTTGTGCTTTCATAATAGCCTAAATTGTCTTGCCATTTATATTTTGATAAAACATTTATAGGTTCTACACCAGAAGCTCTCATATCTTTTAAATGTATAAATTCCATATCTCTGTCTGAACGTAATTCTATTCTTATGGTAATTAAATCTCCAACTTTTAATTGCGTTTTATCAGTAATTTCTTTTAATTCTTTTCCGGTATCAGAATTTACTTTTAAAAATAATTTTTTATTCAATTTAAGTGGAGTTTCTGCGGATGTAATTTTGTCTAAATTTTCGAAATACTGCCAATACAAACCTCCCCAAGCAATTCCATTTTCTTTTTTGGTAATGGTAACTTCTGCCATTTCTTTTTTAATTTCAGAACCATTCCACGAAGTTTTAAAATAACCTGTGCCAGCTTCTATTTTTACATTATCCAACTTTGTTGGATTGATGTTTTCATTCCCAACTTTTATAGCTACCATTTCAGTTACAGAAATCCAATCACTTCCATTTAACAATAAGGCATATATAGCTTCAGTAGTTGCTTTGGTGGTTTTCCATCTATTGGGTTGTTTGTTTTTTAATAGCCAAATTTTTAGGTTGTCAATAGTTTTTGTATCATTTTCAATTTCAGAAAATGTTTCAATTAATAACGCTTGCGTTTCTATTGGCGCTTGATAATAGTAATAACCTGCAGTGTTAGATTTCCAATACATTCCAAATTCATCAGAAGTAATGGCATTTTCTTTTAACGATTTTAAAATCTTGTTTGCAACCGTTTTTTTATCATTTCTAAATAAGGATAAAGCAATCTGACCTTTTGCATATAAATTATAATCATTCCAATAAATTGCAGTTTGATTGTTGTAATATGTTATCGCTTTTTTTAGTTTATCATCCTTAGAAATATGCGTATAAAAACTACGCATATACAAATACTGAATGGTAAAATAGTTTAAGTTATTTTTCTTTAAATAATCTTGATACGCTTTTTCTCCTTTCTTTTTTGTTTTTGCTATTTGTTTAATTTCTTCAGCGCTGTTTAATAATTTATCATATTGTTTTAACAATTCTTTGTCTAAATACTTTACAGATTTTTCAATCATATTTTTTGTTGACTTGTCAAAACCTGTAACTCCTAATTTTTGAAGATGACCAAAACCAGTTGCAATATGTTGGGTGATAAAAGTACTTGCATATCTACTGCCTTTAAACCAAGGAAATCCACCAGAATTCATCTGAATTTCTTTGAGTTTATTGATGGCTTTTTCTTGTTCATTTTTCATTTTATTTAAATCAAACAACAAAGCAATTCGTTTCTTTTGCTCGGTTTCTGATTGTGCATCTCTTAGCCAAGGCGTTTCTTGAATAATTAAAGATTTTAATTCTTGATTTTTCTCTAAGTTTGATAATAAAGCATCAGAAGATTTCCAAGCATTAAACATTTCTTGAATTTTAGGATTTGAATTTACTACAAAACTCGCCAAGGTATTTGCATAATATCTAGAGAATGTTTGTTCTGCGCATTCATAAGGATATTCCATTAAATATGGCAAAGATTGAATGGCATACCAAACAGGATTGGATGTCATTTCTAAAGTTAACTTATGATTTTTTAAAGTTGATGAGGTGTTATTTTTCAACTTATCTAACGTAAAAGTTTTTGTTTGATTCGAACGAATCCACATTGGTAAGGTTTCTGTAACCAACATTCTGTTGGTTAAAACAGGTAAAACGTTTTGTTCTCCATCAGAAAAATCGCCAGCTTTTGCCACAATTTTGTATTGAACAGCTTGCACAGTTTCTGGGATTGATAAATGCCAAAAAACGTTTGTGTTTCCGTCTTTGTTTACAACAAAATTCTTGGTAGAATTTGTGTTGTTTAAATCTATATTTATCTCTTTGCCAGTAATGGCATCTGTTAACAATAATTTTGCAAAACCACTTAATTTGTTGTTTGTTAAGTTGGTAATTTTTGCAGACAATGTAATTTTATCACCTTCTCTTAAAAAACGTGGAGTGTTAGGAACCACCATTAACTCTTTTTGGGTAATAGTTGTTAACGTTTTTGTTGCTGATTTTAAGGTTGATGTATGCGCTAATAATTGTAATTTCCATCTTGTTAAAGCTTCTGGCATCGTAAAATTAAAACTCACTTTTCCGTTTTTGCCTGTTCTTAATTGTGGAAAAAAGAAAGCTGTTTCTTTAAAGTTTTTACGCGCTTTTACATTTGATAATTCTTTATTTAGTTTTTCTTGACCTGCTTTTGTAGTAATCACAATTACGCCATTTGCAGCTTTTGCACCATATAAAGATGAAGCAGATGCGCCTTTTATAACTTCCATTTCTGCAATTTGATCTGGACTTAAATTCATTTTATCAACAATAACTCCATCTACAACGTATAAAGGTTTTTTATTTCCTGAAAAACTTCCTGCACCTTTAATTCTAGCAAAAGGGACACTCTCAGCAATTTCTTCAACTTCATATTCATCTGCTTCAGCTTTCATCATTATAGATCCAGTTAAATTTCTCTTATTTCTTATACCATAACCTGTTACCACAACTTCATCTAAAGTATTTGTATCTTCCTCTAATTTTACATCTAAATTGGTTTGATTCTTTATAGAAAAAGATTCAGATTTATATCCTACATAACTAAAAACCAAAACATCGCCTTTTTTAATTTTGAGAGTATAGTTGCCATCAAAATCGGTTTGGGTTCCAAATTGTGTTCCTTTAATAATTACAGAAACTCCAGGTAAAGGTCCAGATTCGTCTTCTACAACTCCAGTAATTGTTCCATCAAAATGGGGTCTGGTACTATTTATTTTACGTTTTATGGTTCTTAAATATTGTTGATTTACCCATCTGTTATCATTTAAAGTGAAACCAAACCAGTTGTAAGTGTCATAAGAAATCGAAGTAAAACCATAATACCTTCTATAATTATTATGGATGTTGAAATAAGTATTTTTAAAACTATGATTGGCACTACTAACGTTATATGAATAATAAGTTGATTTCGGTGCAATAGGATTGAATTGCCAATTGTGCGATTTAAATTCGTCTAAAGAAGCATCGTACATAGAGGCTAAAATTTCTGCTGTAACTGCGCTATTTTTGTCATTTTTAATGGTAAAACTCCAAGTTTCATCTGCACCAGGTTGTAGCTTATCTCTAAAAATATTGGTTTCAATTTCTATGGATTCTTGCTTTTCAGGAACGTTTATAATTAAGTTTCCACTCTCAAAATAGTTGTAATTTACAAAGTGATATTTTACAGCAAAACCGCCAACATCTTCTTTTTTAACGGGAATTTTTATCGTTTTTGTTGAGTTGCTTAACTTTATTAAACACGTTTCTATGATTTTATGATTCTTTTCTATTTGCACAACCACTGTATTATTTTTTGATGCTGAACCAATTTTTACTTCTACAACATCTCCAACTTTGTAAAAAGTTTTATTAGTGTTGATGGTAAATAATTTTGCATCGGCAACTTTCTTTTCTTTGGTTGAGAAGAGCGTGAATCTTTTTTCGTCTTTTACTTTTTGATTAAATTTATCTTTGCTATCTAGAAGGATTACATATTTTCCTGAAACCCAGTTTTTATAATTGGTTATTTTAATTTCTTTTGATGTTTTTGTATCAAAGTTTTTTGTAAAAACTAATTTGCCTTTTTCCCAGTTTTTTTCATCAGTTTCATCATTTGTATAAGGATCGTTTGGAAACAATGTTCTAAACGTATTTTCTGAAATATCTTGATAATCTGGCGCAACCCAAGGTCTTTTTCTTAATGCGTTTTTAGGCGATTGTAACTTGTATATTTTTATAGTTCCTTTTGCAGGAACAAACTCGTTGTTTAAGTTTTTGGTATCAATTTTTAAAGTCGTTTCTTTTTTGTTTTTGTCTATTTTATCATCCAAAGAAATTGTTGCTAATAAAGAATGATAACCAACCTTAACACTTGAGGTTGCTGAGCGTGTTTCTCCATTAATGTCTGTAACATCTGCAGTAATTTGGTAAGTAAAAATTGGCAAACTCTCTTTAGAAACACTTTTATCTGGAATCGCTTTAAAGTTTATAGAAAAATTACCAGATGCATCTGTAATGCTTTCTCCGTGTGTAATTTCTTGCGCTTCAGAAGTTGGCATAGGTCTGTGCCAATACCACCAATTAGGATATTGCACTTTTCTGTGAACTCTATACACCACTTTTGCATCTGTAATATTTGCGCCAGAAAAGGCTTTTGCAAAACCTTTTACAGTAACAGAATCGTTTATTTTAAAACTTTCTGTAATGGGTTTAAACTCGGTTTCAAATTTTGGTCTTTTGTATTCTTCTACAGAAAAAGTTACAGAATTATTGTAATCAAATCTATAGTATTCTTTGCTGTCTTCTTCTAAACTTTCAGCAACTTCTATAGAGAATTCTCCTGTTAAGCCATTGTTTGGGATAACAAATTCTCCTGCAACCGAGCCAAATTCATTTAGTTTTAAATCTAACGTTTTTATTTCTTGATGGTTTACATCGTACAAAGTAATTTTTACAAATTCATTTTTAAAAATTGCAGATTTTTCAGCCTGTTTTTTAATGACAATCGCTTTAAAATAAACAGTTTGTCCTGGTCTGTAAATACTTCTGTCTGTAAAAATAAAAGGTTTTAAAAGGGTTTCTTTCTTTTTATTATTAAAATAATTTCTAGTATTATTATACAAATAATGATTGCCAAAAGTGGCAAAATCAGTTTTTGTTTTTACAGATATATTTACATTATAATAATTGTTTCTACTTTTAAAAGAAGCAAATCCGTTTTTATCTGTAGTTAATTTTTTATTGATGTGTTTATCTTCGTGATTACTTTTGTTTTTTAGAAGAATTTTTGCATTTTTTATTGGCTTTCCTGTGTTTCTATCTACAATTTGATAATTATATTTGCCATCAAAATTATTCTCTATTAAAGTTAAATTTGTTACTTGAATTGCAGTAGTTCCAAAGATTTTTTCTTTATCTAAATCTTCAGACTCAGCACTCACAATTAAATATCTTCCGTTATTGAATTTAGGAACAATTACTTCTGTGGTATGTTGCAAATAATCATTTTCGTTTCTTAAACTTGCTTCCCAATTTTTTCCTTTTTTTAAGGAATTGATCAAAGCAATTTTCTCATCAGATTTATATTTTTTGTGAAGTTGCTGTAACTGTTTTTCTGTTATTTTATATGCAGAAAAATAGAGTTTGTCAATATTTTTGTAATTCACTAAAACTCTTGAGTTTAAATGGATAGGAATATATTTTTCAGCAGTTATAGTAAGTCTTTTTTCTAAAATTTGATTTTTTAAAATTTGACAGTTTTTTGCTCCTAAGCTTTTAGGAAATTGTTTGATAATTTCATTGCAAATTTTTAAAGCTTTTTTGTTTTTTGTAGATAGATATTTATTGGCTTTATTTCTATAAATTTTAGCAATTTCAAAAGCATATAAACCACTTACTTCCTTGGTTTTAAAATACTCTTTAGATGATTTTAAAGTTGCTAATAAAATGGTTTCTTTATCATTAAAATTTGCAAATTGATTTACAAAATGTATACGATGAATGTCGGCATTAACTAAAGCATTTAAATTGTTTTCTTTAAGGTGAAATTGAATGATTTTTTGATACGTTTTTAAAGCATTAAATTGCAAAGACAAACTATCTTTTGATTCAAGTTTTAACTTTGAAAAAGTTTTGTAATCACTTAAAAAAAATGGGTTGTCTAAAACGAATTTATAAGAAGGTCTTGTAATTGAAGTTTCTGAAGATTTGTAAAATTCTAAAGCATTATTTGCTAAAAAGTCATACAAAGTGGGGCTGTATTTTTTAGAGTTTTTTTGGAGTTGTAAAATGTCAGCAAAATCGCGAATATTTACTTTTTTAAGTTTTTCTGAATTCTCTAAAGAAGCATTAAAATAAGTATGAATTTCTTTAAACAACGTATTTAAATCCCAAGTTCTAAAATCGTTAGCATTTACTTTGTTTTTGGTTTTTGTTCGGTTGTAAAATTTGTATCTATGCTGATTAAAATATTGCCAATATAGGTTGGCAAGTATATTTTCTAACACATTTTTTGTAGGAAATTTACTCTTAGAAATATGCTTTTTAAAGGATGATAGTACGCTTAATTGCGCGTTTTCTTCTAAGGTTAAAGAAAACTTACTTTTATAAAAAAGCGACTTTATAAGTTGCGGAGAATTGTTTTCTTTTTCAGCTTTCTTGTATATTTCTTTAACAATTTTTAAAGCAGATTTTGGTAGGTTGTCAGCTTCTAGCTTTTCAACTTTTAACCATAGATTGTTAAAGGAATTCTGTGCGTTAGAAAAAGAAGAAAATAATAGAATCATTAATAATGTGGTTGTAAATTTTTTCATAATCAAAATATTTAAAAACGATTCCTAGAAGTAAACTTCTAGGTTTCAATTAAAACGGTCATTCTCGAAAAAATCGGGAATCTGCTATCAAAGCACGCGTAAATCATCTTACAAAGCAACTACAAATGAGTTAACGCGTACTTTTAATTCGTAAAACCATTTTTTAATTGAGTTTCGTTCTAAAGATACTTTATATTGAACAAAGCTTTTGTATTTTTACCGTTTAAAATTTTGTTCAATGAAAATTCATTTTATTGCTATTGGTGGCAGTGCAATGCACAACCTAGCCATTGCTTTACACCAAAAAGGATACCAAGTTTCTGGAAGTGATGATACAATTCACAATCCATCTAAATCTCGTTTAGAAAAATACGGATTATTACCCAAAGAATTTGGTTGGTTTGCTGAAAAAATATCATCAGAATTAGAGGTGATTATTTTAGGAATGCATGCAAAAAAAGACAATCCAGAATTATTAAAAGCGCAAGAACTAGGATTGAAAATTTATTCGTATCCAGAATTTTTATACGAGCAATCTAAAGATAAAACCAGAGTTGTAATTGGAGGTTCTCACGGAAAAACTACGATTACTTCTATGATTTTACACGTGTTAAATTATCACGATAAAAAAGTAGATTATATGGTTGGTGCACAATTAGAAGGTTTTGAAACGATGGTGCATTTAACCAAAGAAAATGATTTTATTGTTTTAGAAGGCGATGAATATTTGAGTTCGCCAATAGATATGCGTCCTAAATTTCATTTATACAAACCAAATATTGCCTTGTTAAGCGGAATTGCTTGGGATCATATAAATGTATTTCCAACTTTTGATAATTATGTTGAGCAGTTTAAAATTTTTACAGATTCTTTGATTAATGGCGGAAGTATGGTGTATAATGCTGAAGATGAGATAGTAAAAGAAGTTGTAGAATCGTCAGAAAATCATATAAAAAAATATCCTTACAAAACACCAAAACATTTTATAGAAAACGGAATAACTTATATAGAAACTGATGAAGGAAATTTACCCTTAGAAATTTTTGGAAAACACAATTTACAAAACCTTGCAGGTGCAAAATGGATTTGCCAACATATGGGAATTGATGAAGATGATTTTTATGAAGCGATTGCTAGTTTTAAAGGTGCAAGCAAACGTTTAGAGAAAATTGCCGAAAATGAATCTACAGTAATTTTTAAAGATTTTGCGCATTCTCCAAGTAAAGTTTCAGCAACTACAAAAGCGGTAAAGAATCAATATTCAGAAAGAACAGTTTTGGCTTGTTTAGAATTGCATACTTATTCTAGTTTAAATGCAGAATTTTTAGCAGAATATAAGGGAGCATTAGATGCAGCTGATAAAGCTGTTGTTTTTTATTCTCCACACGCAATAAAAATTAAACAATTGTCAGCGGTTACAGCGCAACAAATAGCAAATGCTTTTGAGCGAGATGATTTAATTATTTATACAAATCCGCAGGAATTTAAAGATTTTTTGTTTAATCAAGATTTAGAACATACAGCAGTTGTTTTAATGAGTTCTGGTAATTATGGTGGTTTAGATTTTGAAGAGGTTAAGAATTTGGTTTAGGTTTTTTTAAACCTAATTGAACTAATTTTTCTTGTTGCCATTCTTTGTCTGTTATTTTTTTTAAAAGCCAATTTCTGTATTCTTTATCGAATAAAGATTTTTTAATAATTTCTAATCTTCTTTTTATAAAGAGTTTTCGATAAGTTTTTTTATGTTCATTTTTACTTAACTCATTGTTAATAATGTATTTGTAAAAGGTTTTAAGATACAATTCAGTTTCATTGGTTTTTGTGTAAGCTAAAGATTTTGATTTGTTAAAAATCTCAAAACATATAGCTAAAAAACAATTTAAAGGATTTTTTAATTTATCAAAATTTTCAAAAGCTAATTTTGCATTCGTTTTTTTTGAAAGTAAAAAAACATCGTAAGCATTTCTTAAAGCAATATTTTTATAATGGATGCCATCGTCATTAATCTGCTTAGCAATTATTGATAAAGCCAATTGATTTGCATAACTAAAAACTTTAAATCCGTTTACTTCTTGGCTATCAGTTTTAATAAAATTGTAGTTAAATTCTGATGCATATTCTTTAACCAAAAGCTCTTTATGAACTTCTACAGCTGCAATTTTATTTTCTTTTAAAAGCCTAGGATAGTGTTTAAAAGTAGTAAAATCTTGTACGTCTTTTTCAGAATCATAACCATTTTTTTTTAAGATGTTAACAGACCTTATAAAATTATTTTCCGAAACTAAAAAATCAATATCACCCACCATTCTTTCTGCAATATCTTCATAAAGTCCTTCCAAAAGGTTTCCTGTTCCTTTTAAGAAAATGGGCGTGATATTATTTTCTAGTAGTAATTCATTAATTTCTTTGGCTTGTTCAATAATTTGTTGGTTTCTTTCACGATTTAAGTCCGTTATATGTTTCATATAATCAACCAAATCATTGGGTAAAAAATGTAAGAAATTAGCACGTTTTAAATTGCAGTACAAAGCAGGAAAAACATAGTGACTTGTACTAACTTTTACAACATTATCCCAATCAATTTTATCAGATTTTAACTCTTTTTCAACAATAGCTTTATTACTGTTTTCAAGTGAAATTGTTAAGCATTTTCCAATAAAAAATAAGGTTTCTTTATACGTCATCATTAAAAATTTTAGCAACCGTTTTTATCATTTCATCATTATTAGAATAGGTTAATTGATAACAAGTTAAAGAAGCAAACCAGTCTAAAAATATCTCAGCATTTTCTTGAATTGGAGATAGCCAAGAATCGGGTACTAATTTTTGAAAAGCATCTATTTTAGAGATTTTATTACAAACTAAATCCGCATCTTTTTGGTATTTAATAAAAACCAATTGGTTACAAGGCAGATGGTTTAAAAAATTTGTATTATTTGGTTTCAAATACCTTACAATTTTGTTTAATCTTTTAAAATTATATTCGGCTGTAGTTTTTAATTCTGGGTAAATGGGTAATAATGTTTTTAAACTACTTTTTTTAATTGATATGGATGCAGGAAAACTGTAAACTTCTTGTTTTTTGGCATCCATAGGAACAAAATCGTCTGCCAAACAATTAAAACCATTTGCTTGTAAAAGTGCTAATGAAGTGCTTTTTCCATTGCCAGAATCGCCTAAAAATAAGATCGCTTTTTTTTCATTACTAACTGCAGATGCGTGGAAAACGCCCATCCATTCTTTTTCTTCTTTTTGATGAATTTTTTGAATGAGTTCCATAGAAAACTTACCTTGAAAGTAATGTATTTCTTTATTGTTCCATGCACCAATAAACTTTTTATTAGCATAAAAGAAAATAAATTTATTGTTTGTAAAAACATCAAATTCATTGTCAAATTTAGTTTGATGATCTATAACTAAATGAGCAAATTTAGGATGTACATAAGATAACTCTAGTTCATTTGAAAAGGAAACTTTAAAAATGATGCTATTTACCTTGTAATATTTTACATATTTAAACTCTTTAGGAGGTTTAATATCTCTGTAATCGTTTATTAAATAAGGTTCTACAGAGCTTTTAGGTTGATAAATCTTTTTTTCTAAATCCAAAATAAAATCGATGGTTTTATCTAAAGGGACAGACAGTTTTTTTGCTAATGCTTTAGCAATCTCTTTTACAGAAATTCCTTTGCTTAATCTTTTTAAAATATCTGCGGTAGTGTTTTCTAATACCAGATATTCATTACTATTTGCAAACCAAGCAATCGTTTTATTTTCGACTACTTTATATAAGAAATTTGATGTTTTTTTCATAAAAAATAAAAGTAGTTATTTTATCAATTATAAAAAATAAAAACGCCTTTAAATAAGGCGTTTTTTGTATATAAATATTTTTTAGTTTTTAAAATCCTGTTCCTGGGTCTTCAGGACTTGCAGCTTGTGCTTTTTGCGGATTTAAAATTAAATAGGTTCCTAAAGCTGTAAGGGTTGCATATTTACCGTAATTTCCAATCTTGTTAAGAGCTTCTTTACGAGTAATTTCTGTATTTTTATTTTCTTGTTTTTTCATTGTAACGGTTTTAAATTCTCGTAAAAGTTATTCTAATATAATTTTCTTAGTTATTTTGCCTTTAGAAGTTTGCACTTTAACCATATAAACACCTGTAGCTAAATTTGGTAAAGCAATATTATTAGAATTAGAAGCAACAAAAGATGTTTGCATTACATTTTTACCTAACATATTATACAATGAAACCTTAGTTTTACCTTGTTTTAAACCTACAATTTTTAAATTTCGTTGATTTGCAAAAATATGAATACTATTTAAAAATTCTGAATCAGTGTCTAAAACTGATGATGATTTTGTATGCAAATAAAATCTTCCTACTCCGTTAAATGCTTTTTTGGTAGTTATTTTATACTCACTATTAGCTTCATCTAAACGAGTAAATGTATTTGTTACTCTGTCTTCTAAATAGACCTTAATACCCGTTGGTAAATTTAGAGCTTCTGCAGAAAAAGTAATTTCTTTACCACTTATAGTATTTATACCAACAGGAATAATTAAATTTTCATAATCTTTAGGCAAAGATTGAATTTGATAGCTTTTACCTTGACTATCTTTTAAAAGATGAGAATAAATAGCAAAAGGATGAGATACACCACCAAATAATTCACCATCATAACCATTGTCAAAACCTTTAGTTGTTCCATCAATATAATAGATTTTTAAAAATCTAGAATTATCACCATCATTTAAAAATAAATGAACTTCTTGTTTAGATCCTTTTTGAAAAGTGTCTGTAGATTCATGACTTTGCATAGCTTCTGTAAATGTAACATTGTTTGTAGAATTGGCTTCTACAAAAAATCCTTGTCCAGGAGCAATTTTAAAATTATCTCCAGCTACTTTTGTTTGGTAAGTTCCTGAAGCCTCATTCCAAAGCCATAAAGTTGCACTTGCAATATCTGAAGTTGTTACACCTTCTTCATTTAAAAAAGTACCACTATTAATAAATGCTGTAAAAGGATTGCCAATTGCGTTAAAATTATTACCACTAGCTCCTCCTTGTGTTAATGCAATAGAAACATTTGAAGTGTTTATTGTGCCTGTAAACGAAATACTTCCAATTGCAGATAGTTTAGTAGAATATCCTTTAGCATTTATCAAAGCATCTGTAGAAGTTGTATTAAAGTAAGACCATCTATCATCTGCAAGGGCTTGCGAATTGTCATAAGGAGCAAAACTAATTTCACTACTTCCATTGGTAGCGAAACTATTATTTGCTCTCATATCTGTCATTGTTTCACCACTAACTGGGCTAGAAACTAAATACCAATTTGTTGTGCCTAAAGCTCTTTTATATGTTACATTACCAGTAAAAGCATCTTGAGCAATTAAACTAGCTCCAGAGTTTATTGTAACAGAACTAACAGTTACAGCAGCTGCAGCTGTTGGTTGGTTGGTTACTTTTAGTATTTGAACATCATCTCCACTGGTTGGTGCAGTTCCTGTACTCCAATTTGATCCAGTAGCCCAATCATTGTTGGTTGTACCTTTCCAAGTTAAAGTAGTGAAAGGAATATTGGAAACATTATATCTTCCTGGCGAAGCTTTAACTGGGTTTGTTGAAATTGTTGAATGTTTTACAAAACCACCAGTAAAATCATCATTTCTACCAATAGATTGATCATCATTAGCTATACTTCCGTATGCATAAGAGGCTACAGTATTTCCTCCAGAATTTTTAAGAAAGACTGTATCTGAACTATTATTTAAAGATAGACTTCCTGCTGTATCTGTTATACCAGGGATTCCTGTAGGAGTTCCTCCACCAAAAATAACCACAGAACCTCCAGCAGGTATGGTTGTTGAGCCAAATGTGTATCTAACTCCTCCTGCATCTGAAATTGTATAACCTGTTAAGTCGTGTGAAGTAGTATCTAAATTTACTATTTCAACAAATTCATCATTAGTTGAACTTATTGTGCCATCTCCATTTGCATCCACAACTGTACCTGGGTCAGCTAAGATTTCATTGATAACAATATTTGGTAAGTCATCATCTGTAATATTAACTGTATGAACAGAGTTTGAAATTGTAACTCCAGTAGCAGTTGTTTCAGCTAATGTTAGAATTACGGTTTCATTATCCATATCTGCATCATCTTTTATAGTTAATGAAATATTTTGAGTTCCATCTGCACTAAATGTTAAGCTTGTAGTGTTTAAAGTATAATCAGCACCTGCAGCTGTTCCTGATGGAGTTACAGATAAACTTACAGTACTTGTGTGGTTTATCATTGTTACGGGTATCATTACAATTTGATCAGAATCTGTTTCTGTAACTGAACTTGAAGTTGAATCAAAACCTACTGTAGGTGAAGCTGCACCAGTTGTTGCATTAATTACGATATCATCAATTGCGATTTCGTCTCTAGAGCCGCTTCCACTAGAATCATTACTAGACCATCTAATGTAATAAGAAGCTCCTGCAGAAATATTTAAACTACCAATAGTTGTTGATTTATCTGTTGATGCCCAACTTGGACTTCCGTCTGCTGTGGCAGTTGTTGTAAAATCTAATGCACCTACGTCTGTATAGGCAGAATCATCTGAGCTATGTGAAAAATTTAGTGTATTTGCTCTGCCTTGGTCATTATAAACCCAAACTTTGTAAGATACGTCTATTGATGTAATTGGAGCTCCTGTATTATTTGTCATTTTTAATACAATTGTACCTGGTGTAAAATCTCCACCTGTACCTTGAAAGCCTAATGCGTAATTTGAGCTAGCTACTTCAAAAGCATAAAGACCACCACTACTAGCAGTTCCTCCAGTTCCTGTTCCTCTAGCAAAATCTCCACTAGTATTTGTGTTTCCAAAATTATGAGTTCCATCACTAAATCCAGTTATTTTCCATGCATCACTATCTAAATTTCCAGCAGCAGGAGATGGGGCAAGACCGCTTCCATTTATAACTCCGTTATTTACACCAGATAATGTAGAGTCAAAATTAACTGTATAATCTGTAGCCCCAGCAGAAACACTTAGTTGGCTGTATACAATACTGGTAAATGTTAAAAAAGTAAAAAATAAAAAAGTTTTTAAAAAGTATTTTTGTTTCATATTATTGATTTTTAGCCCTCTAAAATAGAAAAAAAAATGACATAAAAAAATCTAACTTGTTAATTAATAATAAGATAATATAAAAAAAGAATATTAATTCTTACGCCAAAAGAAAGGAGTAAACAATATAAGAACAGTAAAGAGTTCTAAACGCCCAATTAGCATTAAAAAAGAACAGAACCATTTAGCAGCTGTTGTAAGATGAGAAAAATTATCTACAGGACTAACAGAACCAATAGCTGGGCCTATGTTTCCTAATGAGGAAGCAGCAGCTCCTAAGGCAGATATAAAGTCTAAACCAAATAATGTTAAAATAACAGAAGATATGATAAATATTAACATATAGATAATAAAGAAGGAAATGATGTTAAAAACAATGGTATGATTTACTGCTTTCTTATCATACCTTACAGGGATTATTGCATTTGGATGTAGTGATTTTTTAAATTCTAAAAAACTATTTTTTAGCATTACAATATGTCTTACTACTTTAATACCTCCACTGGTAGACCCTGCAGAACCTCCTGTAAAAAATAATGCAAAGAAAATGCCTGTGGCAAAGAAATTCCACATAGTAAAATCTGCACTTACAAAACCTGTTGTAGTAACAACAGAAGTTACCATAAATAACGCGTGTCTAATTGCACTTTCTGTTTTTCCGTACACAAAAGGATGTGCAATTGTAGTTTGTAGGTTTTGGTCTTGGAAAAAATAAATAATAATTGCAACTACAGAAGCTACACTAATAATACCAAAGAAATAATACTTAAATTCTTCACTTTGAAAAACTTTCTGAATTTTACCTTTTAGAGCAAAATAAGTGAGTACAAAATTGGTTCCTGCAACCAACATAAAAAAGATAATAATGTATTGTACAAATGGTAGGTTATTATAAAAAGCAACACTACTGTTTTTTGTAGAAAAACCACCTGTACTCATTGTTGCCATTGCGTGATTTATGGCATCGAACCAAGTCATACCAGCAACTTTTAATAAAAAAAACTGTACCAAAGTTAGCATAATATAAATTAGATATAAACGTTTAGCGGTATCAGTAATTCTAGGGTGTAATTTATCTGCAGAGGGTCCTGGAGCTTCTGCCATAAAAAGCTGCATACCTCCAATTCCTAAAAGTGGTAAAATGGCAATGGTAAGTACAATAATTCCCATTCCGCCAATCCAATGTGTGGCACTTCTCCAAAAAAGAATTCCTTTGGGCATAGATTCTATATCTCTTAAAATAGAAGAACCTGTGGTAGAATAACCAGAAATGGTTTCAAAAAAAGCATCGCTTAAATTAGGAATAGATTCAGAAAGTATATAAGGCAACATACCTGTAAACGAAAGTATTAGCCATCCTAAGGTAACAATTAAATAACCTTCTTTTTTTTGTATGTTAGTACTTGTTGGTTTATTAAAAAAATAGAGTAAAAGACCAATAGTAACAGTTACTACTCCTGCACCTAAAATACCCCATTTTGCGTTTTCGTTATGATAAACACTAAAAGGATAAGCAATAAACATAAAAAACCCGTTTAACATAGCTGTGATACCTAAAAAACGAAGTATTATTTTAATGTTTAAGTTTCCCATTTTATGATATAAATAACCTTTCTACAGTTTTTATAGCTTCTGGTAAACAGAAAACAATTACTTTATCGCCAGTTCTAATTTGCATATCGCCAGTAGCCATAATTGCTTTTTCGTTTCTAATAATTCCTCCAAAAACAGCTTCTCTCGGAAAACGTAAATCTTTAATAGGATGTAGCGTTACTTTTGCGCCATCTTTAACTTCAAATTCAAAAACTTCGGCATCAATATTATGTAAATTTGCTAGGGCAAGAATATCTGCTTCTCTAATATGTCTAAAAATATTACTAGCAGCAATCAGTTTTTTGTTGATTAGCGATTGAATTCCTATAGTTTGAGAAATATCTATATAATCCATATTTTCGACCAAAGCAACTGTTTTTTTAACGCCTTTAGATTTTGCTACTAAACATGACATAATATTAGTTTCAGAATTACCTGTAACTGCAATAAAAGCATCAGTTTCTCTAATGTTTTCTTCTTCTAAGAGTTCTAAATCTCTACCATCGCCATTTATAACTAAAGTGTTATTTAATTGTTCTGCTAATAATTCTGCTTTCTCTCTATTTTTTTCAATAAGCTTAACTTTAAAATTGTCTTTACAAAGATTCCTTGCCGTTTTTTCGCCAATACTACTTCCGCCAAGAATCATCACGTTTTTAATACTAAATTGCTTCCTACCAATAATAGGGTAGAGGTCTTTCATACTGTAATTTGGTACGCAAAAATATACTTGATCATTAAGTTGATAAGTGGTGTCTCCTCTAGGAATTATGGTTTGAGAAATTCCTTGTCTTTTTATGGCAATAGTTATAAAATCTACATTGGTAAATTTTTCTTTAGCTTCTTTAACCGTTAATTCTAAAATGGGCGATTTATAAGTTAAAGGAGTTCCCATAACATTAAAAACACCGCTTTCAAAAGCAACAGTATCATTAAAAGAAGATTGGTTTAACAACATTTTAATTTCGTTAGCAGCTAATTCTTGAGGAGAAATCATAAAGTCTAATCCAAATTTTTGAAAATCGACTTCACATTCATTTAAAAATTCAGAATTATCAATTCTAGCAATTGTTTTTTTTACTCCTAAAGACTTTCCAATAACAGAAATAGTAAAATTTGTATTTTGGCTATCAGTTACAGCAATCAACAAATCTGCAGATTCTATACCTATTTCTTTTAATAATTTAATTGAGGTGGCATCTCCTTTTTTAGTAATAACATCTAAATGATTGTTTAAATATTCTAACTTTTCACCATCAAAATCTATGATGTAAGTATCTTGAGATTCGTAAGAAAGTAGTTTAGCTAAGTGAAAACCAACGTCTCCAGCACCAGCTATAATAATTTTCATATTTTAAATATAGAAATAAGAAACAAAGATATAAAGAGTTTTTAAGGAAATAAAAATAAATATAAGTTTTCAATTTTAACAAGCAAGTATAAAATAACAATAAGTATAGTTTTTTTGTTAAAAACGGATAAATATTTTTTTTGGGGAGGATAGAAACTTTAGATTTACTGCTGCAATTTATTTGATAACGATTTTGTGAAATTAAAATATAATAAATCTTCATTTTTTTTAAAGATAGCATTCTTTATTTTAGCTATAGCTATATTTTTATCTTGTAAAAAAGAGGTTGATTATAAAGAGGTTAGTAAAGTTAAAAGTGTTTTTCTTTCTGATGAAATAATCCCTGACAGTCATTTTTTAGGAGATCAAAAATGTAAAGAATGCCATCAAGATCAAGTTAAAAAATGGAAAGGTTCTCATCATAATAAAGCTATGCAAATTGCAGATTCATCAACTGTTTTGGCTAATTTCGATAATCAAAAATTTACAAGCCAAGGGGTTACTTCTAAATTTTTTAAAAAAGGAAAAGACTTTTATGTAAATACAGAAGGGCCAGATGGCAAAAATCACGATTACAAAATTGTGTACACTTTTGGTATTACTCCTTTACAACAATATATAGTTCAGTTTCCTAATGGTCATTACCAATGTTTAAGAACAGCTTGGGACGCTGTTAAAAACAAATGGTTCGATTTATATCCAGACTTTAAGGTAGTACATTCTGAGTGGTTGCATTGGTCTAGAGGTGGTTTAAACTGGAACAATATGTGTGCAGATTGCCACTCTACAAATGTTCGTAAAAATTATGACGAAAAAACACATAGCTATAATACAAAATACGCTATTATTAATGTTAACTGTGAGGCTTGTCATGGACCAGGAAAACAGCATGTTACAGCTGTAGAAAAATTGGGAGAAAAATATGTTGCAAGCGGTAGTTTACAAATGACAACAAAAACGGCACCCAAAGAATTGGTAGATCAATGTGCACGTTGTCATATAAGAAGAGAACAATTTTCTGAAGCTTTTAATTTTAAAGGAACTTTATTAGATCATTATTATCCGCAATTATTAGAAGATAGATTGTACTATGCTGACGGACAAATTTTAGACGAAGTTTATGTATATGGTTCTTTTGTACAAAGCAAAATGTATCAAAACGATGTTACTTGTACAAATTGCCATAATGCACATTCTTTAAAACTAAAGTTTGATGGAAATAAATTGTGTACTCAATGCCACATTCCTGAAAAATACGATACACCAAAACATCATTTTCATCAACAAAATACAGAATCTTCAAAATGTATAAATTGCCATATGACAGGTAAATTTTATATGGGAAACGATTTTAGAAGAGATCATAGTTTTAGAGTACCTAGACCAGATTTAAGTGTAAAATATGGTTCGCCAAACGCCTGTACAGAATGTCATAAAGATAAAGATGATGTTTGGGCTGCAAAGAGTTTTAAAAAATTATTTGGCGAGGTAGACTCCATACACTATTCAGAAAAATTAGCACCAGGAATTTTAAGAGAGCCGAATGCTCATAATGGTTTAATTGAGTTGATGAATGATAAGCATCAACCAGAAATTGTAAGAGCATCTGCAACCAAAGCGTTATCAAATTATAATGCTAAAAACTTTATACAGCAATATATTTTGCTTTTAAATGATGAATCTGCTTTAGTTAGAGGAGCAAGTGTAGATGTTTTGAGCGAAATAAATACTAGAGATTATACTTCTTATTTTTTACCATTATTAGAAGACCCCAAAAGAAGTATCAGAATTAAAGCCTTTTTTGGTTTGGGTGTTTTACCAGAAAATGAAGTGCCAGAAGTTTACAAAGCGCCTTATCAAAAAGTAAAAAAAGAATTTTGGAAACATATGAATACGAATGCAGATTTTGTAGGCTCTAGAGTAAAAAAAGGTAATTATTACATAAAAGAAGGAAATATTAAAAAAGGAATAGAAAGTTATGAAAGTGCTTTAGCATTAGACAATATTAACAATCAGGTTCGTATAAATTTAGCCACTTTATATTACAATAATAAACAATATAAAAAAGCAGAAAAAGCATTTAAAACGGTAATAGAACAAGAACCAGAATATGGGCCAGTGTATTACTCACTTGCTTTAATGTATGCAGAATTAAACAGAGCAAACCAAGCAATAAATCAACTTAAAAAAGCAATGGTATTAATGCCACAAAATATCAGAGTTTATTATAATTTAGGGTTGTTGTACAATAAAAAAGAAGATTTTAAAAATGCAGAAAAAACATTTTTATTGGGGATAAAAGTAGCACCAACTAACGAAAGTTTATTGTATGCGTTGGCGTATGTTTATAATAAATCTAATCAAAAAGAAAAAGCAAAAAACATTGCTAAAAGATTAATAAATTTATATCCTAATAACCAACAATACAAAAGTTTTTTAAGTCAATTGTAATTTTTTTAGTGCATTTTTCCATAGATACTCCATAGATACTCCATAGATACTCCATAGATACTCCATAGATACTCCATAGATACTCCATAGATAGTTCACCTCAAGGCATAGTGAGATTTTGAAAAACAATTAATTTCCATTTTCGTATTTTTATCAAAAATTGATATATATGGAAAAACTGACCATAAAATCTTGGGCGTTAGATGACAGACCTAGAGAAAAACTACTTGCTAAAGGTAAATTATCACTTTCTGATGCAGAATTAATTGCTATTTTAATTGGTTCTGGTAATAGAAAAGAAAGTGCAGTGGCTTTATCTAAAAGAATTTTACAATCTGTAAATGGTAATATAAATGAACTCGCAAAATTATCTGTAGAAAAATTAACGGCTTTTAACGGAGTTGGAGAAGCTAAAGCAATATCAATAATAACAGCTTTAGAATTAGGCAAAAGACGTCAGTTAGAAATTGCTTTAGAAAAACCAAAAATTACCAGTAGTAAAGATGCATTTAATTTAATGCAACCTATAATTGGAGATTTACAACACGAAGAATTTTGGGTGCTTTTTATGAATAATTCCAACAAAGTACTTGCTAAACAGCAAATTAGTAAAGGCGGTTTAACAGCCACAATAGTAGATGTCAGATTGTTGTTTAAAAGAGCATTAGAGTTAGCTTCTGTGGCAATCATTGTTTGCCATAACCATCCATCAGAAAAACTAGAGCCAAGTAATTCAGACAAACAAATTACTCAAAAAATTAAACAAGCAGCAACTACTTTAGATATTAAACTCTTAGACCATTTAATAATTACCGAAAAAGCGTATTTTAGCTTTGCAGATAAAGGACTATTATAAATTGACGAAAGTATTTTATACTTTGCAACTTTATTACTTTGCGACTTTGCAACCTAAGAAAAATGATATTAATTTACACACATAAAATTACGCCAAGAATTCGTTATATTTTTAAGCATATTTTTACAAGAACCTTATTAATTCCTGTAGATTTTACATCAAAAATTGAAACGTTTGTAGCACATAACGGACCTAAATTAACCTATACAAAAACTCCTTTAGGCAATGAGTTTTTTGTAAAAAGTAACGATTTATTGTTTCAGCAAGGTGTAAATGATTTAGAAATTGTCATTCAAAAATGGGATGACGTTCCTTGTTTCTTTAAAACAGGACCAAAATCTGCTATTCCTTTTGATGTTTTTGCAGCAAGTTTTTATCTCATTTCTAGATATGAAGAACATTTACCACACGTAAAAGACAAACACGGGCGTTATACAGCAGCACAAAGTTTAGCCTATAAAAATCGATTTTTAGAAAAGCCAGTTGTAGATATTTGGGCGTATAAATTATTAGCAATTTTAAAAATAAAATTCCCTGATTATCCATATAAAAATCGTTCTTTCGAGTTTATTTCTACCATAGATATAGACAATGCTTTTGCCTATAAACACAAAAGCTTTGTAAGAACTGTAGGTGGTTTTTTTAATGATTTAGTAAACTTTAGATTGATAAATGTTTGGAACCGTTTTGCAGTGGCTTTTAATATTAAAAAAGATCCTTTTAATACATTCGATAAAATTCTTAAAGTAAAAAAAGAAAAAGATATTGAAACTATTTTTTTCTTTCTTGTAGGCGATTATACAACCTTAGACACCAATGTTTCTGCGTCTAAAACAAAATACAGGTTACTTATTAAAGAAATGGTAGATTATGCCAAGGTTGGGTTGCATCCATCCTATTTTTCTATGAATAATGCACCTTTGTTAAAAAAAGAAAAAGAACGATTAGAAGACATTATAAATATGCCAGTTAAACGTTCTAGGCAGCATTATTTAAGGTTTAGCTTGCCAGAAACTTATCAAAATTTAATAGATTTAGAAGTAGATGAAGATTACTCTATGGGGTATGCCAGTAACGTTGGTTTTAGAGCAAGTACTTGTACACCTTTTTATTTTTACGATTTAGATTTTGAAATTCAAACGCCATTAAAAATATTTCCTTTTGCTTTGATGGACACCACTTTGAATGATTATATGAAACTAACTCCAAAACAATCTTTAGGTAGAATTAGAGATTTAAAGAACGAAGTAAAGGCAGTAAACGGAACTTTTATAACCCTTTTTCATAACGAAAGTTTAAGCGATTATGATCGTTGGAAAGGCTGGAAAAGATTGTATGATTCTATGATTAAAATCAGTATGATTTAAGATGATTAAATACATAAAAAGAAAAAATCTGGATGTTAAAAAATACGATGCTTGTATAGAAAATTCGTTGCAATCTAGAATTTATGGATATTCTTGGTATTTAGATATAGTAGCAGACAATTGGGATGTGTTGGTTTTAGATGATTATAAAGCTGTAATGCCTTTACCTTGGAAATCTAAGTTCGGATTAAAGTATATTACTCAACCTTATTTTTGTCAGCAATTGGGTATTTTTTCTATTGAAAAAATAGAAGAAAAAACAAAAAAAAAAATATTGAACAGTATTCCTATAAAATTTATTAAAATTCATTTACAATTCAATTCTTTTAATACCAAATTGATAAAAAATAAAACTATTGAAAGAGCTAATTATATTTTAGAGTTAAAAGATGATTATGATAAAAGTTTTAAAAAATTCTCAAAAGGAAGAAAGTCTGCCATAAAACAAGCTCTAAAAAACGAACTAATTATTAATGATTTTACTGTAGATGAGATAATTAGTGTAGCATTAAAAAATTATAAGTTTGGTTATAATCAAAAAGATTATCAAGTATTAAAAAGCCTGTTAGAGTATTTAAAAACAAAAAATAAAGTTATATTCTTAGGTATAAAAGACAAAAATAAAGATTTATTAGGAGGGTCAGTATTTATAATAAATAAAAATAGAATAACTTACCTTTTTTCTGCAATGACTTTAATAGGAAAACAAAAACAAGTTCCTAGTTTTTTAATAAATACTATAATAAAAAAATATTCTGAAACTAATTATATTTTAGATTTTGAAGGTTCTGTAATACCAGGAATTGCATCTTTCTTTAGAAGTTTTGGAGCAAAATTAGAAAAATATACAGTTCTTGAGTATAACAATTGGTCTTTTTTGCAAAAGCTTTTTAAGAAGTAATCTTATCAGTTTTGATACTTATTTTAAATATTTTTTTAGGAGTAACAGGGAAATCAGGAGCAATTGTTTTTATTTCTTTATTTATATAAATAGCGCACATTGTATTAGAAATATGATATAAATTTTCTTTATATTTATAAGGAATTCCATCTAAAATACCTGATAAAATTTCACTTCTTACTTTTTCAGGATTGTATGCGTAATCGTGCCAAACTACAATAGAATTTTCTTTTAATAGATGTTTAAAAACCTTTTCTGTATCACTTTTTACATAATCGTAATTATGATTTCCGTCTATAAAAATAACATCAAATTTTTTGTTTAAACTCTTAAAATCATACGTTAGAGAATCTCCCAATAGATGTGTGATGTTTTCCTTTCCTTTAGAGAAAAAACTATGCAAATCAGCATATTTTTTTGGTAAACCTAAGTCTATAATTTCATCTTTAGATAAATTTAAAGTATAGCATTCTTTAGCAGTTTCAGATATATTTTTTACACTTTCACCTCTCCAAGTGCCAATTTCAAAATATGAGCAATTTTGTATTTGAGCACACAACCCTTTTAAGAGCATAATGTCTGTAGGTAGAGAGCCACCACCTAAAAATGAAAATGTATGTAAAGTTTCATTAAAATTAGGAATTAAATCATCGATTTGAACAATAGGTAGTTTTGTTTTGTTAGGATATTTTTTTTTGATATAGGCATCCCATCTTTCATCACTTCCTATTATGAGGTTTATTAAACTGGGCTTATTTATCAACATTTTTAAACCTAAAAAGAATTTATTTAATTTATTCATTTAGAAATTTTTTATAAAGAAAGAAAAACCAAATACAAGAAAAAACACCTGTAAACCACATTAATATAGCAGATGTAATAGCAGCTCCTTTTATGCCATATTTAGGAATTAAATAATAATTACTTACAATATTTATGAGTAAAGCAATACAAATAATGTAATAATTTATTTCTATTTTTCCTATAGATGATAATAGGTTGCCAAATAGTCCTCTAAAAATTAGAATTCCACAAACGCCAAAAACTAAGATTAAAAAACTATCAGAATATTTTGTGAAGCTTGCATCAAAAAAAGCAAGAGTTTCATTAGAAAAGCAAGAGAAAAATCCACAGATAAGAATACTTAGAATCAAGAAAAAAAGTATATAACTTTTAATATATTTAAAAATATGATTTTTGTTTGATATTTTTTCGGTAAACGAAACATAATCTGTAGCAATAAAAACTCTGGGCAAAAAAAGAAGGCTTAAAGGTATAATAGATACATATCTATACACAGTTACCATTTCTGCATCTTTAATTAAATAGCCTACCAATAAAATATCAATAATAAAAAGAAGATCTGATACCACACTTGTTAATCCTGCATAAATACCATATTTCCAGAATTTTAAATTAGTAATATTTTTATTTATTTTATTAGAAAAATTAATTTTTAATTTTTTTAAAAATAATAGAAATGTTAGAGTAGGAGCTAGGATTAAAGCAGAAATGTATCCTTTTTCACTAAAGAAATAACATAAAACAAAAACTAGTAATACTAGTATGGAGTTGTAAGTTATTTCTACATAAGAGTATTCTTTGTTTTTATGCTTTAATCTAAATTGAATTTTAATAATTTCTAGTAAAAAAATAGGAATTAAGATTAATGATAGTATTGCTAAATAAAAACCTGTGTTTTTAAATTGAAAAGGAATTAAAAAACTTAATATGATAACTAAAATTGTGATAAAAGAAGAAACTAATAATCCTTTTTTAAAAACGTATACAAACAGCGCATTTTTTTCTTTTTCTTTTTTTAATAAAGCTCCATATCGTACTAAACTTTGATGCAGTCCCAATCCGCTAAAAGGTATAATAAAAACAACAATACTGTAAGCAAATAGGACAATACCTAATATGTTATTAGGTATTAATTTTAAAGCTAACCAAGAAGCTATAAATGAAAATAGCCTAGAAAAAATAGTAGCTATAAAAACATAGTTGCCTTTTCTGCTGAGAAAGTTAGATATAAAAGATATTATTAAATTCAAATTATCTTTTTAGGGATTTGTAATAAAGCAAAGAAAACATATTAGAAATTACTGCTTTATTAAATTTTTCTTTTACAAAAGTATGCATATTGTAAATATCTAAATTAGTAAATATTGTTTTATAATTTATAATAGATTCAAACAACAATTGTTCGTTTTTAATAGGAATTACCTTACAGAATGGAAGCCCTTTAAAGTCTAAGGCTATTCCTGTATTTGTTGAAATAACTGGAGTTCCGCATGCAATTGCTTCTGGAATTACGATTCCAAAAGTTTCATAATTACTAAAAGAAATACAAATAGAAGCTTCTTTAAGATATTGTACAATATCAGAATGCGTTTGATGTTCTAGAAAAGTGATTTTGCAGTTTTTTATATCTAGTTCTTCTAAATATTTTTTGTATTCATCTCCATTATTTCCTATAAAACTCCATTCAAAGTAATCTAATTTTTTACCCAAAAGTTTAGCAACACGTAACATACCTTTAATGTTTTTATGTTCATCTTTTAAGCTAGAAATATGTATTAGTTTTAGAATTGAGTCTTTTTTTATGTTTGGGGAGAATAACTTAGTATCAATAACATTTGATATTACTTTATAGTTTCCTTTAAAGCCTAATTTTTCCATCTCCTTTTTAAGAAGATTACTTACTGGGCAAATTGCATACGACTTTTTGATAATAAGTTTCGAAATCAGTTTTTGAAAAAAACTAATTTTAGATTTAGATCTACTTAAATAACCTGTCCAATGTTCAGAAATTATATAAGGTTTTTTCTTAAATAATTTTAAATACAAACTAAAAATTCCGAAAGGATATGTTTCATTTACATGAACTATATCAATAGGTTTTATTTTTTGTAACAATACTTTAAATGCTGTTATAAAAAAGTATGCTTTTTTTATGGGATTTTTAAAATGCTTTAGATACGCAATATGAGTGTCTATACCATTAATAATTTCGCTGGTATATTCAATGTTTTTTTTACTTCTTTTGTCAGTAATTATATGAATAACTATTACATTATGATTCAAAGAAACAGTTTCAGCGTGTCTTTGAATAAAATCTCCATTATTTGGTAAAACTTTAGAAGGATACCAGCCGCATAAAAATAAAACGTTAAGTTTATTGCTCAAAAAGGTTAGTTTTGTTGGTGCAAATATAACGCACAACAGCTCTTTTTATTATTTATTATTTATACTTTTATCGAATGAATATACAACATATTTTCTTTGATTTAGATCATACCCTTTGGGATTTTGAAAAAAACTCAGACTTAACTTTTCAAAAAGTTTTTAAAATGAACAACATTACTATAAGTTTAGATTCTTTTTTAAAAGTCTATAAGCCTTTAAATTTAGAGTATTGGAAACTCTATAGAGAAGAAAAAGTGACAAAAAGCGAGTTAAGATATGCTCGGTTAAAAAATACTTTTGATGCTGTAAATTACAGTGTTTCTGATAATATAATTGATAAAATTTCAGTAGAATACATTGATTGTTTAGCAGATTTTAATCATTTATTTGACGGTACTTTTCAGCTTTTAGAGTATTTAAATAAAAAATACAAACTTCATATTATTACAAATGGATTTGAAGAAATTCAGAGTAAAAAATTAATCAATTCTAATATTTATCATTATTTCGATAAAATTATTACTTCAGAATCTGTGGGTGTAAAAAAACCAAATCCTAAAGTATTTACTTATGCTTTAGAAATTGCTCAGGCTAAAAAAGAACAATCAATAATGATTGGCGATAATTTAGAAGCAGACATACAAGGAGCTCTTAATGTTGGTATGCAAGCAATACATTGTAATTTCGAAAACATTAATACTAATATAAACAATGTACAAACAGTAACCTCACTTTTAGAAATAAAACAATATCTTTAACTTTTTAAACGTTTTAGTATCATAAAATATAAAAATGCTTTTCAAAAAAATACTATATATCTTAATTTGTTTTTTAGCATTAATCTCGTGTGGAGAGAATTTAGATTTTTCTCAAGCTAAAGACTATACAACAAAACCGTCTTATTCATTTTCTATTGCCCATTTTGAAATTTTGGCAGTAAATTTTACTCCTTCAGCAGGTTCTCCAGCAGTTACAGAAATCACAGAAAATACCGATTTTAAGATACTCCAAGAAAAATATATAAAAAATAACTTAGTAAAATTAGATTTTAAGTTTGAAATTAATAACGAATTTAATAGAAATTTTACCATTAAAATTTTATTACTAGATGCAAATAACAATTTGATTCACACTTTAAGCGATTTAAAAATAAAAGCAAACACATTAAACAAACCACCTGTAGAAACTATTTTAGTAAGCAAAAAACCGAATATTAAAAATACGCTTAGAGTTAGAGTGACCATTGAGTTAGATGATAAAACAACTCCTATAAATCCTTCTGAAAATGGTAGATTTAGCTTTAAATCTGCTTCTACAGTTTATTTAGAAACGTCTTTTAAATGATAAAAAAAATAGTTTATTTCTTTTTGTTTTTTTCGATTTTTCAATCACTTTCACAAAACAAACAAGTTTTATATGGTTTTGCAGAATTGCCTCAAACTTTAATGCAAAATCCAGGAGCTGAAACAAATTATAAATTTCACGCTGGTGTACCTTTGCTTTCAGGTTTGTCATTAGAAGCAAACTCAACTGGTTTTGTTTTATCAGACCTATTTTTGTCTGATAATATCAATTTTAATGATAAAGTTTCAAGAGTTTTAAACATATTAAGTGTTAGAGATTATGTAAAATTTAATTCCCAAATAGAAGTTTTAAATGGAGGTTACAGATATAATGATAAAACCTATTTTAGTTTTGGTTTTTACGAAGAAATAGATGGTATAAGTTATTTTCCTAAAGACATAATCACTCTTTTAAATGAAGGAAATGCATCCTATTTAAATAAAAGTTTTAGTGTATCTCAAGTTAACTACAAACTAGATGTTTTGGGCGTTTTGCATTTTGGTATTAGTAAAAAAATCAATGAGAACCTAACTTTAGGTAGTAGAATAAAAATGTATTCTTCAGCATTAAATATGCAATCGAAAAACAATAAAGGAACTTTTACAACAGTAGAGGGAAATAATAATATTTATGCACATTATTTTAATGAAGTAGATATCGATATTAAAACCTCTGGGTTGATAAAAAATGATGAATATATAAATGATACGTCAACATATTTAAGCAATACTTTTTTGGGCAGTAACTTAGGTTTGGGTTTAGATTTTGGATTAACGTATCACATAAAACCTCAGTTAGAATTTACAGCTAGTATTTTAGATTTTGGTTTTATAAATCACAAAAAAAATATAAAAAATACAACACTAAAAGGCAGTTATGTTTTTGAGGGGGTTCAATTTTTATTTGATAAATCGAACACTAATTATTGGAGTGATTTAGACAAAGATTTGAATGAGAAACTACCTTTAAGTGAAAATGAATCTTCTTATTTTTCTTGGAGACCAATCAAATTCAATGCCTCATTAAAATATAGTTTTGGAGAAAAGAGAAGCAAATATTGTTATGATAATGTTTATAAAGATTACTATAAAAATGCAGTAGGTGCACAGCTTTATTCAGTTTTTAGACCATTAGGACCACAATTGGCCTTTACAGGTTTTTACGAAGCAAGGTTTTCTCAAAAACTATATGCAAAAGTTACTTATACTTTAGATGAGTATTCATTGTATAATATTGGTGTAGGTATTTCTGCTCAAATTGGTAAAATAAATTTTTATGGAATGGTTGATAATCTTGCACAATTTACCGATATTACAAGTTCTAAAAGTGCGTCTATACAGTTAGGTTTTAATATAATTTTAAATTAGTAAAAATGAAAAGAATAATAATCGTATTTTTTCTGCTTTTTTCAATTGTTTCAAAAGCACAAAACGATAAAATTAACAATTACAAATATGTAATTGTGCCACAAAAGTTCGATTTTCTAAAAAAACCTGATCAATATAAAACCAGTTCTCTAACCAAGTTTTTATTAAAGAAATCAGGCTTTACAGTTTTTTTAAATAATGAAAAATTACCAAAAGATTTAGTTGAAAACCAATGTTTAGCTCTAATTGCAAATGTGGTAGATAAATCTAATATGTTTACAACAAAAAGTGTTATTGAATTAAAAGATTGTTTTAACAAGGTTGTTTATGTTTCTAAAGAAGGTAAAAGTAAAGAAAAAGAGTACAAAAAAGCGTATCAAGAAGCAATAAGAAATGCTTATGTTTCAATGTCAGATTTAAAATATTCTTACCAAGAAAATGTTGAAACACCAGTTGTTAAAGTTGATAAAAAGACTCCTACTAAAATTGTTACAGGAATTAAACGTGTTATACTCAAAACAGAAAACAAAACCAATACAATTAGTACAAAACAGGTTTTATATGCTCAGGAAATTAAAAACGGATTTCAGTTGGTAAATACAAAACCAGCAGTTGTTTTTCAAGTTTTAAAAACAAATGTAAAAGATGTTTTTATCATTAATAATAAAAATGGAATTTTATACAAAAGCAATAACAATTGGGTTGCTGAGTATTATGTTGATGGTCTTTTAGTGGTAGAAAATTATCAAATAAAATTCTAGTATTTATACTTTTGTTTCCATCTATTTTTTAAAGTTTCTCTAAAATTATTTTCTCTAGAATTATTTCCTGGATTGTAAATTTTTGTTCCAGAAATTTCATCAGGTAAATATTCTTGAACTACAAAATTGTTTTCAAAATCGTGCGAATATTTATAGTTTTTGCCATAATCTAAATCCCTCATTAATTTTGTAGGCGCATTTCTTAAATGAAGTGGAATAGATAAATCTCCTGTTTGTTGTACTAATTTTTGAGCGTCTTTTATGGCTAAATAAGATGCGTTGCTTTTTGGTGAATTAGCTAAATACACAGCACATTGGCTCAGTATAATTCTAGATTCTGGATTGCCAATTACAGAAACAGCTTGAAAAGTATTATTTGCTAATATTAAGGCTGTAGGATTTGCATTTCCAATATCTTCTGACGCTGAAATTAATAATCTACGTGCAATAAATTTTACATCTTCACCACCTTCTATCATTCTTGCCAACCAATATACAGCACCATTTGGGTCACTACCTCTTATCGATTTTATAAAAGCAGAAATTATATCATAATGTTGTTCGCCTGTTTTGTCATATCTAACGGTGTTTTTCTGAATTTTTTCTAAAACTAAATCGTTTGTAATTTCTATTTCATCATTGGTAGAAACTAATAATTCAAAAATATTTAGAAGTTTTCTAGCATCACCACTTGAAATCTGTAGCAAAGCATCCGTTTCTTTTAAAGTGATTTTTTTGGTTGATAAAATTACATCTTTCTCAATTGCTCTATGCAAAAGAGCAATTAAATCGTTTTTATCAAAAGAATTTAAAATATAAACCTGACAACGAGATAATAGTGCAGGAATTACTTCAAAACTGGGGTTTTCTGTAGTGGCTCCAATTAATGTAACCCAACCTTTTTCTACAGCTCCTAATAAAGAATCTTGTTGAGATTTACTAAACCTATGAATTTCATCTATAAACAAAATAGGATTTTTTGTGGTGAATAATCCACCACTTTTTTTTGCTTTCTCGATAACTTCCCTCACATCTTTTACACCAGAACTAATGGCACTCAAAGTGTAAAAAGGTCTGTTAGATGCTGTTGCTATAATATTTGCAAGTGTCGTTTTTCCTATTCCTGGAGGTCCCCACAAAATTAAAGACGGAATAATTCCTTGTTTAATTAAATTAGTTAAAACACCATTTTTGCCTACCAAATGTTGCTGACTAATATAATCATCTAGAGTTTTTGGTCTAATTCTTTCTGCCAAAGGTTCATTCATTCAGTAAAAATAATAAAGATTTCTGACAGAAATTGTAAAAATTAGATTTGGTTCTATTTTTGTTATTTTTATGCTGATGAATAAAGAAAATCAATTAAAAATATCGAAATCAGTTTTTATAATTCCAATTGCATTTATTGTTTCAATTTGGTTAATTTATTGGATTGAAATACAATTCGGGTTCAATTTTAACAAATTTGGAGTTTATCCCAGAACTTTTAAAGGATTTAGAGGTGTTTTCTTAACCCATTTTATCCATAGTAATATCAATCATCTTTTTAATAATTCCATCCCTTTATTTGTGCTATTATGCAGTGTATTTTATTTTTATAAAGAGGTTGCCTATAAAGTTCTACTTTTTGGAGGTTTTTTTACAGGATTTTTAACTTGGATGATTGCGAGAGAATCTTATCATATTGGTGCAAGCGGAATCGTTTATTTACTGTTTAGTTTTGTCTTTTTTAGTGGAATCATAAGAAAACATTTTAGATTAATTGCATTATCATTAATCATTATTTTTCTTTACGGAAGTATGATTTGGTATGTTTTACCAATAAAAGAAGGAATGTCTTGGGAAGGGCATTTATCTGGGTTTCTAGTTGGATTGATATTGGCAATTATTTACAGAAAAAAAGGAATTATTAAAGAAGAACATCAATTTAAAGAAACAGAATTCGATTTACTTTTTGATGAAAATGGCAACTTTTCTCCACCAAAAATAGAAGAGGAGCAAAATAGTATAACTGAGTAATAAAAATTAATTTTTATTACTTAATTCTCTGTCTAACTGTTTCGTATAAAAAAGCTCCGCAAGCTACAGACACATTTAATGAAGCAATTTCGCCCAATAAAGGTAGTTTAGCTTTATAGTCTACCATTTTTAATATGGATGGATTTACGCCTCTATGTTCAGACCCCATTATTATTGCAATGGGTTGATTAAAATTAACATCAAAAATAGAATCTTCAGTTTTTTCTGTGGCAGCAATAGTTTTTATTTCTGATGCTTGTAAAATAAACAAAGCGTCCTTTATATGATCTACTTTACAAATTGGCATTTTAAAAGCTGCGCCAGCAGAAGTTTTTATGGTTTCAGCATTTACAGGCGCACTGGCATTTTTTTGAATGATAATTCCATTAACACCTGTGCATTCAGCAGTTCTAATAATAGCACCAAAATTTCGCACATCAGAAACTTGATCTAAAAGTAAAAAAAGAGGTATTTTTTTATTTGCAATAGTATTTTCAATAAGTTCTTCTAAATCATAAAATTCAACAGGAGAAATTTGAGCAACTGCACCTTGATGATTGTTGTTTTTAGATAATCTATCTAATTTTTCTACAGGAACAGTACTTGACGCAATCTTTTTTGTTTTTATAAGTTTATCTAACTCGTAAAATAAATTGCCTCTTAAGCCTTTTTGTAAGTATATTTTATTTATCGTAGAACCACTTTCAATTGCTTCTATGATTGCTCTTATACCGAAAATATTTGTTGTTTCTGTTGTCATATTGCAAAGGTATGCTAAAAATATTGAGCATAAAAAAACCACCTAGCAAAAGGTGGTTTAAAAACGTTTTTATAATTTTTATTTTAGGATTTAATATTTATCTTTATCGTAACCTGTATAAAGATGACCAGCAATAACTCTAATAATATCTTTAGTATTGTCATAGGTTACAGAATCATAAACCCATTTAAATTCTTCTACTTGAGGATCAGCTCTTTGAGCTACAGGCACAGCTGCACTTATAAACTTTACAGACCCGCTTAATAATTTAAATTTTACATAAATACTATCTGTAGTATTACCACCTTTGGTTTTAGTAGCTTTTCGCATAATTTTACCCTCCATAACTGAAGCTTTAATATTACTTCTGTTTACAGTGATAGTTTTATTAAGAGCTGTTGGTTTTGATGATGGAATTACAACAGCAGGTAAATTATTTTCTAAATCTGCAAAAACATCAGTAGTAGATTCGAAAGAACTAAAATCTCCTTTTAATAAAAACTTACTTTTAAGATTTATTTTATGTGCATCTTTTTCTACTATCCAAATTTTATTAGCAATGTTTTCAGAGGTGTTAAAAATTTGATACTCATTGTTTTTATAACCTTGGTATACAGTTTTCATATCTTCGGATAATGTTCGTACAATATATCTACCAGAATAATCTAATGTTGCACTATCCCATATATCTATACTTTCATCACAAGAAGAAAAAGATATAGCAAAAATTAATACTATTGCTTTTATTATATTTTTTTTCATTTTATTGTTTTTTTGTTAATTTTACATTAAACCCAAAACCAGATGGGTGTATTACTCTGTGACTCAAAGTTTTCGTACTATTATCGTACGAAGCATTTGTTAGTTTCCAAACAGCACCAAATGGTTTGTTACGAGCACTTATTAATGTAAAAGTATTGTCTAAATTTAAAGAAAATATTGCTTTCCATGCATAAGCAGCACCATAACCTAATGTTTGCTCATAGTAACCAGCAAATAAATCTGTTGCTAAGAATATACCATCTGCGAGTTTAGTTATTTTACATGCTTTATCAACCTTTGCTTTACCCTCTCTGTTACCAAAATAAGTTCCTTCTAAATTAAAAGGAGAAGTGCTAACAGGGGCAACTATAACAAGTCTTTCTACTGTTGTTACATAACCATCTCCACTTGTGGCAGAATACTTTAGGGTATAAGCTCCAAGTTTAGATGTATCTACAGTCCCTTCAACAGATACTTTAGATGTGACATCTTTTTCATTGTCTGTAGCAATATAGCCCTTATCAGTATATGCTGGAGATCCTACTTTTAATATTTCAATATCATTACCTTTTAGTGTAATTTTCACAAAATACACTTCACTAGAAATATTGTCTGTACTACTTTCGCTACAAGAAATAAAACTAGTAACAAGTAATAATGTTAATGCGAGTTTTTTAATAAGTTTCATAATAAAAATTTTAATTAATTTGCAGAATTTTTATTCCACCAAACTTTAACAGCCATATTTGCTTTTTGAGAAGGTGAATTAATATTTCTATTTAATACAGATAAAGGATATATCGCAGACTGAGGTAACGCATCGTTTAATAATGCTCTACCAGTAACAGATAATGTAAAGTCTCCGATAGGGAAATTAAGATGTACAGCTGTACGATCTGCTTTTATATCAACTTTGTTTAAAGATGGATATCTAGTTCTATTTCTTTCTAAAAATGATTCAATATGTTGGTAATTTGCATTAGCAACCCATTTTTGCATCATAATTTGTTTAATGTTTTCTTGAATGCTACCACCTGCAACCCAATTTAAAGAGGCAGGGACTGCTGCAATCTTATGCTGGTCGAATGATTGTTGTATACCTAATTCATAAAAAGACTTTGCTTTTGCCTCATTTGAACTACGAGCATAAACTTCAGCTATAAAAAAGCTTACTTCCCAGTTTGATAATAAAATGATATCAGCTTTTGCTTCAAATTTAGGGTAGCTATATTTTTCATCTTCATCATCTGTTCCATTTCCATCAGTATCCTTTTTAGATTCAAAGTCTCCAAAAAATGCTCCTTTAATATTTCCACTAACATCTGTTAATACTTTTTGTAGTCTAGGATCTCCTTTAGAACGCATATAATCTGTAAAGGTTCTACAGGCTATTAAGGCTCTAGAAAGGTAATTTGCACTTCCTAGTTCGTATTCTCTCATTGGATGACGTTTTCCTTCTTTTCCATCTTCCCATATGCTTCCAGAAATTTTTGCATTCTCAGTTAAAAATGAATTTGAACTAATAAAACTAAGTACAGCTGCATTACTATATGTACTTGTTTCAGAAAGACGCATCATTAACTTTAATTTTAAAGAATTTACAAATAATTTCCATTTAGAAAAATTCCCAGAAAAAATTAAATCTGAATCCTCTACGGGTAGTGAATATCCAGAAGGATCTATATTACTTAAAGCATTTATTCTATTCAATAAATCTTTATAAATATCCTCTCCCTTATCAAATTTTGGATAGTAAATTCCTTCATCTCCTTTAATAGCTTCTGTATAAGGTATATCACCCCAAACATCTGTTAATATTTGCCATGAATATATTGATAATGCTTCAGCTATGTATCCATAACCTTTATACTTATCATTAGCTTTAGCTAATTTTTTTATTTTTTTTGTATCGGCTAAAATCCCACTAGTAAAGTTATTATATGCCGTAGCCATAGAAACTGGTTCGTATTGTGAAGCAGACTTAAATTGACCGTGTGTGTAAGCAGCTGTCCAATATTGAGAATAAAGCCCAGCATTTATACCCATATCCCAACCCATTATTGTATTAGCTATGTTTAATTCTACAGTAGGTAGAAGTGCTTTAGGATCAGTAATCTGATCTGCAGATACAGTATCTGGATCAGTATTTACATCCAAATAATTGTCACAACTAACTGTTAGAAACAAGGATGTAAGTATTAATATTGTTAAATATTTTTTCATTTTTTTTTTAATTTATAGATTAATATTTATCCCAAAAGTATAAGTTTGATTTGGTGGATTTGCAGAAAATTCTCCGAATTTTGCTGATATATCATTACCAAAAGAAGTTGTTTCTGGGTCTATATATTTATTTTCTTTAGGAGTCCACAATAAAATGTTATTTGCACTTAGAGTTACTGATAGTGATTTTAAATTTATTTTTTCACAAAAATTAGAAGGCACATTATAGCCAAAACTAATATTTCTTAACTTTAAAAATGATCTATCTAAAATTGCAAAATCCTCTCCTTTAAGACCTCCTTGGCTATAAAACGTATGTAAAGCAGTAGGGTTTACTGGAGTAGTATTCTCGCTAAAAGTACCATCAGCATTCTTAACAACAGAGTTTTCAATTACAAATGGTTTTCTATCATTTAATACTGTTTCAGGTCCACTACCTGTCCAATGCATATTTGCTTTTGTTTGAGAAAAAATATGACCACCATCTCTGTATTCTAGTGTGCCAGAAAGTGTAAAACCATTCCATTTAAATGTATTTGTTAGACCTAATCTATAATTTTCATTAATGTCCTTTCCAATGTATTCTTCATCAACTGTAGCTACTGGCATTCCATTTCCATCTACAATTGTTTTTTCTACACCATTAATAGTGGTTTTTTGTAATCTAGTAATTCTAAATTGTCCTAAAGCTTCGCCTTTGACTGCATAGATACCTGCTCCACCAAAACCACCAAGAAATACTTCTTTAGTATCAAGTTCTTCTACTTTATTATCGTTTGTTGAGTAATTTGCATCAATTCTCCAAGAAAAATCTTCGGTTTTTAAAGGGGTAACATTTAAATCTACTTCAAATCCTTTATTTCTAACATCAGCTAAATTAACTACCGCGCTTGTGTATCCTGAAGAAGGATCAAATGGAACAGTGTTTATTAGTCCTTTTGTAAGTCTGTTATAATAAGAAACTTCAAAGCCAAATCTGTTATCAAAAAATTGAGCCTCAGCCCCAAATTCTAATTCTGTTGTACGCTCTGGTGCTAACTCTAAATTAGGTAATCTATTAGATGCTGAATAAGAATTTAAACCTCCAATCGGAAAAAATAAATTATCAATATTAGGGAATCCAGGGTTAGATGATGCTCCTGTAACATATCTTTCAAGGATTGAATATACAGGTGCATCTTTACCCGTAGAACCATAAGCAGCTCTCAATTTAGCAAAATTTAATACTCCAGTATTAACATTGATAGAATTTAAATATTCAGATAAAATAAAGCTTAATGTCTGTCCCGAATAGAAGTAAGAATTATTTTTCTTTGGTAATGTAGAAGACCAGTCATTTCTTGCAGAAAGATTTAAGAAAAGATAATTTTTAAAACTTAAGTCTGCAGTAGCATACGTTCCTATTAATCTTCTTAATGATGAACCTTGCGCTGAGGTTGAAGGTGATGTAGAATTATTTAAATGATATCTACCAGGTAAATCTAATTTAGAAACACCAGCTGTTAATACATCAGAACTTATTTGATTCACATTAACCCCAACTAAAGCATTTAGAGATATATCATCGTTAATCTTTGCATCATATATTGCTCTTATATCATGATTAAGTTGCAAGCCATTTCTTTTAACTTGATTATATTCACCATCATCTGTAGCTTGTCCTCTTGTGTTTGCTCTTACAGCAGTATGGGTGTCTGAAGTTGATGTTTCAAAATCTGCTCCAAAAGCATATTGAGCTCTTAAATTACTTAGAATATTATAATCAATCTTAAAGTTTCCGTAAAACTTATATTTTTGTTGGGTAGCGCCATTTTCATTTAATATAAAATATGGGTTTACTCCATAAGGCGTAAAATAATTATCTAGGTTGTTAAATTGATTATTGTAATCTTTTAATTCTGTTATAGAAATATCATTCGCTATTTCGTATAAAGATCTATGTAAAGAGTTGTTTTGCCCTGAAGGGATAGCTCTTGTTTTTTCCGAAGCAACATTTACAGCTGCTTGAACTTTAATTTTATTGTGTTTGTGACTACCTTTAAGAGATACAGTTTGTCTTTTATACGAATCAGCTTTTGTTGGAGCTGGTCCATCAACTTCGTTTTGAGATAAAGACAAATAAAAATTTGTAAATTCATTTCCTCCTGTAGCTGATAACGAATGACTTTGAGATTCTCCCAAAGTGTAAAAGTTTCTAACTCTGTCTTCTAAATAAACATAAGGCTTTATTTTTTGAGTAAAGTCTACAATTCTACCCCAAACTCTATCTTTTCCATCATAAGCTGGACCCCAGTTTCCATTTTCATCCAAAGCTCTATCTCCACTCCAACCTTGACCAAATTGTTTCTGCTCTTCAGGTAAGAAACCTACTCTTGTAAGTGCAAAGTCTCCTGCATAATTAATTCTAATTTTTCCATCAGAATTTTTACCAGATTTTGTAACAATCATTATTAAACCATTTGCAGCTCTAGAACCATACAAAGCTGTTGCAGCTGCTCCTTTTAAAACTGTTAATTCTTCAATGTCATTTGGATTTAAGGCGTTTATACCTGTTCCAAAATCAACTTGATCATTTAAACTACTTCCTGAACTATTACGACCATTACTCATTGGTATACCATCAACAATATACAAGGGCTGATTAGAACCAAAAGAAGATGCTCCTCTAATAATTACGTTCTGACTTGCTCCTGGTCCTGGTGCTGTAGAAATATCTATACCAGATACTTTTCCTTGTAATGCGTCTATTGGATTTGGTGTCTTAGAAACCAATAGTTCTTCATTCTTTAGAGATGTTGCTGCATAACCTAAAGCTTTCTTTTCTTTTGTTAAACCACTTGCAGTAACAACTATTTCTTCTAATACATTAGCATCTTCTTTCATAGTTACATTAATAGTGTTTGAGTTGCCAACTGTTCGCTCAATAACTTTGTAACCAAGATATCTAAAAACTAAAACATCTCCAGTTTTAGCTTTGACAGTGAATTTTCCGTCAAAATCACTTTCTGTACCTTTATTGGTACCCTTAATAAAAATACTAACTCCTGGTAAAGGTCCTGATTCATCAGATACAGTACCGGAAATAGTTTTTTGCTGTGCAAAGGTAATTTGCACCACAAACGCCAGTAATAGCGTTAAAATTCCATTAAACTTTGTCTTCATTTTATAATTATTTGAATTAATTAGTCCCAAAAGTCTTAAATTAATCTTAAAAAAACAATTTTTTAACATAAAAATGAATTGAATGTCAGTAATTTTTATTTTTTTTTGATAAAATTCTACTCAGTAAGTCGTTAAAATTGAGGTGTTTTCAATAGGGATATTATTTAAAAGAAATTTATCCAATTAATGATAATTTGACTTTTATTTATTGTAAAATAGCTGTTATTATCTTTTCTTACTGCAAAAGCTAGATTTATTTGAGATTTATTTGAGGTAAATTTATAGCCTAGTCCAATTCCTAATAAATTATTTGAGTTTGAATTTATTTTTGCAACTCCAATATCTGTAAATGTATATAAGTAAGAAGTTTGTGAAGCTAAATATCTATATTCAATATTAAAATAAGAGTAATTATTTGTAAAAATACTTTGCTCATTAAATCCTCTTAAAGAATTTGCTCCTCCAATCCTAAATAGTTCGTTATTTAAAAATGTATCACTATTAAGATAGCTGGTTTTATTTTTAACATAAATATTGCCTCTATGGCTCAAATTCCAAAGATATGATATTGTCGATTCAATTTTGAATTGATTAGTTGAATTACCATCAGCTGTCCTTTTTCCTATAGTAGGATTAACTTCAAGATTAAATTTTTCATTAAAAAAGAAATCATTATTAGAAATGCTATATTGAAAATTAAAACCTAAAAAGTAATTGCTAAAAGTTTTAATGTTGTTTTTAATTTTTTTGTTTAAATTTTCTGATGATTCTAAATCATAAGTTAATGCAATTTTAATTTTAGAGTTGATGTTGTAAAATAACTTTGTATCAAATTTTGTATTTAAAAAAGTTGAATCTTGTTTGTAGATAGAAAAAGATAGTTCAGGACTTATTTTTGAATTAAAAATATAAGGGATATTTGTTAATACTTTAAACTCCTGTCTTTCATCTCCAATGCGATTCCAATATAAGTTAAATTTTTCGCCAGAGTTTAGTATATTGTTTAATTTTAGGTCAATGTTTCCGTTAAATAAAATGCCACCACTTTCTTTTGATGAAAAATTAACCAATCCGTCAAAGCTATTATTTTGATATTTTTTTAGGTATATATATAATAAGGTAGAATCTTTTGTAAATAAAACTTCAGGTGCTTTTATTTCTTTAGCAAACTGTAGGTTTTTAGATAAAGAAGTAATTTCTTTAAGTTTTTGTTGATTAAAAACAGTATTTGAATTTATAGTAAAGTAGTTTTTTAAATATGATTTCGGAAATTTTTCATACCCTTTTACAATTACCCTATTTATAATTCTTTTTTTTGATTGATGAATATCTAAATCAGCAAACAACGTTTTGTTTTTAATAAGTATGTTTTTTAACTGGGCTTTTGAAAACGAATTTCCTTGTTCATCCAATTTTTTAGAAATACTTAAAAGTGTTTGTTGTAGTTTTTTTATTGGGATGCTAATAGAATCTTTTTTGATTTTAAAACCATTCAGTAGAAATTTATTTTTAGGATTGATTTTAAGAATAACATTTTCTATTCTTTTATTTAAAGAGAAATATGCTAAATAAGAGTTTTTATTTTTTTTGATGCTGTCAATTGTATTTGTAAAATAGCCATCATTTTTTAAAAAATCAGAAACTTTTTCGATTTCTAAATTTATTGAAATTGAGTCTCTGTGGGTTTTTTGATAATCAATTTTCTCTAAAATTTCTTTTTCATAATCATTTTTAGAAGTTATCTGCAAAGTTAAATCTTGAGCAAAAAAACTATGAATAGAAGAAATAAAAAAAAGTATATATAAATAATGAGTAAGTTTTTGCTTCAAAATAACTGTTTTGTAGGGTTCAAATGTAAATTAAATTCGTAAAAACCTTCTAATAAAAAATCGTTTAGAAAAAATAACTTGCTGATATTTGAATAATTAGAAATTAGTTGTACATTTGCGCACCCTTAAAAATAGGGATAATGTTTAATATAAACGAAAAACAGTAATTATTTAGTATGCCAACTATTCAACAATTAGTTCGTAAAGGAAGAACCAAAATAACTAAGAAGAGTAAATCGGCTGCTTTACAAGGAAGTCCTCAAAGACGTGGAGTTTGTACTCGTGTTTATACTACAACGCCAAAGAAACCTAATTCAGCAATGCGTAAAGTTGCCAGAGTTAGATTAACAAATGGTAATGAGATAAACGCATACATTCCAGGTGAAGGACATAACTTACAAGAGCACTCGATAGTATTAGTTAGAGGTGGAAGGGTAAAAGACTTACCAGGTGTAAAATATCACGTAGTACGTGGTGCTTTAGATACTGCAGGAGTTGAAGGAAGAACGCAACGTAGATCAAAATACGGTGCCAAACGCCCTAAGAAGTAAAATTAAGTTATGAGTTATGAGTTTGTGTTTTAGAAATTAAAACCCTAACACCTAACACCTAACACCTAACAACTCAATTTTAAAGACATGAGAAAAAGAGCAGCAAAAAAAAGAGTCTTATTACCAGATCCAAAGTTTAATGATCAGTTAGTAACACGTTTTGTGAATAACTTAATGTGGAGTGGTAAGAAGTCAGTAGCATTTAAAGTATTTTACGATGCATTAGAAATTGTAGAAGAAAGAAAAGGAGAAGGCGAAGAAAAATCGGCTTTAGAAATCTGGAAAGATGGTTTGTCAAATGTAATGCCTCACGTAGAAGTAAGATCTCGTAGAGTAGGTGGTGCAACATTCCAAATTCCAATGCAAATTAGACCAGATCGTAAAGTATCTATGGCTATTAAATGGATGATTTTGTACACTCGTAAGAGAAACGAAAAAACGATGGCACAGCGTTTAGCTGCTGAAATTTTAGCTGCGGCTAAAGAAGAAGGAGCTGCTGTTAAGAAAAGAGTAGATACTCATAAAATGGCAGAAGCTAATAAAGCATTCTCACACTTTAGATTTTAATAGAAATGGCTAGAGATTTAAAATATACAAGAAATATTGGTATTGCAGCACATATTGATGCTGGTAAAACCACAACAACTGAGCGTGTGCTATATTATACAGGTGTTTCACATAAAATTGGTGAAGTACATGATGGTGCAGCTACAATGGATTGGATGGAACAAGAGCAAGAAAGAGGTATTACAATTACTTCTGCAGCAACAACTTGTACCTGGCAATTTCCTTTAGAAAACGCAAAACCAACTCCAGATACAAAAGGATATCACTTTAATATTATTGATACTCCTGGTCACGTAGATTTTACTGTAGAGGTAAATAGATCTTTACGTGTATTAGATGGTTTAGTTTTCTTATTTTCTGCGGTTGATGGTGTAGAGCCACAATCTGAAACTAACTGGAGGTTGGCTGATAACTATAAAGTACCAAGAATTGGTTTCGTTAACAAAATGGATCGTCAAGGATCTGATTTCTTAAATGTAAACACTCAGGTAAAAGAAATGTTAGGTTCTAATGCAGTTCCTATTGTTTTACCAATAGGTGAAGAAGCTGATTTTAAAGGAATCGTAGATTTAGTTAAGAATAGAGCAATTGTGTGGCATGATGAAACACAAGGAGCTACTTTTGATGTGATTGAAATTCCAGAAGAATTAAAAGAAGAAGCAAGAGAGTATAGAGCTTTATTAATTGAAGAAGTAGCAAGTTACGATGAGAACTTGTTAGAAAAATTCATGGAAGATGAAGATTCTATTACAGAAGATGAAGTACATGCCGCTTTAAGAGCTGCTGTTATGGATATGGCTATCATACCTATGATTTGTGGTTCAGCATTTAAAAATAAAGGTGTTCAGTTCTTATTAGATGCTGTATGTCGTTATTTACCATCACCTTTAGATAAAGAGGCTATTATTGGAACAGATCCTGATACAGGAGAAGAAATTTCTCGTAAGCCAGATGCAAAAGAGCCGTTTGCTGCCTTAGCATTTAAAATTGCTACAGATCCTTTTGTAGGTCGTTTAGCATTTTTTAGATCATATTCTGGTAGATTAGATGCAGGTTCTTATGTGTTAAATAATCGTTCAGGAAAAAAAGAACGTATTTCTAGAATCTATCAAATGCACGCTAATAAGCAAAATGCTATCGATTATATTGAGGCAGGAGATATTGGTGCTGCTGTAGGATTTAAGTCAATTAAGACAGGAGATACACTTTCTTCAGAAAAACATCCTATTGTTTTAGAATCTATGGATTTTCCAGATCCAGTAATTGGTATCGCAGTTGAGCCTAAAACAAAAGCAGATGTAGATAAATTAGGAATGTCTTTAGCGAAGTTAGCAGAAGAAGATCCAACATTTACGGTTAGAACAGATGAAGCTTCTGGTCAAACAATTATATCAGGAATGGGTGAATTACACTTAGATATTATTGTAGATCGTTTAAAGCGTGAGTTTAAAGTTGATGTAAATCAAGGTCAACCACAAGTTGAGTACAAAGAAGCAATTACAGCTGCAGCAGATCATAGAGAGGTTTATAAGAAACAATCTGGTGGACGTGGTAAGTTTGCAGATATTGTATTTACTATGGAGCCTGCAGATGAAGGAACTCAAGGTTTGCAATTCGAATCTATTATTAAAGGTGGTAACGTTCCAAAAGAATTTGTACCATCAGTAGAAAAAGGATTCAAAGAAGCAATGAAAAACGGTCCTTTAGCGGGTTACGAAATGGATTCAATGAAAGTAACATTAAAAGATGGTTCTTTCCACCCTGTAGATTCTGATCAATTATCATTTGAGTTAGCTGCAAAATTAGGTTACAAAGCTGCTGCAAAAGCTGCAAGAGCTAAAATTATGGAGCCTATTATGAAGTTAGAAGTGTTAACTCCAGAAGAAAATATGGGTGATATCGTAGGAGATTTAAACAGAAGAAGAGGTCAGGTTTCTGATATGTCAGATAGAGCAGGGTCTAAAGTTGTTAAAGCTACAGTGCCATTATCAGAAATGTTTGGTTATGTTACTGCTTTAAGAACAATGTCTTCTGGTAGAGCAACTTCTACTATGGAGTTTTCTCATTACGCAGAAACCCCATCAAATATATCTGAAGAAGTAATAGCAGCTGCTAAAGGATAAATAATAAGTTAGAAAGTTGAAAGTTTGATAGTTTAAAAGTTGAATGCTAAATTTTAATATTTCCAAACAACAAGAACTAACAACTAACAACTAACAACTAATAACTAAAAAAGATGAGTCAAAAAATTAGAATAAAATTAAAGTCTTACGATTACAACTTAGTAGATAAGTCTGCTGAAAAAATAGTAAAGACGGTAAAAAGTACGGGCGCAGTTGTAAACGGACCAATACCTTTACCAACACATAAAAAGATTTTTACAGTTTTGCGTTCACCACACGTAAACAAGAAGTCTAGAGAGCAATTTCAATTAGCTGCTTACAAAAGATTATTAGACATTTATAGTTCTTCTTCAAAAACTATTGATGCTTTAATGAAACTTGAGTTACCAAGCGGTGTTGAGGTTGAGATTAAAGTGTAATGAAACTTAAACTTTTCAGTAGAAAAGTTTATTAGTTGAATACATTCCGAACTTGTTTCGGAATCTCGAACAAAAATAAAGTGTTAACTTTCGGTTTAATTTTGTTAAGCCGAAAGTTTTTTATACTTTTGCAACCCGAAATAGAGTAGGGTGATGCTGTTTTTTAGTACAAAACTCAATAACAGTAATATGTCTAGAGCGTTTCGCAAAGGAAAAACGGTAAAAACAAATTCAGTATAGAACGCGTTTTTATGCTGATTTTTTTTGAAAGAAACGTGAAAGATGAAAGTGAAACATTAGTTTCAAAAAAATAATTATTAATAATAGACGCGCTGAAATTTTAAGTTTAAGTTCAGGGTTTAAAAGTTTAAGGTTCTGATAAAGAACTAAGAACTAAAAACGAACAACTAAAAACTGATTTTATCGTCTAAAATTTTAACTAAATGTCTGGGTTAATAGGAAGAAAAATTGGAATGACCAGCTTATTTGATGAAAACGGGAAAAATATTCCTTGTACAGTAATCGAAGCAGGTCCTTGCGTTGTTACCCAAGTCAGAACCGAAGAGGTTGACGGCTACAATGCGTTGCAACTTGGTTTCGATGACAAAAAGTCGAAGAGTTCTAACAAAGCGTTAGACGGTCACTTTAAAAAAGCTGGCACCACTGCTAAAAAGAAAGTCGTTGAATTCCAAGGGTTTGAAGAAGAGTACAAATTAGGAGATTCTATCACAGTAGAGCACTTTACTGAAGGAGAATTTGTTGACGTGTCAGGTGTATCAAAAGGAAAAGGTTTTCAAGGTGTTGTAAAACGCCACGGTTTTGCGGGTGTGGGTCAAGCTACTCACGGTCAACATAATCGTTTAAGAGCTCCTGGTTCTATTGGTGCTGCATCTTACCCTGCAAGAGTATTCAAAGGAATGCGTATGGCAGGAAGAATGGGTGGCGAAAATGTGAAAGTACAAAACTTAAGAGTATTAAAAGTAGTTGCTGAAAAGAACTTACTTGTTGTTAAAGGAGCGGTTCCTGGACACAAAAATGCTTTTGTAACTATTCAGAAATAATGAAAGTAGCAGTTTTAGATATTACAGGGAAAGATACAGGTAGAAAAGTTGAACTTTCTAAAGATGTATTTGGTATAGAGCCTAATGATCACGCTATTTATTTAGATGTTAAACAGTACTTGGCAAACCAACGTCAAGGAACTCATAAATCTAAAGAAAGAGCTGAAATTACTGGTTCTACAAGAAAGATAAAAAAACAAAAAGGAACTGGTACTGCAAGAGCAGGTTCTATCAAGTCTGGTGTTTTTAGAGGTGGTGGGCGTATGTTCGGACCAAGACCAAGAAATTATTCTTTTAAATTGAATAAAAACTTAAAGCGTTTAGCACGTAAATCTGCTTTAAGTATTCAAGCAAATGATAAAAATTTAGTAGTAGTTGAAGACTTCAATTTTGATTCTCCAAAAACTAAAAACTTTGTAAATGTTTTAAAAGCATTAGAGTTGGATACTAAAAAATCATTATTTGTTTTAAATGGTGAGAATAGCAATGTTTATTTGTCATCAAGAAACTTGAAAAACTCTAAAGTGATCAACGCTTCAGAAATTTATACTTATGGTGTTTTAAACGCTAATAAAGTTGTGATTACCGAAGGTTCTTTAGAAGGAATTAACTCAAATTTAAGCAAATAGGGAAATGAGTATTTTAATTAAACCTATTATTACGGAAAAAGCGACAAACGATAGCGAATTATTTAATCGTTATTCATTTGTTGTAGATAAAAAAGCTAACAAAGTGGAGATTAAAGATGCTGTTGAGGCAGCTTATGGAGTTTCTATTTCAAGCGTAAAAACTTTAAACTATCCAATTCAAAGAAATACAAAGTATACTAAAAAAGGTTTAGTTACTGGTATTAAGAGCGGATACAAAAAAGCAATTGTGCAGTTAGCGGAAGGAGAAAGTATTGATTTTTATAACAATCTTTAAGAAAAGACAGAATGTCAGTTAGAAAATTAAAACCAATAACACCAGGTCAGCGTTTTAGAGTTGTAAATGGGTTCGACACCATAACAACTGATAAGCCGGAAAAGTCATTATTGGCACCGAAAAAAAGATCTGGAGGTCGAAACAATCAGGGTAGAATGACAACACGTAATATTGGTGGTGGTCATAAACAAAAATACCGTATTATCGATTTTAAAAGAGATAAAACAGGTGTTCCTGCAACAGTAAAAACTATAGAGTACGATCCAAATCGTACAGCATTTATTGCATTACTTAGTTATGCTGATGGTGAAAAACGTTATGTAATTGCTCAAAACGGTTTAAAAGTAGGTCAAACTATTATTTCAGGTAGTGACATTGCTCCAGAAATTGGAAATGCAATGCCATTAAGTGAAATTCCTTTAGGAACAACAATTTCTTGTATAGAATTGCACCCAGGTCAAGGAGCTGTTATGGCGCGTTCTGCTGGTTCTTTTGCGCAGCTAATGGCAAGAGATGGTAAGTATGCTACGGTTAAGTTACCTTCTGGTGAAACAAGATTAATCTTGTTAACGTGTATGGCTACAATTGGAGTTGTATCTAATTCAGATCATCAATTATTAGTATCTGGTAAAGCAGGTAGAAGAAGATGGTTAGGTAGAAGACCAAGAGTAAATGCAGTAAGAATGAACCCTGTTGATCATCCAATGGGTGGTGGAGAAGGACGTGCTTCTGGAGGTCATCCAAGATCTAGAAATGGTATTCCTGCTAAAGGATTTAAAACTAGATCTAAGACTAAGGCTAGTAATAAGTATATTATAGAACGTAGAAAGAAATAATTAAGTTATGGCAAGATCATTAAAAAAAGGACCTTACGTTCACTATAAATTAGAGAAAAAAGTGTTGGCTAATGTAGAAGCTGGTAACAAAACAGTAATTAAAACTTGGTCTAGAGCAAGTATGATTACTCCAGATTTTGTAGGACAAACTATTGCAGTTCATAACGGACGTCAGTTTGTACCAGTATATGTTACAGAAAACATGGTAGGGCATAAATTAGGCGAATTTTCACCAACTCGTTCTTTTAGAGGACACGCTGGTGCAAAAAATAAAGGAAAAAAATAAGTAGGAAATGGGAGTTCGTAAAAAAAATATGGCAGATCAGTTAAAAGCAGATAGAAAGCAACGTGCTTTTGCAAAGCTTACTAACTGTCCTACATCACCAAGAAAAATGCGTTTGGTGGCAGACCAAGTTAGAGGTGTAGAAGTTGAAAAAGCTTTACAAATCTTAAAGTTCAGCCCAAAAGAAGCATCCATCAATTTAGAGAAATTGTTATTGTCTGCAATTGCAAACTGGCAAGCTAAAAATGAAGATGCATCTATAGAAGACGCAGGTTTATATGTAAAATCTATTTGTGTAGATAGTGCAGGAATGTTAAAAAGATTAAGACCAGCTCCACAAGGGCGTGCTCATAGAATTCGTAAGCGTTCTAACCACGTTACTTTAGAGTTAGGTAGTAAAAATTTAAGTAATTAATCAAAGTAGAAATGGGACAAAAAACTAATCCAATAGGAAATCGTTTAGGAATCATCAGAGGTTGGGAATCTAACTGGTATGGTGGTAATGACTACGGAGATAAAATTGCTGAAGATGATAAGATAAGAAAGTATATTAATGCTAGATTATCTAAAGCAAGTGTTTCTAGAGTAATTATAGAGCGTACTTTAAAACTTGTAACCGTTACTATCACTACTGCACGTCCAGGTATCATTATTGGTAAAGGAGGTCAAGAGGTAGACAAGTTAAAAGAAGAGCTTAAGAAAATTACTGGTAAAGAAGTTCAAATCAATATTTTTGAAATTAAACGTCCAGAATTAGATGCAAAATTAGTTGCAACTAGTGTGGCTCGTCAAATTGAAAATAGAATTTCTTACAAGAGAGCAATCAAAATGGCTATTGCTGCAACAATGAGAATGAATGCTGAAGGAATTAAAATTCAAATTTCAGGTCGTTTAAATGGAGCAGAGATGGCGCGTTCAGAGCACTATAAAGAAGGTAGAATTCCTCTATCTACTTTTAGAGCTGATATTGATTATGCACTTGTAGAATCTCATACTACTTATGGAAGAATAGGTGTAAAAGTATGGATTATGAAGGGTGAAGTTTATGGTAAACGTGAGTTATCTCCATTAGTAGGATTATCAAAGCAAAAAGGCGGTGGTAATAAAGGTGGTGGAAAACGTCAACCTCGTAGAAGAAAATAATTTTTAAAATTAGAAATTAAAAATGTTACAGCCAAAAAGAGTAAAATACCGTAAGGTACAGAAGGCGAAAGGAAATATGACTGGTATTTCTGGAAGAGGAAATCAACTTTCTAACGGAATGTTTGGTATCAAATCTTTAGACCAGAACTTATTAACTTCTCGTCAGATAGAAGCAGCTCGTATCGCGGCAACTCGTTATATGAAAAGAGAGGGGCAGTTATGGATTAAAATATTTCCAGACAAGCCTATCACTAAAAAACCTTTAGAGGTTCGTATGGGTAAGGGTAAAGGAGCACCAGATCATTTTGTTGCAGTTATTAAACCAGGTAGAATTTTGTTTGAAGTTGGTGGTGTGCCAATGAATGTAGCAAAAGAAGCTTTACGTTTAGCAGCTCAGAAACTTCCTGTAAAAACGAAGTTTGTAATAGCAAGAGATTTTGATATTAACGCATAATTCGATATACAATGAAACAATCAGAAATAAAAGAATTATCTACAGCAGATCTTAATGAGAAGTTGGGAGCGTTGCAAAAGAATTATACTGATCTTAAAATGGCTCACGCAATAACTCCTATGGAGAACCCATTGCAATTGAGAAGTTTAAGAAGAACTGTAGCAAGAATTGCAACAGAATTAACAAAAAGAGAATTACAATAATTCTATAGTCAGTTTTAAAGATGGAAAAAAGAAATCTTAGAAAAGAGAGAATTGGTGTTGTTTCTAGTAGCAAAATGGAAAAATCTATTGTTGTTTCTGAAACAAAAAGAGTAAAGCACCCAATGTACGGAAAGTTCGTATTAAAGACTAAGAAGTACGTTGCACACGACGAAAAGAATGATTGCAACGAAGGAGATACTGTTAGAATCATGGAAACAAGACCTATGAGTAAATCTAAACGTTGGAGATTAGTAGAAATCCTAGAAAGAGCTAAATAATATGTTACAGACAGAATCAAGATTAAAAGTAGCAGATAATACTGGAGCTAAAGAAGTTTTAGTAATTAGAGTTTTAGGAGGTACAAAAAAACGTTACGCAAGTATTGGAGACAAGATTGTGGTATCTGTTAAATCTGCAACTCCTAACGGAACTGTAAAAAAAGGTCAAGTATCTAGAGCAGTTGTTGTAAGAACTAAAAAAGAAGTGAGACGTAAAGATGGGTCATACATCAGATTTGATGATAACGCTTGTGTACTTTTAAACCCTACAGAGGAAATGAGAGGTACACGTGTATTTGGTCCTGTTGCTCGTGAGCTTCGTGAGAAACAATTCATGAAAATAGTATCATTAGCACCTGAAGTGCTTTAAATCATTATACAAAATGAAGAAGTTCAAATTAAAATCAGGAGATACTGTAAAAGTAATTGCAGGAGATCACAAAGGATCAGAAGGTAAAGTTTTACAAATTATCAAAGATAAGGATAGAGTTTTAGTAGAAGGTGTAAACTTAGTTTCTAAGCACACTAAACCTAGCGCTCAAAACCCTCAAGGTGGTATTGTAAAAAAAGAAGCATCATTACATATTTCTAACGTAATGTTAGTAGAAGATGGTGTTGCTGTAAGAGTTGGTTATAATGTTGATGGAGATACTAAAACTAGAATCTCTAAAAAAACTAAAAAATAAGAATAATCATGAGTTACATACCAAGATTAAAAGCAGAATACAAAGAAAGAGTTATAAAAGCTCTTACTGAAGAATTCAGTTATAAGAATGTAATGCAAGTTCCAAAATTAGAAAAAATAGTGGTTTCTAAAGGTGTTGGTGCTGCAATTGCAGATAAGAAATTAATAGATTATGCTGTAGAAGAGTTGACGAAAATTACAGGTCAGAAAGCAATTTCTACTATTTCTAAAAAAGATGTTGCATCATTTAAATTGCGTAAAGGAATGCCAATTGGCGTTAAAGTTACTTTACGTGGCGATAAAATGTATGAATTCTTAGATAGATTAGTTACAGCTTCTTTACCACGTGTAAGAGACTTTAACGGTATAAAAGCTAATGGATTTGATGGAAGAGGTAATTACAACTTAGGGATTACAGAACAAATCATATACCCAGAGATTAATATTGACCAAGTGAAAAAAATTAACGGTATGGATATTACGTTTGTAACATCTGCAAATACTGATAAAGAAGCAAAGTCATTATTAGGAGAATTAGGTTTACCATTCAAAAAAAATTAAGAAATGGCTAAAGAATCAATGAAAGCTCGCGAACGCAAAAGAGCAAAGACAGTTGCAAAATATGCAGAAAAGAGAAAAGCTTTAAAAGAAGCTGGAGACTATGAAGCTTTGCAAAAATTACCAAAAAATGCATCGCCAATTAGAATGCATAATAGATGTAAATTAACTGGTCGTCCAAAAGGATATATGCGTCAATTTGGTATTTCTCGTGTAACGTTTAGAGAAATGGCAAACCAAGGATTAATACCCGGAGTTAAAAAGGCAAGTTGGTAGAAATCAAAAATAAAGCTTAAAAATAAAAATAGAATGTGTACCTTTGCACGCTCTATTTTTTTAAGTATAAGAAATTTAACTGATTATAGGTTCAATTATCACAGAGAAATCTGTAGCATAAATAGAGGTTTTTGAAAACCGTAATCGCAATTTTATATTAATATGTATACAGATCCAATCGCGGATTTTCTTACAAGAGTAAGAAATGCAATCGCAGCAGGACACAGAGTAGTGGAAATTCCGGCTTCAAACTTGAAGAAGGCAATGACTAAAATTTTGTTTGATCAAGGGTATATTTTAAGTTACCAGTTCAATGACGATAAAGTGCAAGGAACAATTAAGATAGCTTTAAAATATGACAAAGACACAAAAGAGTCAGTAATTAGAAAAATTCAACGAATTAGTACACCAGGTTTGCGTAAGTATGTTGGCTCTTCAGAGATGCCAAGAGTATTAAACGGACTTGGAATTGCTATTGTTTCTACATCTAAAGGTGTGATGACAAACAAAAAAGCACGTCAAGAAAATGTTGGAGGAGAAGTTTTATGTTACGTTTATTAATCTATAAGAAATGAGTAGAATAGGAAAAAATCCCGTTAGCATTTCACAAGGTGTAGATGTAAACATAAAAGACAATATTGTAACTGTAAAAGGGAAATTAGGAGAGTTATCTCAAACTATTTCTGAAGGAATTACAATAAAAGTTGAAGATGCTCAAGTAGTTCTTGAAAGAGCATCAGAAAGTAAAGACCATAAAGCACAACACGGTTTAATGAGAGCCTTAATCAATAATATGATAGAAGGTGTATCTAAAGGTTGGACTAAAGAATTAGAATTGGTAGGTGTAGGTTATAGAGCTTCTAATCAAGGACAAAAATTAGAATTAGCTTTAGGGTTTTCTCATAATATAGTTTTACAATTAGCTCCAGAAGTTAAAGTAGAAACAATATCAGAAAAAGGGAAAAACCCAATCGTTAAATTAACTTCTTATGACAAACAATTAGTGGGTCAAGTAGCTGCGAAAATCAGAGGTTTCCGTAGACCAGAACCATACAAAGGAAAAGGAGTTAAGTTTGTAGGTGAAGTATTAAGAAGAAAAGCAGGTAAATCTGCATAATATATAGCATTATGGCATTATCAAAGCTAGAAAGAAGAACTAGAATTAAGCGTAGAATTAGAAAGATTATTTCTGGTACTGCTACTAAACCAAGATTATCGGTTTTTAGAAGTAACAAAGAAATTTACGCTCAATTAGTAGACGATGTAAACGGAGTAACATTAGCTGCTGTTTCATCAAGAGATAAAGAAATTAAAGCAACTACTAAAGTAGAAGCTGCTACAGCAGTAGGTAAATCTATCGCTGAAAAAGCTACTAAAGCAGGAGTAGAAACAGTTGCTTTCGATAGAAACGGATATTTATATCACGGTAGAGTTAAAGTATTAGCAGATGCTGCAAGAGAAGCTGGTTTAAAATTTTAAGAAATTATGCAAGGTTATAAAAACGTAGAAAGAGTTAAACCAAGCGGATTAGAGCTTGTAGATAGATTAGTAGGTGTACAACGTGTAACTAAAGTAACAAAAGGTGGTAGAGCATTTGGTTTCTCTGCAATTGTAGTTGTTGGCGATGGTAACGGAGTTGTTGGACATGGATTAGGAAAATCTAAAGATGTTTCTTCAGCAATTGCAAAAGCAGTTGAAGATGCAAAGAAAAATTTAGTAAGAATACCAATTTTAGAAGGTACATTGCCTCATGAGCAAAAAGGTAAATTTGGTGGAGCAAAAGTATTCATCAAACCTGCTTCTCCTGGTACAGGAGTTATTGCTGGGGGTGCAGTACGTGCAGTATTAGAGTCTGTAGGGGTACATGATGTATTATCAAAATCTCAAGGTTCTTCTAATCCTCACAATGCAGTAAAAGCAACTTTTAATGCTTTATTACAATTACGAAGTGCAGCTGCAATTGCAAAGCAAAGAGGTATATCTTTAGAAAAAGTATTTAACGGATAAATCTAAGAACGATGGCAAAAATTAAAGTTACACAAGTAAAAAGTCAAATCGGGCGTCTTAAGAATCAAAAGAGAACTTTAGAGGCATTAGGTTTACGCAGATTAAACCAAACTGTTGAGCACGAGGCAACTCCATCAATAGTTGGTATGGTAAATAAAGTTTCACATTTAGTTTCTGTAGAGAAATTAAAATAAGATATTTAAAATGAGTAGTTTACACAACTTAACACCAGCAGAAGGATCTGTAAAAAAGGGAAAAAGAATCGCACGTGGTGAGGGTTCTGGTCATGGAGGAACTTCTACAAGAGGTCACAAAGGGGCAAAATCTCGTTCAGGTTATTCTAGAAAAATAGGTTTTGAAGGTGGACAAATGCCACTTCAAAGACGTGTGCCAAAATTTGGTTTCACAAACATAAACCGTAAAGAATATCAAGGTATCAACTTAGATAAATTACAATCTTTAGTTGATAGTGGTAAGATAACAGATACAGTAGATTTAGATATTTTAATTGCTAATAGACTAGCAGGTAAAAACGACTTAGTAAAAATATTGGGTGGTGGAGAATTAAAAGCTAAATTAAATATAACTGTACATAAATTTACAGCATCAGCAAAAGCTGCTATTGAAGCGGCTGGAGGAGAAGCTATTACTTTATAACACCCCGTAAATGATGAATTTTATTAATAGATTAAAAGACATTTTCAGTATCGAAGAATTAAAAAACAAAATTCTTCTTACTATTGGTTTAATTGCTGTATATCGTTTTATGGCGGCTGTTCCTTTACCAGGGATAGACCCATTACAATTAACAGCATTAAAAGAAAGTACTTCTGGTGGTCTTTTAGGTTTATTGAATGCATTTACAGGAGGAGCATTTGCTAGAGCGTCAGTAATGGCTCTTGGTATTATGCCATATATTTCTGCATCTATTGTAGTTCAGTTAATGGGAATTGCGGTTCCTTATTTACAGAAGTTACAAAAAGATGGAGAAAGTGGACGTAAAAAAATTACGCAAATTACAAGATGGTTAACCATAGGTATTACGTTAGTACAAGCACCAACGTACATTACTGCTATTAAAACTCAGTTTGGTTTAGGACCAGAAGCATTTTTAGTAAGTGGAGCAACTTTTTGGATATCATCAATTATCATCTTAACTGCAGGTACAATTTTTGCAATGTGGTTAGGTGAGCGTATTACAGACAAAGGAGTTGGTAATGGTATTTCATTATTAATTACTGTAGGTATTATCGCAAACTTTCCAGCAGCATTTTTACAAGAATTCGTAGCAAAAACAACAAATGCTGGTGCAGGAGGAATTATGATGGTTTTAATTGAAATCATAGTTTGGTTTGTAGTAATTTTATTAACTGTGCTATTAGTAACTGCCGTTCGTAAAATTGCAGTTCAATATGCCAGAAGAACAGTTGCAGGAAACATACAAAACGTTGCAGGGTCAAGAGATTATATTCCTTTGAAATTAAATGCAGCAGGTGTTATGCCAATTATCTTTGCACAAGCAATTATGTTTTTACCAGTTGCTTTGGCACAAAGATTTCCGGCAATTGCAAGTTTGCAAGATATTAATGGTTTATGGTACAATGTTATTTTTGCATTGTTAATTATCATCTTTAGTTATTTCTATACAGCAATTACAATTCCTACGAATAAAATGGCTGATGATTTAAAAAGAAGTGGTGGTTTTATACCAGGTATTAGACCAGGTAAAGACACAGCAGACAGGTTAGATTCTGTATTGTCTAGAATAACGTTCCCAGGATCGTTATTTTTAGCAGCATTATCTATCTTACCAGCAATTGTAGTTCAGTTTGGAGTGCAACAAAGTTGGGCTATGTTTTATGGTGGTACATCTTTAATTATTATGGTGGGTGTGGCAATTGATACATTACAACAAATTAATTCGTATTTATTAAATCGTCATTACGATGGTTTAATGAAAGCGGGAAATAGCAATAGAAAATCGAATAAATAATATGGCTAAGCAATCAGCAATTCAACAAGACGGAACCATTACAGAAGCATTATCAAATGCAATGTTTCGTGTAGAATTAGAAAACGGACATATTGTAACAGCACACATTTCTGGTAAAATGCGTATGCATTATATTAAATTATTACCAGGAGATAAGGTAAAATTAGAAATGAGTCCTTACGATTTAACAAAGGCAAGAATTACTTACAGATACTAAAAATTAAATAATTGAAAGATTAAAAGATTGAAGTATTTAATTTTTAAATCTTTTAATTTTTAAATAAAACTAAAAACAGATGAAAGTTAGAGCATCAGTTAAAAAAAGAAGTGCCGGCTGCAAAATAGTGCGCAGAAAAGGTAGATTATACGTGATTAATAAACAAAATCCTAGATTTAAACAAAGACAAGGATAAAGTAGACGTTAGATTTTTAGATGTTAGATGTTAGATTTTTTCTAACAAAACTTTTTCAAAAGAGTTATAACTAACAGCTAAAGACTAACAACTAATAACTAATTAATATGGCAAGAATAGCAGGTATTGATATTCCAAAGAATAAAAGAGGAGTTATTGCTTTAACTTACATCTTTGGTATAGGAAACAGTAGAGCTAAACAAGTTTTAGCAGACGCAAAAGTAGACGAAAGTATTAAAGTTCAAGATTGGACTGATGATCAAATCGCAGCAATTAGAGAACAAGTAGGAGCTTTTACAATTGAAGGTGAATTACGTTCTGAGGTTCAGTTAAACATTAAACGTTTAATGGATATTGGTTGTCAAAGAGGAATCCGTCATAGAATGGGACTTCCTTTAAGAGGTCAAAGAACTAAAAATAATTCTCGTACAAGAAAAGGTAAGAGAAAAACAGTAGCTAACAAGAAAAAATAGGTTAGGATTAAACTAGTTGTTGCTCTAGTGTACAGTATTTTTTAAATACACTTTACTAGAAGACAATTACTAAAAACAAAATTATGGCAAAAGCAAGTTCAAAAAAACGTAAAGTAATTATTGATGCAATAGGAGAAGCACATGTAACCGCTTCTTTTAACAACATTATTATTTCTTTAACAAATAAAAAAGGTGACGTTATTTCTTGGTCATCTGCAGGTAAAATGGGTTTTAGAGGTTCTAAAAAGAATACTCCTTATGCAGCTCAATTAGCAGCAGAAGACTGTGCAAATGTTGCAAAAGAAGCAGGTTTACGCAAAGTAAAAGTGTATGTAAAAGGACCTGGTAATGGTAGAGAATCTGCTATTAGATCTATCCACAATGCTGGTATTGAAGTAACTGAAATTATAGATGTTACACCAATTCCTCATAACGGATGTCGTCCACCAAAAAGAAGAAGAGTTTAACGATTTTAGATTTTATAGACACGATTTTCAAACTTTTAGTTCGATTTTAATCGTATGTCATAAATCATCAATCGTATATTAATTAATATTTTAATCAATTAGGAATCAGATTATCGAAGGAGTAAGCCTTAATTCATAATCCCTAGTTATAACAAAAACAAAATGGCAAGATATACAGGACCAAAAACTAAAATTGCACGTAAATTCGGTGAAGCAATTTTTGGCGAAGACAAAAACTTCGAAAAAAGAAATTATCCTCCAGGACAGCATGGTAATGCAAGAAGAAGAGGGAAAAAATCTGAATATGCAACGCAATTAGCTGAAAAGCAAAAAGCTAAATATACTTATGGTATTTTAGAGCGTCAGTTCAGTAACTTATTTAAAAAAGCGTCAGCTTCTCAAGGAATTACAGGTGAAATCTTATTGCAATTATGTGAATCTCGTTTAGATAATGTAGTTTACAGAATGGGAATTTCAAAATCTAGAAGTGGAGCACGTCAGTTAGTATCTCACAGACACATTACTGTTAATGGAGGAATTGTAAATATTCCATCTTATCAATTAAAAGAAGGAGATGTTGTTGCTGTAAGAGAAAAATCTAAATCATTGGTAGCTATTGAAGATGCTTTAGCATCTAGCAACAACGTTTACGAATGGTTGACTTGGAATTCTGATACTAAAACTGGGACTTTTGTAAAAGTACCAGAAAGAATACAGATTCCTGAAAACATTAATGAGCAATTCATTGTAGAATTATATTCTAAATAATAATTTAATAACATTGGTATTTGGCCAAAGGGTATATATGTATTTCTTCAAACATTTAAACCGCGCAACCTAATAACAATTAAAACGAAGAAAAAATGGCAATTTTAAATTTTCAGAAACCTGATAAAGTAATTATGATTGAATCTACAGATTTTTCTGGAAGATTCGAATTCAGACCTTTAGAACCAGGTTTTGGTTTAACAGTAGGTAATGCTTTAAGGAGAGTATTATTATCATCTTTAGAAGGATTTGCAATTACATCATTAAGAGTAGATGGTGTAGAACACGAATTTTCTACGGTTCCAGGAATTGTAGAAGATGTAACAGAAATTATCTTAAACTTAAAACAAGTTCGTTTTAAGAAACAAATAGATGAAACTGATAGAGAAACTGTTTCTGTTTCTGTTTCTGGTCAAGAGCAGTTTACTGCAGGAGACTTACAGAAGTTTATTTCTGGTTTTCAAGTATTGAATCCAGATTTAGTAATCTGTAATATGGATAAATCTGTAAAATTAAATGCTGAAATTACCATTGAAAAAGGTAGAGGATTTGTACCTGCTGAAGAAAATAAAAAAGCTTCTGCGCCAATAGGAACTATCTTTACAGATTCTATTTACACGCCAATTAAGAATGTAAAATATGCAATCGAAAATTTCCGTGTTGAGCAAAAAACAGATTATGAAAAATTAGTTTTCGATATCGATACTGATGGATCAATCAACCCAAAAGACGCATTAACAGAAGCAGCAAAAATATTAATTCACCACTTTATGTTATTCTCTGATGAGCGTATCACTTTAGAGGCAGATGAAATTGCGCAAACAGAAACTTATGATGAAGAATCATTACATATGCGTCAGTTATTAAAAACGAGATTGATAGATATGGATTTATCTGTAAGAGCTTTAAATTGTTTAAAAGCTGCAGAGGTAGATACATTAGGAGATTTAGTTTCTTTTAACAAAAGCGATTTAATGAAATTTAGAAACTTTGGTAAAAAATCATTAACAGAACTAGAAGAATTAGTGATTGTTAAAGGTTTAAGTTTCGGAATGGATTTAACAAAATACAAATTAGATAAAGATTAAAGAAGTTTGAGGTTTGAGGTTTTAATTTTACTTCATACTTCTAGCTTCCATCTTATAACCAGTTTTCATATTTTGCTCCTCAAAATGGGTAGATGCAAGATGAAAGCATAAAACAAACGTCAAAATGAGACACGGAAAAAAACACAATCATTTAGGTAGAAAAACAGCGCATAGAAAAGCGATGTTAGCGAATATGGCTTGTTCTTTAATAGAACACAAACGTATTAACACTACAGTAGCAAAAGCAAAAGCTTTAAGAGTTTTTGTTGAGCCATTAATAACAAAATCTAAAGCAGATACAACTCACAACAGACGTATTGTATTTTCTTATTTAAGAGATAAATATGCAGTTACAGAATTGTTTAAAGAAATTTCTGTAAAGGTAGGAGACAGGCCAGGTGGTTATGTTCGTATTATCAAATTAGGAAACCGTCAAGGAGATAATGCTCCTATGGCAATGGTAGAATTAGTTGATTACAACGAAATTTACAATCCTAAAGGTAAAAAAGCTAAAAAATCTACAAGAAGAAGTAGAAGAGGTGGAGGTAAAAAAACCGAAGCTACTGCACAAGTAGAAGAAACGGCAACAGAAGAAAAATCTGAAGAATAAAAAATGAAAATTTTTTAATTTATACAAAAGGGATAAGCGTTTACGTTTATCCCTTTTTTTATGTTTTCAAAAAGTAATTTAATACCATTTGTTGTTTTATTTTGGTAAATTCAAATTGTAAATGGTATAACTTGTCATTTTGACTTTATGGAGAAATCTAAATTGTTTAAAATAAAATAACAGATTTTTCGTCTCCATTTATTTCGCTCAAAACGACACTTTTAATAATTTTGTTAAAAACCCAAAATCGAATTACAAATAATAAAACTTATAATTTGTAAATTTGTAACGCAAGAAACACAACAACAATCAATGAAATATCAAACACGCAAAAAGGCTTTAGTTTTATTAGCAGATGGCACCATTTTTTATGGTAAATCTGTTGGAATAGAAGGCACATCAACAGGAGAAATCTGTTTTAATACGGGTATGACTGGTTACCAAGAGATTTTTACAGACCCATCTTATTTTGGTCAATTAATGGTAGCAACAAATGCTCATATTGGTAATTATGGAATAAATAATGAAGAAGTAGAATCTGATGGAATCAAAATTTCTGGATTAATTTGTAGAAACTTTAGCTTTACACATTCTAGAGTTGATTCTGATGGAAATTTAAAAGATTGGTTCAACAAACATAATTTAGTGGCTATTTCTGATGTTGATACAAGAGCATTAGTAGCATACATTAGAGATAATGGAGCAATGAATGCAATTATTTCTACAGATGTTGATAATATTGATGCTTTAAAGAAACAATTAGCAGAAGTACCTAGTATGGAAGGTTTAGAATTGGCTTCTAAAGTGTCTACAACAGCACCTTATTTTGTAGGTGATGAAAGTGCTGAGATTAAAATATCAGCCTTAGATATTGGTATCAAGAAAAATATTTTAAGAAATTTAGCAAAAAGAGGTGCCTATATAAAAGTCTTTCCTTACAATACTACATTCAAAGAATTAGGAGCTTTTAATCCTGATGGATATTTTATTTCAAATGGTCCTGGAGACCCAAAACCTTTAGTAAGTGCCCAAGAAGTTGCAAAAGAAATTATTAAAAACAATTTACCTCTTTTCGGAATTTGTTTAGGACATCAAGTAATTGCATTGTCTCAAGGAATTTCAACTTATAAAATGCATAATGGACATAGAGGTATTAATCACCCAGTAAAAAATCTATTAACAGGTAAAGGTGAAATTACTTCTCAAAATCACGGTTTTGCAATTAATAGAGAAGAAGCAGAAGCGAACGAAAATGTAGAAATTACACATATACATTTAAATGATCATACAGTGGCAGGAATTCGTTTAAAAGATAAGAATGTTTTTTCTGTACAATATCATCCAGAAGCAAGTCCTGGTCCACACGATTCTGAGTATTTGTTTGATCAATTTATAGAAAACATTAAAGCTTCTAAAGCAGTTACAAATTAGTATTTCTTTGCCTGATTAAGTAGAAAACGTTTTCGTAAGTAACTGTTTAAAGTCAAGGTAAACAAGGCTATATTTTGTAAATTAGCACTCTAAAAAATAGAGATATAAATTAATTAAATTACAATAAAATGAGTATTATAATTAGCGTTCATGCACGTCAAATTTTTGATTCAAGAGGAAACCCAACTGTAGAAGTAGATGTAACTACAGAAAACGGAATTTTAGGTAGAGCAGCAGTTCCTTCTGGAGCTTCTACTGGAGAACACGAAGCTGTTGAGTTACGTGATGGTGGAAAAGATTATATGGGTAAAGGTGTTTTAAAAGCGGTAGATAACGTTAATAACATTATTGCTCAAGAATTATTAGGAACATCTGTATTCGAACAAAATGCTATCGATAAATTAATGATAGATTTAGACGGAACACCAAACAAATCTAAATTAGGCGCAAATGCAATTTTAGGAGTTTCTTTAGCTGCTGCTAAAGCTGCTGCTAATGAGTTAGGAATGCCTTTATATAGATATGTAGGTGGTGTTTCTGCCAATACATTACCTGTACCAATGATGAACATCATTAATGGAGGTTCTCACTCAGATGCGCCAATTGCTTTTCAAGAATTTATGATAATGCCAGTTAAAGCTGAAACTTTTTCTAAAGCAATGCAAATGGGTTCTGAAATTTTCCATAACTTAAAGAAAGTTTTACACGACAGAAACTTATCTACTGCTGTAGGTGATGAAGGTGGTTTTGCACCAACTTTAGATGGTACAGAAGACGCTATCGAAACGATTGCTTTGGCAGTTAAAAACGCTGGTTATTCTTTTGGTGATGAAATTAAAATCGCTTTAGATTGTGCTTCAGCAGAATTTTTTGTTGATGGAAAATACGATTACACTAAATTCGAAGGAGATAAAGGTGTTATTAGAACTTCTAATGAACAAGCAGAATACTTAGCAGAATTAGCAAACAAATATCCAATTATCTCAATTGAGGATGGTATGGATGAAAATGATTGGGAAGGAACAAAATACCTTACAGAATTAATTGGAGATAAAGTGCAGTTAGTTGGTGATGATTTATTTGTAACTAATGTAGATCGTTTATCTAGAGGAATTAAAGAAGGTATTGCAAATTCAATCTTAATTAAAGTAAACCAAATTGGTTCTTTAACTGAAACTATTGCAGCAGTTAATATGGCTAAAAATGCAGGTTATACTTCTGTAATGTCTCACAGATCTGGTGAAACTGAAGATAATACAATTGCAGATTTAGCAGTTGCATTAAATTGTGGACAAATAAAAACAGGTTCTGCTTCTCGTTCAGATAGAATGGCAAAGTACAATCAATTATTAAGAATTGAAGAAGAATTAGGAGAAACTGCTTATTTTCCAAAAGAACAAGCATTTAAAATCTAATTTCACAAACTAAATTTTTTAGAAGCCTCATATTTTTATGGGGCTTTTTTTGTGTTTTAAACATATAAAGCAAGGTTATTTTAAGATATCAAAAATCTATTATAGACACCTTTTAAAATCCTTCAAAAAATGGTATCTTCGCGTTACTTAATAATACATAAAAACCATCAGTAAATGTCAGATACCGCTAAATTACAAATTGGAGATAATTCTTATGAATTTCCGATTGTAAAAGGAACAGAAAATGAAGTTGCTATTAATATTAAAAATTTAAGAAATGCAACCAATGGCGTAATTACTTTAGATCCTGGTTATAAAAACACTGGTTCGTGTGAAAGCGCAGTTACTTTTTTAGATGGCGAAAAAGGAATCTTAAGGTACAGAGGCTTTTCTATTGAAGAGTTAGCAGACAAAGCCGATTTTTTAGAAGTTGCTTTTACACTTATTTTTGGAAATTTACCTACAAAAGTACAGTTAGAAAAATTTCAGTATGATATAAAAGAGAATTCATTAGTAGATGATGATGTAAGAAAAATTATAGAAGCTTTTCCTAGAAATGCCCATCCAATGGGAGTTTTATCATCTTTAACAAGCGCTTTAACAGCATTTAATCCTTCTTCAGTAAACATTGATTCTGAAGAAGAAATGTACAATGCTATAGTTAGAATTTTAGGTAAATTTCCTGTTCTTGTAGCTTGGACTATGCGTAAGAAAAAAGGATTTCACTTAAATTATGGTAGAAAAAATTTAGGCTATGTAGAGAACCTTATGTATATGATGTTTAAGCAGCCAAATGAAGATTTTGTAATAAATCCAATTATTAAAAATGCCTTAGACAAATTATTAATTTTGCATGCAGATCATGAGCAAAACTGTTCTACTTCTACTGTAAGAATAGTTGGTTCTTCTCATGCAGGTTTATTTGCTTCTTTATCTGCTGGTATTTCTGCACTTTGGGGACCATTACATGGTGGTGCAAATCAAGCAGTTTTAGAAATGCTTGAGGCAATAAAATTAGATGGAGGAGATACAAAAAAATACATGGCAAAAGCCAAAGATAAAAACGACCCTTTTCGTTTAATGGGATTTGGACATAGAGTTTATAAAAACTTCGATCCGAGAGCAAAAATTATTAAGTCTGCTGCAGATGAAGTTTTAAATGATTTAGGTGTAAACGATCCTATTTTAGAAATAGCAAAAGGTTTGGAGCAAGAAGCATTGAATGACGAATACTTTGTAAAACGAAAGTTGTATCCTAATGTAGATTTTTATTCGGGTATAATTTATAGAGCTATGGGAATTCCCACAGATATGTTTACAGTTATGTTTGCTTTAGGACGTTTGCCAGGTTGGATTGCTCAATGGAAAGAAATGAGACTAAAGAAAGAACCAATAGGACGTCCACGTCAAGTTTATGTTGGAAAAAACTTAAGAGAGTTTGTAGATGTAGACAAAAGATAAAAAAATGTATTATTTTTACCAAAAAACAAAAAGCTTCATAAATTATGAAGCTTTTTTTATCGATTTTAAAATATGCTACAACTTAATATAAAAAATGAAACTTCAAGATTAAGAGCTGTTATTTTAGGAACTGCTAAAAGTAATGGAGGTGTACCCAAGGTAGAAGATTGTTACGATCCAAAAAGTATAGAACACGTTTTAGCTGGCACATATCCAAAAGAAGAAGATATGATTTTAGAAATGGAAGCTGTTGCTAATGTTTTTAAAAAGTATGATGTTCAGGTTTTTAGACCAGAAGTTATAGAAAATTACAATCAAATATTCTCTAGAGATATCGCTTTTGTAATTGATGATAAATTTATTGAAGCCAATATTTTACCAGATAGAGAAAAAGAATACAAAGCAATAGACAATGTAATTTCTCAAATAAATTCTAATCACATAATTGTTTTACCAGAAGAATGTCATATTGAAGGAGGAGATGTAATGCCTTGGAATGATTATATTTTTGTTGGAACTTATTCAGGAGAAGATTATTCAGATTATATAACAGCACGCACAAATATTGATGCTGTAATTGCGCTACAAGAACAATTTCCTCATAAAACAGTAAAATCTTTTGAGTTAAGAAAGTCTAATACAGATCCAAAAGAAAATGCATTACATTTAGATTGTTGCTTTCAACCAGTAGGAAAGAATAAAGCAATTCTTCATAAAAACGGATTTTTAGTAGAAAGCGAATACCAATGGTTGGTAGATTTCTTTGGAAAAGAAAATGTTTTTGAAATTACAAAAGAAGAAATGTACAATATGAATAGCAATGTTTTTTCAATTTCTGAAGAAGTAATTATTTCTGAAAAAAACTTTACAAGATTAAATACTTGGCTTAGAGAAAATTGTTTTACTGTAGAAGAAGTTCCGTATGCAGAAATTGCAAAACAAGAAGGTTTATTACGTTGTTCTACAATGCCTTTAATTAGGGATTAATTTTTTTAGGTTAGTTTATTTTTTTGAGAAAGTTAACTAATAAACTTCTTTGTAAAAACAAAGAGGCTGGTTTATTAGTTATTGTGGCTATTAGCTACTATTTTATTAACCTTCGTAAGAAGGTTAATAAAGTTTGTTAGCTTTTTCACCGTGTAAAAGGTTTTGAGATAATCTTGCTAATTTTTGAAGTGCTACAAGTCTATTATAAGATACAGAATTAGGAAACATATTGTTAAATATTATCTGTAATACTTTTTATTATTTCTTTATGTTTTTTTCCAAACAAATAATGCCAATAAAACCGAAAGAGTTGCTGCACCTATCCAAAAAAAAGAGATGGTGTCAAAATTATAAAGTGTTTCTCCGTTTACAATTGTTTTGTTGTTTTCAATTAGATATCCACTTGCAATGTCTTGAATTCCTGCGGCTGCGTAACTCATAATTCCTACAATTCCTAATGCTGCTCCTGAGGCTTTTTTTGAGGCAATATCTACTGCCATTAATCCTCCTAAATAACAAATTAATGCTCCAATACCTAAACCAAAAAGGACCATACTAAAGGCATCTAACCACCACATATTTTTTGGACCTAATAAGAAAAGGGAAAGTGCAAATACATTCATCAATCCAAAAATTAATGCGGGCGCATTTCTTCTTCCTTTAAATAATTTATCGGAAACAAAACCCGAGGAAGCCGTTCCTAAAATTCCACAAACTGCACTTATAGCTACTAAACTATTGGCTTGGGTTAAGGTGTATCCTTTAGCAGCTTCAAAATAATAAGGTCCCCAACTATTTACAGCGTATCTAGAGATGTACATAAAAGCACTTGACAAGGCTAAAATCCATACATAAGGATTTTTTAAAACGCCTCGTTGTTCTTGCCAAGTTGAGGTTTTCTTTTTTGTAAAATCCTTATTTACAGGAGGTAAACCTTTGCTCTCTGGTGTGTCGTGAAAGAAAATAGCAATCATTAAAGCTCCTAAAAGCCCTACTATTGCTGCCGCTCTAAAACCCCATTGCCAACCAAAATAAGAAACCACAACTGCTGTTAGAATGTAGGTTATTGCTTCTCCAATATTGTGGCTAGTGCTCCAAAACCCATAAAAACTACCTCTCTCTGAATCTTTATACCATCTTGATAATGATACAACACTTGAAGGCGCTCCCATAGATTGTACCCATCCATTGACTCCCCAACAGACCGCAAAAAACAAAAATGAACTTGTAAAACCCATTATCAAATTTGCCAATGCTGACACTAAAAGACCTACAGACATAAATCTTTTTATATTGCTATGATCTGCCAAAAAACCATTGGTAAATTTACCCATTGCATAAGCAAAAAATAACGTTGACCCAATAATACCCAATTCTGACTCTGTTAGAACTCCGGCATCTACAATTGGTTTTTTAATAACATTTAAGCTTAATCTACACACATAATACAGCCCATATCCTAAAGTAGCAGAGATAAAAACTTGCCACTTGAGTTTTTTATAATATGTTTTTTGATTGTCTTCTGAAAGTGATATTGGTTTTGGAAGTGATTTTTTAAAAAAATGTATCATTGGTTTTATTTTATTGATGAAAATTTAAAAAGGACATAATAATTTAACTATGCCCTTTTACTAACTAATTCAAATAAATAGTTTTAGAGTTTTATTTGTGTAATCCTCTTTTTCTTAAATAATTGAGTAATAATTGCGGACGGTCTGTTTGAATCATATTGATTCCTTTTTTTACATACCAGCCATAAATGCTATCAGTGTTTTTAACTGCCATATCATCTTCGTAACCAGCATTCAAATTTTTCCAAAGAGAGTTTACCCATACTTTTGTTCCAATAGTTTTTATTGAATCAAACTTTTTTAGTATTGGAGATTTGGTATCAGAAAAAACAAATTCTATTGCAATAGGATTGAGGCTTTTTAAATATTCATTTACTCTTTTAACTGCATTTTTTTTATCCAGTTCAATAACTGGCATAAATGCTACATTATCTAAATATTCTTTAAAATCATTTTTTACCTCCTTAACAGAAACATTTCCTTTCATTAATACTTGATTAGTAGTGTTCGTTTCTTGTAATAAAGGATAGATTGTATTAAAATAATTGTAACATTTATCTAAATTTATCATAATTTTACCTTTAGCTAAATTTAATGCTTCTCTTAATGTTGGAATTTTATGATGAGTTTTATGATTTGCTCCATTTTTTAGATATAAGGTTTTATGGACTTGCAACTAAAAGTCGGACAAATTTTCTAAGACCTATGCTACATATTTGAATTGATTAATTTCTTGTTCA
>NZ_JBYVJX010000009.1:0-112042 GCF_058147125.1 Polaribacter sp. 2405UD43-2 | reverse complement strand
ATCCAAGTGACAAAACCGAAGATGGCAAACATACCTCCTATTATGACAATCGCTCTTGTGTTGTTTTTTTGTTGCATAGTGTTTTGTTTTATAGTTTTTCAGAAAAACTTTCTATCAATTTAAATTGATTTTTAGCTCTATCTAAGTTATGTTCTGAATAGTTTGTTTTGTAATAGGTGTCGTTATTTAAATAATCTGTTAAAAAACGAAGTCCCATTATAAAAATCATTGTTTTTGCTGCTAATGGTAAATACTTTAATTCTGTGGCTGATAAAGAATCTTTGGTTTGTTCTAAAAATCCTTTTTCGTAAGCTTTGTAATATTCTAAATTAAAGGCTACTTTAGACAAGTCTTTTTCATCTTCTGCTGCTGTATTACAAATAGTTCTAATGGCATCTCCAAAATCATAATGTATAATTCCTGGCATTACTGTATCTGTATCTATCATACAAATTCCTTTTTTGTTTTTATCGAAAAGTGAATTTGAAATTTTAGTATCATTATGAGTTACTCTTGTTGGAATTTTTCCTGTTGCCTTTAAGTTTTGAAGTATGTGCATTTCATCTTTTAAATCTGCCACCAACTTGGTGTATTTTGCCGCTTTTTGTAATCTTGCTTTTGTGGCACTTTGGATGGATGATGCATATTGTGAATAACGAAATGACATATCATGAAAATTCGGAATTACATCTATTAATTGACTGCTATCAAAATCGGATGTTAGGTTTAAAAATTTGCCTAAAAGTTTCCCTCCTTCGTAAGCAATTTCTTTGTCTTTTACAATTTCGTGTGTTACACTATCGTTGATAAAAACCATTACATTCCAATAGTCTTTATCCTTTTTGTAGTAATAAAAATCGGAGTTTTTGGTTTTTACAAAGCTTAATACTTTTTGACTTAGTTCATTCTCTGAAATACCTGTAAATTTACTTTTTATATGTTTACTGGTAAGTACTTTATTATTTACTAAACCTGGCACATCTTTAAAAATGTTATGGTTTATTCTTTGTAAAATATAGTTTTTGTTTCCTGCTGTTTTTACTAAAAACGTATCATTAATATGCCCCGAATTTAATTCTGAATGACTTATATATTCTGACTTATGGTCAAATTCGTTAAATATATTTTTTAGAGTGTTTGCTTCCATAACTAGTTCCATAAATTTGTTGGATAGACTCCGTTTTCTTTTAATTTATTGATCTCTTTTTGTGCTTTTTCTTTGTCATCACTATAAGTAACTCCAAACCATTTTGAGTTTGATGCTAATACTTTTACGGTTGCTTTTTTACTTTCTAACATCTTATTTACTATTAATGGTAAATAAAATTCGGCTTTTAGATTGTTTTTATTATTCTCTAAAAATTCTAAAAACAACGCGTCTCCAAACTCAAAACATTTAGGTGTAAACCCCCAAAAATTCATAGAAACTGTGGTGTTTTCATCAATAGGAATCATTTCTCCTGCCTCGTTCTCGCTTTTTAAGATTCCGTCTAATTTTTCAATTCTTGTTCTTTCTGTTACATCTGTTAGGTAACCGTTTTTATCAACAGTACATTCACCTCTAGAAACATAGCCATTGTCTGAAACTGTATTTTTTAAAGAATAGGCAACCATACTAAAATCGTAGCTATTTTTATCTGTATTTCTTAGTTGTTCTGCAATCGTTTCAAATGCCTGTCTGCTATAAAAATCATCGGCATTTATAATGGCAAAATTTTCTTTTACAACATCTTTTGTCATCAATAAAGCGTGCCCTGTTCCCCAAGGTTTTACTCTTTCTGGGTTTTTATATTTTTCTGGAACGTTGTCTAATTCTTGAAAAACATATTCTACTGCTACCTTACCTGCTAACTTTTTATTAAAAATGGCTTTAAAATCTTCTTCAAAACTTTTTCTTATGATAAAAACTACTTTACCAAAACCTGCCTGAATTGCATCGTACAAAGAAAAATCTATAATTGTATCTCCTTCTGGTGTAAATGTATCCATCTGTTTTAAGCCTCCATAACGGCTTCCCATTCCTGCAGCTAAAATTACTAATGTCGGTTTGTTCATTTTTTTTCTGTTTATAATATTTCTTCCTCTTAAAAGTTTTTTAAATCAAATTCAAACACCTACAAGTCAATATTTTAAAATAGTTTATAGTTATAAAGAACTCTTTTAAGGCTTTACAAATTTAGTCATTAAAAGAATATAAAAAAAGAAAAACACGAAAAAATGTGTTCGAACACATTTTTTCGTGTTGTCGAACACAGAAATTGTCTAATTAGGCAATTAGAATAATAAAATCTATCTATATTTGTGTTATGACAAAAAAATATACCATAAAAGATATCGCAGAAATTGCTGGTGTATCTAAAGGTACAGTTGATAGAGTTTTACACAAAAGAGGAAAAGTTTCTGCAAAAGCATTAGAAAAAGTAAATACAGTTTTAAATAAAATAGACTATAAGCCAAACTTACTTGCCAGAAGCTTAAAGAACACAAAAGACTATCATATCTGTGTAGTGCTGCCAGATTTTAATAGAGATTCTTTTTGGCTTCCTTGTAATGAAGGCATACAAGAAGCTATTAAAGAATTTTCTTCTTTCGGAATTTTTATAGAACCTTTCTTTTTTAGTCCTAATGATATACAATCTTTTATAAAAGTAAATAATGATGTTTTAAAAATAGCCCCAGATGCTGTTTTATTAGCTCCTTTATTCTATAAAGAAACAACAGAAATTATTGCTAGTTATGCACTTTCTAATATTATTGTAAGTAAGTTTAATAATCAATTAGACACTGAAAACATTAAAAACTTTGTGGGTCAAGATTTATTTAAAAGTGGTAGTGTTGCTGCAAATTTACTTAGAATGATTACTCCTATAAATTCTACAATTGCTATAATTCATATTGATGAAGATTTTAATAATGCAGTTCATATGCAAGAAAAAGAAAAAGGGTTTAGAAAGTATTTTAATGATTCTTCTGACTATAAAATAAGAACTTTTAATTTTCGACAATCGCAACTCAATAATAATTTAGAAACCATTTTTAATTCTTCTTCAGAGATTGTGTCAGTTTTTGTTACCACATCAAAAGTTTATAAAATTGCTCATTTTTTAAAAAATAAAAAAATAAAAAATGTTCATTTAATTGGTTATGATTTGCTTGTTGAAAACATACAATATTTAAATGAGAATTTAATCCAATTTTTAATTCATCAAAATCCTAAAAAACAAGTTTATTTAGGATTAACTTACTTAGCAGAACATTTTCTTTTTGGTAAAGAAATTCCTAAAAAAAGTTTATTACCAATAGATATTATTACTTCAGAAAATTTAGAAACTTATTTAAGTTAAGCTTTTATTTTTTTTGATTAAAAAACCCCTTTAAAAGAACATAATACCTCCTATTTAAAAAACAAGAATTAACTAATTTTATAAAAAATAAAAAATATGAATTTTAGTTTTTCAAAAATATTATCATCCACTTTTTTTTTCTTCTTAGTTATAAAGCTTGCTGCTCAAAACCCTAGTTCATTATATCAAAATTGGGTAAACGCGCAAACAAATAATACCACACCAACCTTACCGACTTTTAGTTATGCTGGGTATCATAATGGAGAAATTGACCTACCAACTTCTTTCTCTCAGCAAATTTATAACGTTACCAATTACGGAGCGGTTGCAAATGATAATAAATCTGACAAAGCTGCTATCATTGCAACCATTGCTGTGGCTGAAGCAAACCCTAATGGAGGAATTATTTTCTTTCCTCCTGGTAAATTTATAGTTAATGACACAAATCCAACTGAAGCGGGTGTTACTGCAGATGACCCAAGCCAAGTTATTAGAATTTCTAAAAGTAATATTGTAATTAAAGGAAGTGGTTCTGGTATTGGGGGTACTGAGTTGTATCAAAAAAGTCATACAACACACCCAGATATGGCTACAAGACCTTGGGCTTGTCCATATTTATTTATGTTCTGGAATGGTGAAGATTCTACCAATTCTTTTAGAGCTAATGTTACTGCCAACGCTAATAGAGAATCTTATACGGTTCAAGTAAATACTACATCAAACATTTCTGTGGGACAATGGGTAGAATTATTTGTTAAAAATAACAATAGTAATTTTGTAAATGAAGAATTAGCACCTTTCTCAACCTCAGATTTTTATCAACCTGAAAATTTAAAGATCGTAAATAATGGTGTAGAGATTAGAGAAATTCACAAAGTGGTAAGTAAAACAAGTAATTCTATCACCTTTAAAGAACCTATTCACAGAGCAATTAACGCTTCTTATGGTTGGAAAATAAACAACTTTAAAGCTTTAGAAGAAGTAGGGGTTCAAGATTTAAAATATACAGGCGGTTATATTTGGAATTTTTTACACCATAGAGCTCCACAAGAAATACATCCTGGTGAAGCTGTAAATGGCCCTAATGCTTTTAAAAGTGATTCTGGTTGGAGTGGCATTGGATTTAACCATGTAGTAAATAGTTGGATTAAAAATGTTGAGTTTTCTGCAATGTCTCAAGTAGCTATATTTACATTTTCTGCAAATATTACTGCTTTAAATAATAAATATACAGGCAATCCTGGTCATAATTTTATCACTGCCAATTCCTCTACTGGTTGTTTTATTGGAAACAATAAAGACTTAACAACTGGTGTTTGGCATGGAGCTGGCGTAAACGGAAAATCCATAGGAAATGTACTTTGGAGAAATGAACATCCACAAAACGGAAATTCGGGTATGGAAATACATGCAAGCCAACCCAGATCAACACTTTTTGATGCCTGTAAAGGAGGTTTCTTTTTAAATGCAGGAGGAGCATACCAATCATTACCTAATCATTTAAAAAATTTAGTGTTATGGAACTTTGAAGGAGTTTCTTACAGTAACTCTAATGTAAAATCTTTTGCACCACTCCCAAATCGAAATCTAAAATTTATAACACCAATTATTTCTGGCTTAAAAGGGTTTACAATGTCTACAGAAACAAATCAATACCAAGTAAACGAATCTGAAGGAACACACGTAGATGAAGAATCTTTATATGAAGCTCAGTTAAAATACAGATTAGGTACACTTCCTAATTGGATAAACAATACTTTAACAACTAAAAATTATAATGTAAATAAAACGAAAGTGTTTCCAAACCCTTTTTCTGCAGAAATTAAAATATCTAATTTAAATGCAAAATTTATAAAGGCTTTTATAATTGATTCTTCTGGAAGAATTATTTTATCTAAAAATATTAAAGGTATTGAAAACATTAACTTAAAATTAAAAAACTTATCAAATGGGATTTATTTTTTAAAGTTGATTGGTTCTTCTTTTTCAACAACACATAAAATTATTAAAAAATAATAGTTACTTTAAATATATTCACAACAAAAAAGGGTTTCTAATTATTTTTTATAATTAATATAGTTTGATTAGAATAAATAATAAAAAAGGCAAGATTATTTATAAACAATCTTGCCTTTTTTATTAAATGAAATTTATAAAAGGTTAACAGAAATAGGCTTACCTGTAAGATTTCCTTTTGGAAGCTCTACTTTAAGAGTATACCATTTTCCTTCTCTTTTAGCATTTTTAATTTTAAGTGTAGTTTTAATAGTAATCGCTTCTAAACCAGGAGTCATTGTTGGGTCATTAACCGTTAATCTATATCCTTTTACTTGCTTTTCTAATAAAATTACCACGGGATGAGATACTTTAAGTTCAAAACTATCTTCAGCTTTTAATGTGCTTTTTGTAGAATAAAAAACAGCTCCTAGTACTTTTTTATCAACGGATTGTAATGCTTGAACTAAAGTGTCATTACGAATTATATTTACAGGCCTTTTTCTAAAAGCTTCTTTAGCTGTTTTATTACCTAAATATACAGCATAAGCATAAGTATCATTAACTGGAGTTTTACTATGATTTATTGCTAATTGAAATACTTTTGCTGAAGAAGGTAATTTTTTTGCTCTTTTATTAGCTTCATTATACTTTACCCAGTCTGCTTGTCTTTCTTCACTAGTAATATGTATATTTCCTTTATTCCATTTAGGAAAAATAGCATAAGACATTTGATTTTCTTGCTCAACAAGAATTAAGTTTTTGCTTTTTTTATTTTTAAGAATAATTCTTTTATTCTCTTTTAAAGAACAAAATCTTTTTTTATTTTTCTTACTATAACTAACTTTTCCGTTTAAAAGTGTTTGATTAATTGTAGTATAAACTTCTCCGTCCTTTTCAGGTTGAGTATTGGTAATACCAGAGCCTAATGCAATCATATAATCGTTCCATAAAAAATAACTTTTATGTGCTTTTACTCCGTAAATTAAATCTACATTAAGTTCTTCTCTCCTGTTTGTTTTATACTTTTTACCAGAATTTATTTTCTCAAACTTAAATCCTACGATTCCATTTCCAGATTCTGATACTGATGCACCTGCAAAGTTATACTTGCTGCAAAACCCAGACCAATTAGTAATTGTTTTTGGCAAAGAACTTGGGTGCCTATTAGTTACACCTGGTGTAGAATAAATGTCCCAAACTCCAAGAATATCTTTGTATTCGCGTCCTTTTTTTGTAAATAAAGTAGCACCGTCATTGGTAAAGAAATTTAACTTATCAGCCATTGAGTCAGCACTTTCGGTACCATCAACTCTAAAAGAAGCCATATTGATGAAAGCAGCATATTCTGAAGTTTTTTTAACAACATCATCATTATTAAAAAAGAATCTGATACCTGAATATTTGTTAGGATAATCAGACATTAATAGCAGTTTTTTATTTGCTTCTTTTTTATACTGTTTTAACTCTTTAACTTGTTCATTACTTAAAGAAGGTTGAAAATCAGACAGTAATTTGTTAACCAATTTTATAGATTTAATAACCTTACTTTTAGATTTATACTGAAATGTATGACGACTTAAAAAAAGTTGATCGTAGCCTTTGTAATGATAAAAAGATGAGCCTCTTAAATAGTTAAAGATGCTATTTATATTAGATTCAGATAGTTTTTGGCTCCAAGGAGTATTTTTTAAATAACTTAAAATAGCCAATGCATTAATAGTACCATCTATTGGATATTCAAAAATTAAGCATTGACGACCATGACCCCATCCTGCTCCATCTGCAGTAAAACCTTCAGACCAAAATGAGGTTTTATTTGTTACTTGCGAAGTTGGACTAATTGATTTTTTAGTTACTTCTGCCAAAACATCAACCATCTTTATAGATTTTAACATTATAGCACAAGGTAATAAACTACGATATGCTAAAGCATTTCCTCCTACCCACCAGACATGGTGTCTAAATCTTTCAACAGAAACTACATTTTTATCTGTTTCGTCATTTCTTACTGGTTGTGTCCAACTTTGTTTACCTAATACTTTTAATATTTTATTCAATTCTACAAACAAAGGATCATTTACAGTGTTGTTTTCAACTGCATCCATTAAATTTATTAAGGAAAAATAACTATTTATTGCTGCTGTTGGAATTGCAAAACAAGAAGAATGAAAACGTGTTGATACGTTTGGAAGATCTTTTTCTATTTGCCCTAAATATACCATTCCCTTTGCTATTTTACGAAATAAAGAATCGGATTGGTAACTTTGATAAGACTTGTTTCTATACTGCTCTGCAATTTTCCAATATTTATTGTATTGAACAGAAATAAAATCACTTATTTTTCTGGTAGGCATTTTTATTGCCTCTTCTTTATTTTTTACAATATTTTTGAAATCAGGAAAAAGACCATTTTCATCTATATTATTAATGAGTTTAGCTCTACTAGTTTTTATTGAGTTTAACTGGTGACCTCTATACTTTCTTTTTGAAAAAAACTCTCTAAAGTATTTTATTCCATCCTCTTTTGTTGTTACTTTTTGTTGTGCACTTACTGTAGAAGATAAGCTGAGTAAAAGCCATACACAAAACCAAAAAAAATTAAAATTATTTGTTTTCACTATTCTCTTTTTTTACTTCTAAAGGATTATTAATCATTTTAGAGAATTTATTTAAATAGTTTTCCCATTCTTTATTCGATTTAAATTGCCCGCTTTTTACCCATCCAAAACCAGCATAATAAACAACTTTATTATTTTTAACGTTAAGATGTGCATAAGCATTGCTTAAATCTTTAGTTTCAACATCGTATTTTTCAAAACCTTTAAAAGTGTTTTTTGGAGCTATGATAGCAGTACCAAGTTCAGAGTCTGCGTGAGGTTGCCAATAACTAACCCAGCCATTTTTATTACTACCTGTAACTTTACCATCTTTTTCATGCAAAGTTAATCCTGCAGAAATAGTATTTGTTCCTTCGATATTAGTTGTAAATTTCGAAAAATTATTACCTAAATCTAAACTGATAACTTTAGACTCTTTAATTTTTTTACCATTAGCATCCCAATTTTCATATTCTAAATAAAAACTTGTTCTTAATGGACCAGTAGTAATGGTTCTCCATTTTGTATAATTTTTAGAATAATAATAAACATCATTAGACTTAACAGCAATACCACCAACACCTCTACTAACCCCCACATGGAAATTGTCTAAACCTTCGCCAGTATCTTCATGATAGCTTCCTGTTTTATCTATCATTGTTTCTTTATACCATTTATTAATTACAGGATATTCTACTCTTTTTAACCAAGCATCTACTCCACTAGATAAAGTGCCACCAGGAATATTGTCTTCTATCATTTTTTGAGCCACAGGACCATAAACTCTAAAAGCAACTTTGTTGTTTTCCCAAGTATAATCATCTGTTCTTTCTGGCACAAAACGAGAATAACATAAATCATCTGCTTTAGGTTTTTCTGCTTCAGTAATGGTTACCACTTCAAATTTAGCTTCTGAGTTTGCAGCTACTTTAGGTTGAAATAAAATTTCATCCATAGAACCATCTCCGTCTAAATCTACCAATTGAGTAACTTGTAATTTACCCGATTTTACATCTTTAATTCCTAAAAGTGATAAATCATCAACATTTAAAGAAGATTTATTGATTTCGACGATTTCAAAAGTCCGTGCTATATCGAGCGTATTTTTTACGGTAATAATTGTAGCTTTTTTTTCTGTTGAACAAGAAATGTTAAGAGACACAATTAATAGATAAGAAAGTGTTTTAATAATATTCATTTTTCGTTAATTTAAGTTAAAAAATTAAAAAACCTGCCCAATATAAAAAGACAGGTTTTCTAAACTATTATATTTATATTGATAAAGTTTCACTAGTCTTCATTGGCAGGTTTACCAATAGTTGCTAAAATACCACCATCTACATAAACTATATGTCCGTTTACAAAATCACTTGCTTTAGAACTTAAAAAGATGGCTGCTCCTTGTAAATCTTCTGGAGTTCCCCAACGTGCAGCTGGTGTTCTTTTTATAATAAATTCGTTAAACGGATGACCATCTACTCTAATTGGTGCTGTTTGACTTGTTGCAAAATACCCTGGTCCAATTCCGTTTGTTTGGATGTTAAATTTAGCCCATTCTGTAGCCATACTTCTGGTAAGCATTTTTAAACCACCTTTTGCAGCAGCATAAGCACTTACAGTATCTCTACCTAATTCACTCATCATAGAACAGATGTTTATAATTTTACCTCCACCTCTTTCTATCATACCTTTTGCAACGTATTTAGAAACAATAAATGGCCCAACTAAATCCACATCAATTACTTGTCTAAAGTCTGATGTTTCCATTTCTACAATAGGAGTTCTTTTAATAATACCTGCATTGTTTACTAAAATATCTATTGCACCAACTTCTTTTTCTATTTTTTCGATAGATTCTTTTACAGCTTTATCATCCGTTACATCAAATACATAACCATAGGCATTTAAACCACAAGCTTTGTATTCTGCAACAGCTTCATCTAATGCTTCTTTAGAAAAATTATTTACCACAATTGTTGCTCCAGCGTTTCCTAAACCTTTGGCCATAGCCATTCCTAATCCGTGAACTGCTCCTGTTACTAAAGCTACTTTTCCTGTTAAATCAAATAAGTTAATTGACATATTTTCTGTTTTTATTGATTATCTTAATTCGTTAATTTTGCAGTGATCCATATCACCATAATCTAAATTTTCTCCAGCCATTCCCCAAATAAAAGAATAACTACTTGTACCAGAACCTGAGTGAATTGACCAAGGTGGAGAAATTACGGCTTCGTTATTTCCCATCCAAATGTGTCTTGTTTCTGTTGGTTCTCCCATAAAATGGCAAACAGCTTGATCTGATGGAACTTCGAAATAGAAATAAACCTCCATTCTTCTGTCATGCACATGCGCTGGCATTGTATTCCAAGAACTTCCAGATTTTATGGTAGTCATTCCCATTTGTAATTGACAAACCTCTACTACACTGTTTACAATGTATTTTCTTAATGTTCTTGCATTTGCAGTTTCTGCTGCACCTAACTCAATAGTTTCAACATCATCTTTACCAATTTTTTTAGTTGGAAAAGCTTTGTGAGCTGGAGTAGAGTTTAAATAAAATAAAGCTGGATTTTCTGCAGATTCACTAGAAAATGTTACATCTTTATTTCCTTGACCAACATATAGTGCTTCTTTATGCTCTAAAACATACGTTGTTCCATCTACAGTTACAGCTCCTTTTTCTCCAACATTAATAATTCCTAACTCTCTTCTATCTAAAAAGTTTTCAGACTTTAAAGCATCTATAGTTTCTAATTTTAATGGAGATTCTGTGGGTACTGCACTACCAGCTATAAATCTGTCATAATGCGTATAAACTAGGTTTATAACGTTAGGAACCATTAAATTATCTATCAAAAATTCTTCTCTAATTCTTGTTGTGTCGTAATTTTTTACATCTTTTGGCGATACCGCAAATCTTGTGCTATAGTTTGTTTTCATAATTATAATTTTGTATTTTTAAAATAATGTTCTACAAAACATTCTGTGGCAAAAGTAATAAAAAATATTAAAATACAATCGATTGTATTTTAATATTTTTTATCTTTGTTCTATATAAAGTGAATTTTATGTTTAAATTCACTTAAAAAACAAGAACTAAAAAAGAGGTTTTTTTAAAGGATGGATAATAGTGAAGTTACTATACATGATATTGCGCAAATTTTAGGTATTGATAGCTCTACAGTTTCAAGAGCATTAAATAATAGCCCAAGAGTTGCTAAAAAAACAAAGAATAAAATTTTTGAAAAAGCGAATGAATTAGGTTATCAAAGAAATTATTTAGCATCAAATTTACGCAAAAGTAAAACCTATACTTTAGGAGTAATTGTACCAAGAATATCTCGTCATTTTTTCTCTTCTGCTATTGCTGGTATAGAAGAAACTGCATTTAAAGCAGGTTATAATGTTATTATTTGTCAATCTTTAGAAAGTTTAGAAAGAGAACAAAGTATTATTAATACGTTATTAGCAAATAGAGTTGATGGTGTTTTAATTTCCATTTCTATGGAAACAAAAAATTACAACCATTTAAAAGGTTTAAAGCAAAGAAATATTCCGTATGTTTTTTTTGATAGATATTGTAATATTAAAGATAACAGCAATGTTATTATAAATGATTTTGATGCGGCTTATAAAGCTGTTGAGCATTTAATACATAAAAACAGTAAAAAAATTGCACACTTTTCTGGACCCCAGAGTTTAGAAATTTATAAAAACAGACTTAAAGGGTATAAAGCTGCTTTAAAAAACTACAATATCCCTTTTAGAGAAGAATTGGTAATATCTTCTAGTTTAATGGAAAAGGATGCAACAGAAAACGTAAAAAAACTGTTAGCATTACCTTACAAAGTAGATGGTTTATTTTGTGCTAACGATGTAATTGCAATTGGAGCTATTAAATACTTAAAAGATTTAGGTGTAAAAATACCCAAAGATATTGCTATTGTAGGTTTTAGTAATGAATCTATTTCGTCTGTTATAGAGCCGGCATTAACCACTATTAATCAACCTGGTTTAGAAATTGGAATAACCGCAACTAATTTGCTTTTAGAAAACATTTCTAATAAAAACAAGAAGCAGGTAAATGAAACTATTATTGTTAAAACTGACTTAATAGAACGCAAATCTTCTTTGAGAGTTGCAAAAAATTATTAAATTTAAATTCTTTATAAATTAATAGACTAAAGGTTAAGATGAAGCTTAAAAAATTATTGTTTTTTTTCTCTTTTTTTATTGTTTTTTATAACACGTTTGCTCAAGATATTTCTAGCTCAAATCAGTTACTAAAATTTAAGCAATTTTCATTAGCAGAAGGCTTATCTCAAAGTTCTGTAATTTGTATTCTTCAAGATACAAAAGGTTTTATGTGGTTTGGTACTAGAGATGGATTAAACAAATACGATGGTCATACCTTTAAAACCTATAGATATGATCATAAAAACAAAACCACCATTAGTAACAGTTATATTAAATCTTTGTTTGAAGATAAAAACGGAAATATTTGGATAGGAACTCTTAACGGATTAAATAAATATTTACCTACAAAAGATAGCTTTAAAAGATTTAAGCATAATAAAAAAGAAAGTAGCCTAATTAACAATGAAATTTCGAGCATAGCACAAGCAGAAGAAAACTATATTTGGGTGGGTACAAGTTTAGGTTTAGAAAAATTTAATACGCTTACAGGTAAAAGCAATCATATAAATATTGGTAATAGTAATTTAAAAAAAGAAATTCTTTCTTTATATAAGGACAACAATAACAATTTATGGATTTGTAACAAAGAAAACATTACCATTTATAATGATAAAGTAACAGAAATACCCTACCCAAAAACTAAAAAAGAAGAAGCTAACAAAAACTTTGTCTCGGTTATTTATAAAGACCAAAACAACACAACTTGGTTAGGATATAGAAACGGTTTAGCCATCTATAATAAAGAAACGAATACTTTTAAAGATTATAAAATCAACTCAACTAAAATTAGTCAAATATCAGATGAAGTTAGAACAATTTATGAAGATATTTATGGCAACCTCTGGGTAGGCACTTATAACGGTCTATACATTATAAACAATAAAAGAACTAGCATATCTTACTATTTTCATGACGAAAACAATTTAAATAGTTTAAGTCAAAATTCAATATACAGTATTATTGGAGACACAAAAGGTGATGTTTGGGTTGGTACTTATGTAGGTGGAGTTAATTTCTACGATAGAAGTTTAGATATCTTTAAAAATTATTATGCAGGTGCAAACAATTACAAATTAAATTATAAAGTAGTTAGCTCTATAATAGAAGATCCTTTAGGTAATTTATGGATAGGCACAGAAGGTGGAGGTATTAATTTGTTGGATAAAAAAACGGGTAAATTCACTTACTACTCACATAACAAAAACAACCCCAACAGCATAAGTACCAACAATATAAAATGTATTCTTAGAACTAAAGAAGGTAATTTTTGGATAGGAACTCACGATGGTGGTCTTAACTTTTTAAACCCTAAGAAAAAACCTTTTGTTTTTAAAAAATATAAAAATGAATTTAAAAACAATGCCAGCCTAAGTAATAATAGGATTATTACCTTATTTGAAGATCATAAAAAAAATATTTGGGTGGGTACTTCTGGTGGTGGATTAAATATATACAATCCAATCCAAAATAATTTTATTAGAATTTCAAACATATCAACAACTATAGGAACAATGGTTTACGATATTGCTAAAACTCATAAAAAAGACGTTTTACTTATATCTGGCAACAAAGGTTTAGCAACTATTAATATAAATACAAAAAAAATAACTCCTGTAAGATATGAATTAAAAGATGATAATATAGCGGCTGTAACGCTTTGCGTTTATGAAGATAACCAAAATAATTATTGGATTGGTACAGAAGGAAATGGTTTGTTTTATTATAACACCACTACAAAAAAAAGTACAAAATACGGAACTTCTGAGGGCTTACCTAACGAAGTAATTTACACCATTTTACCAGACGATTATAACAATATCTGGTTCAGTACCAATAAAGGTCTAAGTAGGTTAAGCTTAGAAACGCATCAATTTAAAAACTTTGACGTTTCTGATGGACTTGTTGAAAACGAATTTAATTATGGCGCTAAATTAAAGTTAAAAAACAAAGAATTAATGTTTGGTAGTGCCAACGGAATTGTATTTTTTGATCCAAATAAAATCACCGAAAATACATTCATCCCTCCAGTTTACATCACTTCAATTTCGGTAAACAATAAACCTTATTTATCGGGCACAGATATCACTAAAAATATAGAACTTACACACAACCAAAATGTGTTTAGTTTTAACTTTATTGCCTTAAGCTACTCGCAATCTAGCAAAAATAAATATGCATATAAATTAGAGGGTTTTGATAAAGATTGGAATTATGTAGGAAATAAAAAATCGGCAACTTACACAAATTTAGATTCTGGCAATTATCTGTTTAAAGTAAAAGCTTCTAACAATGATGGTTTATGGAACGAAAAAGGGCAATCTATAAAAGTTAAAATTCTTCCTCCTTTCTGGAAAACCTGGTGGGCATATCTTATTTATTCCATACTTTCATTAGCACTGTTATTCTTAATAAGAAAATACAGTTTAATAAGAATTTATGAAAAAAACCAATTAAAACAAGAACGTTTAGAAAAAGAAAAATTAGAAGAAATAAACAGATTAAAACTAAAATTATTCACCAATATTTCGCATGATTTTAGAACACCTTTAACTTTAATTATTGGTCCTTTAGAAAGGATGATAAAAAATAAAGAAGGCAACCATTTTATACAAAAACAACATCAAACAATGTATAGAAATGCTAGTGTTTTGTTGCAACTTATTAATCAATTATTAGATTTTAGAAAAAGTGAATCTGGTAAATTAAAGCTAAAAGCTTCTAAAAACAATATTGTATTATTTGTAGAAAACATAAAAAAATCTTTTGATGAATTAGCAAATTTTAGAGAAATAGAATACAAATTCAAATCTACAGAAGACACTTTAGATATTTGGTTTGATGTTGTAAACCTAAAAAAAGTAATTTTTAACTTATTATCTAACGCGTTTAAATTTACATCTAATAATGGTAAAATTAAGATAAAAATAGCGACAACTAAAAAAAATAAAACTAGGTTTGTTAAAATAGAAATAAAAGATAATGGAAAAGGAATTCCTAAAAAGAATTTAAAATATGTTTTCGATCGTTTTTATCAAATAGAACGAGATGAAAATAATCGCTCTGGTACTGGTATTGGTTTAGCATTAGCAAAAAGCGTAATAGAACTTCACAGCGGAAAAATTAAGGTAGAAAGTAAAGAAAAAGAAGGCACTACTTTTGTTGTTTTATTACCTTTTGGAAATAACCATTTAACTAAAGAACAACTAATAATTGAGCCAAATGAAATAGAAAGTATTAGTGTTTTTGAAGGAACTACAGTAGATTCATTAAAAGAAAAAACACAAAACCTCCCATCAAAAAAAGTAGAAATAAATTCAGAATTGCCAACGCTTTTGTTGGTAGAAGATAACTCAGAAGTTAGAGCTTTTATCAAACAAATTTTTGAAGAAAAACATAATATTCTAGAAGCAGAAAACGGAAAAGAAGCTTTGGCAATAGCAAAAAATAACAGTCTAGATTTAATTATTAGTGATGTTATGATGCCTATAATGAATGGTATAGAACTTTGTAAAAAAATTAAAACAGATGTTATTACCAGTCATATTCCTGTATTATTATTAACAGCAAAAACATCAGAAGAATCTAAAAAAGAAGGCTATAAAACAGGAGCAGATGCTTATGTAACCAAACCTTTTGTGGCAAGTGTTTTAGAACAAAGAGTAACCAATCTTTTAAACACTAGGCAAAACCTTATAAGAAAATTTAAAAAAGATATTATTTTAAAACCGAAAGAGTTAGAAATTACCTCTGCAGATGAAGTTTTCTTAAAAAAGAGTATTTCTTTAATAGAAGAAAACATTAATAATACCGAATTTTCTATTAATGTTTTTATTTCAGAAATAGGGATGAGTCGTTCTGCATTATATAGAAAATTAAAAGCTTTAACAGGGCAATCAATCACAGAATTTATTAGAACTATTAAATTAAAAAGAGCCGCACAATTAATATCTCAAACCAATTTAACAATTTCAGAAATCGCATTTGATCTTGGGTTTAATGATTTAAAACACTTTAGAAAATCATTTCAAAAACTTTTTGATGAACTTCCATCACAGTACCGTCAAAAGAATTCAAAAAAGAATTCTAAAGAAAATAATGAATAGTTAATTCTGTTTTCTTTTTTATATATGAAATTTGTATGCTACTCAACACTAACTAGTTGCTAAAAACTAGAACTCATAACCCCTAATAAAGAGCAAAAGCACCCCCTAAATTTCTTTAACATCTTCTTAACTTTACACTATAATTTAAATAAACCAAAATAATAGTGATGAAAAATCATATTAGAATATCTTTAATTAAATCAAAAACGAGTAAAATCTCTCGCTTTTTATTTTTATTAATTGCACTAATAAGTGCAATTAATACATTTGGTCAGGTAAAAACAGTTACAGGTGTTGTTACCGACGAAGTTAACACTCCTTTACCTGGAGTTTCAATTCTAGAAGTTGGAACCGTTAATGGAGTTACCACAGATTTTGATGGTAAATATGCTATTAAAGCTAAAGTAGGAACCAAGTTATCTTTTAGTTACATTGGTTACAAAACAGTAACAAAAATTGTAGGCAAAGGAAATGTACTCAATTTAAAACTAGATCCAGATATCGAAAGTCTAGAAGAAATTGTAGTAATTGGTTATGGTTCTGTTCAGAAAAAAGATTTAACTGGTTCTGTTGCAACCGTTAAAATGGATAAACTACAAGAAGCCCCCGTTGCAAATTTTGACCAAGCATTAGGGGGTAGAGTTGCTGGTGTGCAGGTTAATGTTAATAGTGGAGAACCAGGAAGCTCAGCTTCTATTACCATTAGAGGTGGTAATACTATAAATGGTGATAATTCTCCTTTGTATGTCGTAGATGGTTTTATTATGGAAAGTTTTTCTCCTGATATTATAGATCCATCAGATATAGAAAAGATGAGCGTTCTAAAAGATGCTTCTGCTACCGCAATTTATGGGGTTAGAGGGGCAAACGGGGTTATTATTATTACTACCAAAAGAGCCAAAGTAGGAAAAACAAAAATTACCTATCAAACAAGATTAGATTTAAAAAACGTGACTAAAATGTTAGATGTTTTAGAACCTTATGATTTTTTAAAGCTATCAGAAGAAATAAATCTTTCAGCAACAACCAGTAGATATTATTCAGTTTTTGATGAAACTCTTAACAGATATGTTCAGGTCGGTAATGCAGAAGATTATAAAGGTGTAAAAGGTAGAAACTGGCAAGAAGAAGCATATAGAACAGCAGAGTCAAGAACTCACAAACTAAATATTTCTAGTGGTACAGATAAAACTAGATTTAACGCTTCTATAAACTATTTAGATGACCAAGGTTCTTTATTAAACTCTGAGTATAATAGATTAAATGGACGTATAACATTAAATCATAAAATTAATGATAAACTAGATACAACTGTAGATGTGCTTTACTCCAACTCAACTCAAGAAGGATTAAATACAAAAGGAACTTCTTCTTATTCTTTTCTAAGAAATCTTATTACCTATAACAATGTAGCTAATAAATTTATAAAATATAAAGATGGTTTTGATCCTTTAAATAATGTAAGTGATGAGTTCGATTTACAAAACATATCTATTTGGCATCCATTAGTATCTTTAAAAAATGAATATAGAAAAAGAGTAGATGACAGATTTATTGCAAACTTAAGAGCAAAATATAAATTTAATTCTAATTTTTATATAGATTCTAGAGTAAGTTTTAATAAGTCTTTTAGACAAAATGCTGGGTTTAGCAACAGTAAAACAGTTTACGGTAGGTTAGTAAACCCTATTAATGGTATTAATGGTGGAATGGATTATACAAGATGGTCTAATTTTTCTGCAGTAAATACATTACACTATAAAAAAAGAATTAATAAACACTCTTTTAATGCTTTGCTTGGTGCAACAATAAATAGTAGAGAAACATCTAGAACTAGGTATACTTCTATCCAAATACCCAAATTTGTAGAACATCTTGGTATTAACTCTCTTAGTTATGGTACTTTAAGTAGTGCTGGCGACCTAAATTATAATGAAAACGCTTACATTTTCTCTCTACTAAGTAGGGTAAATTATAATTATGCGGGTAAATATTTATTAACCGCTTCAATAAGAAGAGATGCTTCATCAAAATTTGCAAAAAAACATAGAGCAGGGTACTTTCCATCTTTTGCTGTATCTTGGAATGCACACAAAGAAGCCTTTATTAAAAAATTGGATATATTTTCACAATTAAAATTTAAAGCAGGTTATGGTAAAACAGGAAATGATAGAATACCTGGTAATGCAAGGTTTGATCTTTTAACTGACAGTGCTGCTAATTATACATTTGATGACCGATCAAGTCCAGGACAAAGACCATCAAGTATAGGTGCAAATCCAAACTTATTCTGGGAAACTACAGATCAAATTAATTTTGGTGCAGATATTGGTTTATTTAAGGGAAGAATTTCTTTAAGTACAGAAGCCTATCAAAAAGACACTAAAGATTTGTTATTATACTCAGATACCGCTCCTTCGCAAGGGTTTTCAAAAATTTGGGTGAACTCTGGTCATGTAAGAAATAGAGGTCTAGAGTTTAGTTTAAATACTGTAAATATAGCTACAGAAGATTTTAAATGGACAACAGATTTTAATATTTCATTTAACCAAAATACCATAGTTTCTTTACCAGAACAGAAACCTATTTTTGGAAAACCTAATTATTACTGGCCTTTTAGCACAAATCAATTCTTAGTTGAAGAAGGAAAACCATTAGGTAATATGTACGGGTATATCACAGATGGTTTGTATCAAATTAAAGATTTTAAAAACTATGATCCTAACGCATCTTCATTTACATTAGATTCAACACAACCGAGATATCTGCAAAACCATCAACCTGGAGACCAAAAATATGTTGATGTAAATGGAGATGGACAAATTACTGAAGCTGATAAAACAATTATCGGTAATGCTTTACCAACACACTTTGGAGGTTTGAGCAATACATTTTCTTATAAAAACTTTGAATTGAGTGCATTTTTACAATGGTCTTATGGTAATGATGTGTTAAATGCCAACAGGTTAGTTTTAGAAAGAATGACAAATTCTGGAAATAACCAATTAGCAACTACACTTAATAGATGGACACCTACAAATCAAAATGCAACTCTACATAGAGCTGGTGGAGAAGGGCTTGATGATATTTCAACTAATATAATTGAAGACGGTTCTTTTTTAAGACTAAAAACCGTTAATTTGAGATATACTTTTTCTAAAGAAGTTGTAGAAAAGTTAAACTTAAATAGTTTATATCTTAATATTTCAGGTCAAAACCTTGTAACTTGGACAAATTATTCTGGTTTAGACCCAGAAGTTTCGGTGTCTAGATCTCTTATAACACCAGGTATCGATTATTCTGCGTATCCAAAACATAGAATAATTAGTTTTGGTTTAAACTTAACATTTTAAAAAAACAATCATGAAAATAAAAATAGTTTTATTTACAATAATTGCAGCTATGGTTTTTCTAAGTTGCGAAAAAGAGTTAGAAATAACACCACAAAACAGTATTAACTCAGAAACACTTTATCAAACTGAAGCTGGTGCTTTAGCAGGATTATCTGGTGCATATAGCCGTATTGTTAGTGCATATAGAAATGCAATAATAAACGCACAATATCCAACAAACAATACAGACGAAGGTCTATTTAATAGAAATTGGACAAACGGAACTCTTAGAACTAATAATTATTCTCCAGTTGGTAGTCAAATAAGAGTATATTGGACTACCTTTTATGAAGGTATTTATGCAGCAAACATAATGTTAACCAAGCTGAAAAAGTCCCCTTTAGAAGAAAGCGTAAAAAAAGTATATATTGCTGAAGCACGTTTTGTAAGAGCTTTAATATATTTTGAAATACAAAAATTATTTGGTGGTGAAGAAGGAATACCAATGCCTTTAGAAGAAACAATTAAAGAATTATTACCAAGAACACCAGGTGTAGATGTTTATAAACAAATTATAAAAGATTTAGAAGCTGCAGAAAAAGACTTACCAACCGCAGCAGAAGCAATACCTGGTAGAGCAAGTAAAGGAGCTGCACAAGGCTTAATAGCTAGAGCCTATTTATATATGGCAAGTAAACCTATTAATGAGGCAGGAGCTTATAAAAAATCTAGAGATTGGAGTAAAAAAATAATGGACAATCCGTTTTATGGTTTAAATCCAAGCTATCAAGATGTCTTTGATAAATTAGCAGCAGGTAAATATGAGAAAAAAGAAATGTTATTTCAACTTGGCTTTACCAATGCAGTAAATATTGTATACGCCTCTAAATTGGGTTCAGAATTCGGAATGGCTGTTGGAGACAATAAATGTGGTAGAGGTTATGCTATTACCAATGCAACCACAAGTTTGGTCTTAAAATATAGATCAGACCCAACAGATGAAAGAGGACTTTGGAATACTTCTCCTTACAAGATTAACAATAATAATAATTGCAAATTTTCTACAAACACTTCTCAACATGGGTATGCAGCTTCAAAATACAGAAGATTTTTAGAAAAAGGTGGTGACATTAAAAATTCTAGTTTTGGTACACACCACTGGCCAATATTAAGATATTCTGATGTTTTATTAATGTATGCAGAAGCAGAAAATAAATTAAACCCTGGTTCTAGTTTGGCGCTAGATGCATTAAATAAAGTTAGAAAAAGAGCTAAAGCTACACCTTTAACTACCATCTCTGATCATCTAATTCAAGAAGAACGTTTATTAGAACTTTGTTTTGAAGGGCATAGAAAATTTGATTTGGTAAGATGGGGACTTTTAGAAGCCAAAGTAAAACAAGTCATTGCAGAAATGGAGGGTTACGCAAGAAACTCTTTTGTAAATGAAGATTGGACATCTTATGGAGAACCTAATTTAGGACCTGACGGAATACCAGAAAGTGGTGATGAACCTGCTGTAAGAAATATAAGAAAAAACTATTTTAGCCTTACTTCTACTTACTTTTTAGGGTACAGAAACTTCGATCCCACTAGGCATCATATTTTACCTATTCCTGAACAAGAATTAGGTATCAATACTAATTTAAAACAAACCAAAGGTTGGTAAACCTATTTAATTTAAATCATTCATAAAATGAAAAAATCAATTTATTTAGCAACCAGTTTAATTTTTGGAATTTTAATATTTCAAGGTTGCGAACATACAGTAGAGGTTGAAAAGCCAGACTTTAGTGTTACATTTAATTCAACAGCTAAAGTTGGAGAACCTATTGAATTTACTATTGATAATGCTCCTGATTTTTTAAGTTTTTTTTCTGGTGAATTTGGAAAAGAATATAAAAACAAAGACCGAACAAAAGCAGAAGGAAGCTTTTCTTTAACATTTGAAACTTCTAGACATTATATGGACGGAACAAGTAAATCCGACAACGCTTGGAGCTTATTAGTTTCTACAGATTATACAGGGTCAGGTAAAATAGCGGATGTTAAAGCGGCTACTTGGAAAAATATTTCTGATAGATGTACATTCGCAACTAATAGAACACATACACCAACAAATTCTGGCTTAATAGATATTACAGATATTGCAGGTGATAAACCTGTGTTTTTTGCGGTAAGAATTTATGCTGAGGGAAAAAAATCTGAGGGTAATAGGCAAGGAGTTTTTCGATTATATAGTTTTGATATTAACTTATTAGTTACCGATGGAAGTAATTCTTTTTCTTCGAAAATAACAGATTTAACAACCCCAGGTTGGTTTCCAGTAAATGTTGAAGGAACTCACCCTACCAAATCTGCAGAAAGAGATAACTGGAATAAAAGAAGTTTTGATAAATTTTACAGAATGATAGCTGACCAAGCAGAGTACACCAATGATGATTGGTTAATTAGCAAACCTATAGATTTATCTGGTACAGTTTCACCAGATAGAGGAGAGCCTTTAAAAACCTATTCAGAAAAATTAAAAACATTTTCTCATACTTATACCAAAGCAGGAACCTATACAATCTCTTTTGTAGGAAAGAACCAAACAGTTTATGGTAAAGAAACAAAATTAAAAGAATATACTATTACCGTAAAAGATTAATACCAAATTCTAATTCAAAATGATAAAACCAGCATATTTTATGTTGGTTTTTTTTGTGAAAAACATTATTAAAGATTAACCCTCTATTTTGAACAATTTCCCCCACTTTTATTTCTGTAAATTTCATTACTTTTACTCTATATTAAAAAACATATTAATCTCTTAAAAATATTTTATGATGAAAAAAACTACTTTATTATTCCTTTTTTTAACCTTTACTGCGCTCTCTATTTCAGCTCAAGTACAACCCAATGGTCTATGGTACCCTATGGGGAATACAACAATTTCTACTGTTAACGACGACGCAGATAATGGTGATGGAGTCGCTGATGGAGCTTTACTTTTTGATGGTCAAGATGATACTGGTCCATTAGGAGCTAAATTTACTTTTAATGGCACAATGGTAAGTGGTACTGCCTATAATACGGCTACTTACGCTTACAACACTAAAAATTCTTTTGTTAATTTTATTGTAAAATTATACAATAAAACAGATGATACTGAGCTTGCAGCTTCCCCAACATTTGTTTTAAAAGACACAGATTCTGGTGCTACTTTAATTAACTTAAATTACACCGCTACAGCGTCAGATGCTGGCGATGTACTTGAAATAAGATACCTAAGACAGAATTTAGATGCTGCAAGAGATTTTAAAATTGACAATCTAGCTTTAAATGGTACGTTTGTAACTGAAGTTTTACCAACCGTATCTGCTGCAGGAAGTTGGGGTGTTATAGGTACTACTAGTTTAAATTATTTTACAGATGACGCTGATAATGGTGACGGTGTAAACGATGGAGCAGTAGAAGTTAAAGGAGCAAATGTAGATCCTGTAGAAACCGTACAAGGAGGTAAATACACTTTAACTGAAGCAATGGCAGCCGGAAAAAGATATAAAGCTGAAATTGTTGCTTACAGTCTTTCAGGTTCTTATTGTAATTTTGTGATGGAATTATACAATGTTACAGACAATAAAGTATTAGTAACTTCTCCGAAAATAACTGTTCAAAAAAATGGACATGACGTAAAATCTGGCTCTGTAACTTATGACGCAGTTGCTAGTGATGCTGGCGATGTGTTGGCTATTAGATTCTTAAGAGTTGATAAATTTGAACATTATAGATCATTTAAAATTGATGTTTTAAAAATAAACAATGCAGCAATTACAATATCTGCTGCAGTTTTAGGTATAGAAGATAATATTTTAACAGAAGGGATTTCAACTTACCCTAATCCTGTAAGTGAAACTTTAAATATTAAAAAGTTAAATACAGATATTGCTATTAAAAGTGTTTCTCTATACAATTTATTAGGTAAAGAAGTTTATCGTGCTAAAGAAACTAAAAGTATTGATGTTTCTAGCTACGCAAGAGGTTTGTATATTTTAAAATTAGAATCTGTAGCTGGAGGAGTTTTAGCTAAGAAAATTGTTTTAAAATAGATATTAAAAAACCCATTTTTTTAATAAACCTCAATCAAAATTATTTTTGGTTGAGGTTTTTTTATTGTTCACACTAAAAAGTCATAGTTTGAACAATAATAACCTCTTTAATGAACAAGTATACCCACTAATTTTATAATTTATAGTAGCATCTTTGTTTGGTGTTAAATAAGATTACACACTAAAACATAAACACTAATTAAAATAATAAATACAATTAAATGAAATTACAATATTCAAATCAGTCTAAAAAATTTGAAACACTATTATCTTTAAGTGTTTATTTTTTTTCTATCGTATTGATATTCGCTTTCGTGGGCTGCAAAAACTCAGCTAAAAAAGAGAAAATAGCAGCAGTAAAAACTGTTACTACTGTTTCTGATGATTTCAATATTAATGCTCTTATTAAAGATTGTGAAAACCAATTAGAAATTTCTGTACCTAAAATAACAGATTTAACCAAACACCCAAGATTAATTGAAACAAATGAAACTGAATGGAAACAAGTACCCAATGATAAATTAGTATGGACTTCTGGTTTTTATCCTGGTGTTTTATGGTATGCTTACGATGTAACAGGAAATGACAAATGGAAAAAAGAAGCCATCAAAAGAACCGAAGTTTTTGAAGATTTTAAAAACATTACAGAACATCATGATATTGGTTTTATGATGTTTCCTGCATACGGAAAAGGATATCAAATAGGCAATAAAAAAGAATACAAAGATATTTTGTTAACCTCGGCAAAATCTTTAGCATCAAGATTTAACCCAAATGTAGGTACCATAAAATCTTGGTCTAATAAAATGCATCCACGCTGGAAACAGCACATTACAATTATAGACAATATGCTAAATTTAGAGTTATTGTTTTGGGCAGCTAAAAATGGGGGTGATAAAAAACTTTATGATATTGCTGTAAAACATGCAGAAACAACTATGAAAAATCATTTTAGAAAAGATTTAACTTCTTGGCACGTTTTAGAATACGACTCAATAACCGGAAAAGTTTTAAACAGACACACTAAACAAGGTTTTGCAGATGATAGCAGATGGTCTCGTGGACAAGCTTGGGGCGTTTATGGTTACACTATGGTATACAAAGAAACCAAAGACAAAAAGTTTTTAGATTTTGCACAAAAAATTACGGATAAATATTTGTCTTTACTCCCAGAAGATATGGTTCCTGCTTGGGATTTTGATGTTCAAAACAATCCCAAAGAAGAAAAAGATGCCTCTGCTGCTGCTGTTGTAGCATCTGCTTTATTTGATTTAAGCACGCTTGTAGAAAACAAAAAAGATAAAGAAAGATACTTTAACGCAGGTGTAAAAATGTTAAAATCTTTAGGCTCAAAAAAGTATTCTGCAGTTGGTAAAGCAGATGCTTTCTTATTGCATTCAACGGGTGCAAAATCTTTAGGACATGAAATTGATGTTGCATTAATTTATGCAGACTACTACTACATAGAAGCTTTATCAAGATTAAAAAAATTACAAGCAAACAAGTAAGAAAGATAATTTAAAATGAATTACTTAAAGGTTTTAACATATATTTTTGTTACTTTTCTTTTAATTTCTTGTAAATCAGTACCTCAAGAAATTAAGAAAGAAAAACCTAATATTCTATTTATTTTTCCTGATCAATTTAGAAATGCAGCTGTTGGTATTAACAACCAAGATCCTGTAATTACGCCTAATTTAGATAAATTGGGTAAAGAAGGGATGGTTATTTCTAACGCAATTAGTAACTATCCATTATGTAGCCCTTATCGTGCAATGCTAATGACGGGCAAATTACCTTATCATAATTCTGTGATGAGTAATAGTAACTCTAAACGTTACAAATACAATAATTCTTGGCAAAAAAAGGATGTAAGCATTTCTGATGTTTTAGTAAAAAATGGTTATGATGCGGGTTATGTAGGCAAACTGCATTTAACATCTCCACCTCCAATTAAAGGCAAAGACACTGTTCTGTGGGATGCTTATACGCCAAAAGAATTACGCCACGGATTTAATTTTTGGTATTCTTATGGTACTTTTGATCAGCATAACACCCCACACTATTGGGTAAATGATGCTAAAGAAGATGAATTAACTTATGTAAAAGAATGGTCTGCAAAACACGAAGCAGATGTTATTATAAATTACATTAAAAATCCATCTAAAAAAACGAGAAACAAAAACAAACCTTTTGCTTTATTTTGGTCTGTAAACCCTCCTCACCCACCTTATCAATATGTACCAAAAAAATATTTAGAATATTATAAGAATAAAAGTACAAAAGATTTACTGGTTAGAGAGAATGTAAATTTAAATGCTGATAAACCTGAGCTAGCTTTTCATAGAGGAGCAACAAAGAAAAAAGCACATTTAGCAAAAAAGCACATTAAAAACCACTTTGCGATGGTTACAGGTGTAGATGATCAAATAGGGCGAGTTCTAAAATCTCTAAAAGACGAAGGTTTAGAAGAAAATACCATTGTAATTATTACATCAGATCATGGAGAAATGATGGGAAGCCATGGGTTAATGTCTAAAAACGTTTGGTTTGAAGAAGCCATAAATGTGCCTTTCATTATAAAATGGCCAAAAAAAATTAAAGCAAATCAAAAGAGCGATTTAATAGTTAGTGTAACAGATATAATGCCAACACTGTTAAATCTTGCAGATGCCACAAAAGGGATTCCAACCCATTTAGATGGTAAAGATTTATCATCAATAATTACAGATAATAAAGGAGATAAACCAACTTCTGCATTGTATTATTTTATTTTAGGAGGCAAACCAGCTTCTGGGCATAGAGGTATTAGAACTCACAATCATACTTATGTAGTTACAATCGATAAAAAAAATGTAGAACGTAAGTTTTTGTACGACAATGTTAAAGATCCTTATCAAAAAACTAATCTTATTGGTAAAGATTACATCACAGAAAAAAGATTACACGCAGAATTACTTAAAAACTTGAAAGAGAAAAAAGATCCCTGGTTACAAAAATATTTAAACCTAAAATAAGAATACAAAAATGAACTTGAGAGCATTTAAATTATTTTCTTTTTTTAAAAATCAAACAGTAAGAACTACAATATGTATTTTTATCTGTTTGTCTTTTCTTTTTACTGCCTGTAAAAAAGAAAATAATTTAAATGCTACTTATAAAAGCGATTTTACCAATACAAAAACAAATACTTTTCAAAAATTAGAATACTGGACTAAATTCCCTAAAGAATGGCAAATTGCAAACGATAGAATTGAGTGCTTAGTTAGTAAAGAATTTAGAGAAATTAACCTATTAACTAGGCAATTAGCAACTTATGATGGAAATGTAGAAATAACAATTCGTTTAGGTTTTTTTAACGAAACCATTTCTAATTTAAATAAAAATTGGGCAGGATTTCATATTGGTTTTCAAAATAAAAATTTAGAAAATGTAATAAATTACAAAAAAGGCATAAATGTTGGGGTCTGTACAAACGGAGCATTATTTATTGGAATGCCAAGTCCAAATCATAAAAGTAAAAATATTATTGATGATTTAAAAAACGGGGTAGATTTAAGGGTTTTAATTTCTAATCACAAAGGTAGCTACACTATCGATTTTTCTGTTTTAAAACAATCAACAAACAAAGTATTAGGGCATATTTCAAAAAAGAATATTGCAGCAGAACAAATAATAGGTGGGTTCGCTTTAATAAGTAATTTTGAAAATAATGGAATTAGCACAAATAATAAAAGTGTTTGGTTTCAAAACTGGAAAATAAAAGGCTCTAAAATTGAAGTAATCAATCAAGAACAAAAGAGAAAAATATAATATAAAAGTAAATAATATGAATTTTTTAAATAAAATAAAACTTTTTTCATTTTTAGCAATCTTAACTGTTTGCTTTGTAAATGCGCAAAAAGAAAAACCAGCAGTAGAATCTTTCGAAAAAGAAACTGTTTTAAAAAAATACACATCAAAAAACAGTACACTTTCAGTTAGTAAAGATCATTTTCAATTTGGAAAAAACTCTTTAAAATGGGAATGGAATGATGCTGCCTCTTTTGGTACAGATCATTTTAGAATTTTAACCTTAGAAGAAAGTCCTTTAGATTACGGAGGTTTTTTTAGAACTAGCCCAACAATACAACTGGCAATTTATAACGAAATAGCCCAAGACGAAAAAGTAACTTTTTCTTTTGAAAAAAATGGTAAAAAAGAAGTATGGTTTAGCATACCAATTAACTTTACTGGATGGCGTACAATTTGGGTACCATACTATGAAATGGAAGGAAATGCTCCTAAACAAAAAGAGGCGATAGATTACAATTATTTTAAGGTTTCAACCACTGCTAAAAAGGGTTCTTTATTTTTTGATGATATTATTTTCTCTCAATATCAAGATGATAGACACCAATACCCAGATCAAATAGTTCCGTTTATAAAAAAAGGTCAAACCCATGAAAAAGATCACTGGATGCCATTAATTAGTTTTTATGAAAACTTTAAAAAACTAAAACCAAAACCTATTTCTGTTGCTACAAGATTAACTTTAAAGAAAATTGAAAATAAAATAGACAACTATTTAAAGATGCCAAAAAGGTACAAACTATACATCAATTCAATTAAAGATAATTATGCAAAATTAAATTTAAATGATAACGGAAAAACAATTACAGGGCCACCCCTACTATTTTCTACACAGCAGATTTATTTTGATAAAAAACAACAAGGACCAAGAAATTATACAGACATCAAAGAATTTAGTAAAACTCTAAAAAGAATAGCCAGTTATTACGATAGAGCTTATGGAGAAGACAAAGAAGCTATGCGTAAAATGTTTGTTAATTGTACAAAATACTATTTAGATCAAGGTTGGCAAGCAGGTTCTAATGGCGGAACAAGACATCATATTGGTTATGCCGTTAGAGATTTAGCTGCTGGATTTTATATAATGAGAAATACATTATATGAAGAAGGTTTATTAAATGAAGTAAGTAAAAGTTTGTATTGGTTATTTAACATTGGGGTAATTCTAGAAGACGAAAGCCACTTTGCAGTAAATATAGATTATTTAAATACTCAGGCTTTTTACCATTTAATGATTATTTTCTTATCAGAAAAACAAGAAACTCAAGGGGCATTATTAAGTGCATACTCTAACTATATGTCTATTATTTTAGGACAACAAGATAAAGAATGGGGTTTTAAAGTTGATGGTACGAGTTGGCATCACGGAGGGCATTATCCTGCTTATGCAATTGGTGCTTATAATAATGTACCAAGAATCATTAATTATCTGGCAAAATCAATATTTCGAGTAAAAACAAAAGGACACGCAAACTTTAAAAAAGCATTTTTAGCATCCAGAATATATAGTCAAAAATACGATTGGGGTTTTGGCCTTTCTGGAAGACACCCGTTTACTGGAGATTTTTCTAGATTAAAAGAGCAATATTTATTAATGGCAAATGCTGGTAACCCAACTGGAACAGAAAAAATAGACAAAGAAGTTGCTGCTGCTTATCTAAGATTATACGGAAATAAAGATGTCTTTAATACTACACTTTTTACTAAATTAAATGGTATTTATAGGGAAAATTTAAAAGGATATTATACTTTCCCGTATGCTGCAACAGCGGTTCAAAGAGGAAATAATTGGGCTGCTTTAATTAAAGGATATAGTAAATATGTTTGGGCTTCAGAAATTTATGTTTTAGACAATAGGTATGGTAGATATCAATCTAACGGAACCATTCAATTGTTAAACAATAAAGGTCAAAAAGGAAGTGGTTTTAAACAAGACGGATGGGACTGGAATCGTTATCCTGGTTCTACAGTAGTTTATTTACCGTTTGAAGAATTAGAGGCAGATAGTCCTTTATTAATGTTTAAATCTTATGAAACATTTGCTGGTGCTGTTACGTTAGACAACAATGGTGTTTTTGGCATGAAACTTAATGAAGGCAAAGGAAGTAATGAAGAAGGATCAGCTAACTCTATTGGTTTTCCTGCGAGATTAAAAGCTAAGAAATCCGTTTTCTCTTTTAATGATAAAATGGTTTGTATCGGTACAGATATTAAAAGTTTAGATACTAGATATCCTATACAAACAAACTTATTTCAAACCGCTCTTCTAAATAAAAATGATAAAATTATTACATCAGAAGGTAAAGCATCTAAATTTCCATTATCTGCTACCATTCCAGCAGAAAACAATGAAAAATGGTTGATTGATCCATACGGAAATGGATATCATATTTTATCAAATCATACCGTTCATTATAAAAAAGAGCATCAACATTCTTTTCATAATAAATACTCTGTAAACAGCGGTAAAGGTAAAAAAGGTGCTGGACCAACAGAAGGAGATTTTGCTTCTGCTTGGTTAGATCATGGCATTGCTCCTACAAATGAATCTTACCAGTATGTTATTTATCCTTTTTTAAATAAAGATGATCAAAAAGATTTTGGTGAAAAAATAAAAAAAGACAATAGTATTACTATTGAAAGAGCAGATAGAATTGCGCACATCGTATCTGACAAAAACTCTAATACAACAGGGTACTCTATTTTTGATGCTAGAAAAGAGCTGAATGATAAAATCATTAAAAAAGTGTCTGCACCTTCTTTAATTATGATTCAAACAGAGAATGGTAAAAACTTAACTTTAAGTGTAGTTAACCCTGATTTAAATTTTCCTAAAAAGAAAAACTCTTGGAGGTTAGAATCCTATAGTGCACCTATTGAATTAAAAGTTACATTAAAAGGAAAGTGGGATGTATTTAAAGAAGATTTTATTTTAGAAAACTCGTATTCTGAAAAAGACAATACAACAACCATTTTAGTAAATTGCGTTAACGGATTTTCAAGAGTATTTAAAGCAATTAAACAACAATAAAAAGATATAAAAATGACATTTAAAAAAAATAAATCTATTTTTTTAATTTCTTTTATAATAGCGGCAAGTTTTGTGTATAATTCAAAAGCACAAGAAGCGGCTATATGGAAGAAATATATAGGTGAAAACGATAATCCTGAAATACCAATGTTATTTGATTATTCTTATGCCGGTTATAAATTGGCAAATGAAGGAATTCCTGAGAAATTCGAACATTTAAAAACATTTAATGTTGTGGATTTTGGAGCAATTCCTAACGATAGTATTTCTGATCAAAAAGCAATTCAGGAAGCAATTATAGCTGCAGAAAAAAACAAAGGAGGAATTGTTTTTTTTCCAAAAGGAGAATTTTTGGTAAATGTAAACCCTACCAGAGCAAATCCTATTGTTATTAAGCTTTCAAATATTATTTTAAAAGGAAGTGGTGCTGGTAAAGATGGTACTATTATTAATATGAAAAATCATATGTTAAAAAGAACACCTAATGAACCTGAATGGCGGGTAAATTATATGTTTAAATTTTATCCGTATAGAAAACGTGTAAATAAAACTAGTATTACCAAAAACGCCAAAGAAGGAGACAGAGTAATAGAAATTGAAAATCCATATTTTTTTAAAAATGCTAAGTTTATTAAGCTAGAAATGCCATACAATGTAGGGGCAAGAAAAGTAGCTTTGCAGGGAAGAGAAGTAAGGCCACATTGGGAAAAAATAATAAAAAAAGGAGTACACTATATAGAAATCCACGAAATAGAAAGTATTTCTGGTAAAAAAATTAAATTAAAAGACCCGTTAGTAAATGATATAAATACAACTTATAATTGGGAAGCTAAACAGTATTACCCACTTGAAAACGTAGGTGTTGAAGACATTTTCTTTAAAGCAAATTTTAAAGATAAATTTATACATCATAAAGATTACATTCATGACAATGCTTGGTCTATCATATCTATGAATAAAGTTGCACATTCTTGGGTTAGAAGATGCAGATTTAGAAGTGTTACTGGTGCAGTATCATTTGGCAGTAGTTATGCATCTTCAATTTTAATGTTAATGGCAGAAGGGAATAGAGGTCATAAATTAACCAATGTTTCCCATTCTTCAAGAATTTTATCAGGTTTAGTAACCGACATAACAAATGATGGACAATTTCACGGTCCTTCTATATCTCACAAATCTTCTGGTTCTGTTATTTGGCGTATAAAAACTCCTAAACAAGGTTGGGATTCTCATGCAGATATTCCAAAAAATAATTTAGTCGATTTATTTGAAGGTGGTAAAATGACAAGCCATGGTGGTTCTCATACAAATGAACCTCATCACCTTAAAGGATTAACTCTTTGGAATTTTAAAAGAGTAGGAAAACCAACCGAAAACTTTAATTTTTGGAAACTCTCTGGTAAAGGTATGTATTGGGGGTTTGCTGTAGTAAACCCAACAATTGTAGGGATGCATGGTTCACAAACTAGTTTTGATGAAAAAAATGTAGGATATTTAGAAAGTTTGGGTACTAAAGTTTTCCCTGAATCGCTATACGAAGCTCAATTAAAACATAGGTTAGGCAAAACACCTAAATGGGTTACAGATGTTTTAAATGAATGGAAAAACCTAGAACAAAAGTGGTTAGACAATTAAATTTAAAATGTTTAAAAACAGTTTTTTTATGCTATCTTAAAGTAAGCCTTCGGCAAAGTACATATTGTAAATTTTTGCAATTGTCTTTAGTTTTGTATTTATGAGATGGAATCAAAAATACGGTAACGATAAGATGTTTAGTTTGGTAGAAGAATATCTTAAAAGTAATCCCTACTAGTATTTTTTATTTATATTTAAGTATCAGTGTTTTATAAAGTTTATTTGGCTAGTTAGCCCCCTTAAAAAGATTTTGTTGCCTACAGTTTAAAACCTATAAAATCATAAATTGCTTACCCAAAAATTATTAGATAAATTAGTATAAATTTTAATTAAATAAAATGAAGTATATAAAAAAGTTTAACAAGTTTTTATTTATAGTTTCTATTCTATTATTTTTTTCTTGTAAAGAAAATAAAAATTCAGACAAACAGTCTGAAATTCAAATACAAAAAAATAACCCTTCTAAAGTTGATGTTTTTTCTGAAACCTATGAATCTTATCAAAAAAGAATGCAATGGTGGAAAGATGCCAAATACGGAATGTTTATTCATTGGGGATTGTATTCTATTTTAGCAGGTGAATATAATGGAGAGGTTACTCCTAAAATTGCTGAATGGATTCAAAATACGCTAAAAATTCCTTTAGAAGACTATAAAAAGCTAACAAAACAATTTAATCCTAAGCAATTTAATGCCAAATATATTGTAGACATTGCTAAAGCTGCAGGAATGAAATATGTTGTAATTACTGCCAAACATCATGATGGTTTTGCACTGTTTAATTCAAAAGCATCTGCGTATAATGTTATGAATACTCCATTTAAAAGAGACATCATAAAAGAGCTTAAAGACGAATGTGATAAACAAGGATTAAGGTTCGGGGTTTACTATTCGCACGTAATAGATTGGGAACATCCACATGCATATATTGGTGATGGTAAATTAAAAGAACGTATGAATACGGTAGATTTTGAATCAGAAAAAATGGATCGTAAAATTTATCTTAAAGAAAAAGCTTTTCCTCAAATAAAAGAATTATTAACCAACTATGGTAAAATTGATATTATTTGGTATGATATGGGCGGAGGATTAAGCAACAAAGAATTACAAAAATTTATTACGTTTACAAGAAAATTACAACCAGATATTATTATTAGCTCTAGAATCGGTGACGAAGTAGCTCCTGATATTTTTAAACAACAAATGGACTTCGATTTTTACACGCCATCAGATAATTATTTCACAGGAGATCATTTACCAATTCCTTGGGAAATGGCAGGAACCACAAATGGTTCTTGGGGATATAGAAAAGATGACCACGAATGGAGAGAACCAGATTTTATTTTAAATTCACTAATCTCTTGTGCTAGTAGAAATGGTAATTATTTACTAAATGTTGGACCAATGCCAAATGGTTTAATCCCTAGTCTACCAGTAAAAAACCTAAAAATAGTTGGTAATTGGTTAAAAGAAAATGGCGAATCTGTTTACAACACAAAACCATCTCCTTTTCCTTGGAATTATAGTTGGGGACATATAACTCAAAAACCAAATAAAATTTATTTAAACATATTTAACTGGCCAAAAGACAATTCTATTGAATTAAACGGATTGCAAACAAAAATAGAATCTGTTAAAGTATTAGGAACATCAACAAAAGTTAATTTTAAGCAAGAAGGACGATTCTTAAAAATTAACTTATCAAACCTAACAAAAAAAGATTTAGCAACTACTTTAGTGGTAAATTACAACTCATCAAATTTAAAAATAGACACATCAATATCTCAAGATTCTAAAAATAATATTCGTTTAGATAGAATTTGCGGAACTTATGATAATAAAAAACTAATTTCTACCTGGAAATTCGAAGTTCATACTCCAGGTAAATTCAAAATTAGAATTATTTCAAATGAAAAAGCAAGGCATTCTAATCCAATTTGGGTAGGTTCAGAACAAGAAGGAACTTTAGAAATTTTAGGAAAAGAAATTCCTGTAAAACTAAAAAGAGATAAAGAAATCACAAACCCTTCTTTATTCTTTTATAAAGAAATAACCAGTAATATAGGCGAAATTAAAATTTCTAAAAAAGGTGCTTACACATTACAGTTAAGAGATATAAAAGTAGGTGCTGGTAAGTGGAGAGATGGATTAGGACTAAACAGAATAGTATTAGAGAAAATTAATTAGGTTTTGTATGCAATTTACCCCTCTTTATTGGGCAATACTGCCCCTACTAATATTTCATTTTATATCTAATTTTATCAAATAAAAAAATTAAATTTTAGTAAAGCAAATATGAGTAAAGTTGTCACATTCGGAGAAATTATGTTAAGATTGGCTCCACAAGGTTTTTTAAGATTTTCACAAGCAAATAATTTTGATGCCATTTATGGTGGTGGAGAATCTAATGTCGCAGTTTCTTTAGCAAATTATGGTGTAGATGTAGATTTTGTAACACGTTTACCTAAAAATGATATAGGTGAATGTGCAATGATGGAAATGCGTAAAAGAGGTGTTGGAGTAGATAAAATTGTTTGGGGTGGAGATCGCTTAGGAATCTACTTTTTAGAAACAGGCGCAGTATCTAGAGGTTCTAAAGTGGTTTACGACAGAGCACATTCCGCCATTGCAGAAATAGAATCTGGAATGATAGATTGGGATGCCGTTTTTGAAGGTGTAGAGTGGTTTCATTGGACAGGGATTACGCCTGCAATTTCTCAAGGTGCCGCAGATGTTTGTTTAGAAGCCGTAAAAGCCGCTAACGCAAAAGGAATTACTATTTCTACAGATTTAAATTATAGAGCAAAATTATGGAAATTTTGTGATGCTGCTCATAGAGAAAAAATAATGACAGAATTAACATCTTATTGTGACATTGTTTTAGGAAATGAAGAAGATGCAGAAATGCATTTTAGTATTAAGCCAGAAGGAATTGCTGTACAAACAGAAGGACACAATGTAAAAGCAGAAGCTTTCTTATCTGTTTGTGAACAAATGATGGAAAAATTTCCAAAAGCTAAAAAAGTAATAACAACATTAAGAGGTTCCATTTCGGCATCTCATAATACTTGGGCGGGTGTTTTATATGATGGAAAAAAATTATACCAAACTCGCCAATACCAAATTACTGATATTGTAGATAGAGTTGGTGGTGGAGATTCTTTTATGGGAGGCTTAATCTACGGATTATTAAAATACCCAAAAGATGATCAAAATGCCTTAGATTTTGCAGTTGCTGCCTCTTGTTTAAAACACACTATTAAAGGTGATGCAAACTTGGTAACAGTTTCTGAAGTAGAAAAATTAATGGGAGGTGATGCCTCTGGACGTGTAGCAAGATAAATTATGTTAAATTGTTTAAGCGTTGAATTGTATAACATTTTAACGCTTAAACTTTTACACATTTAAACAATTAAACATAAATAAGATGGCACAATTTACAAGAATAGAAGTAGCACAAGCAATGAAAGAAACAGGTATGATTCCTTTATTTTTTCATACAGATATAGAACTTAGCAAAAAAGTATTAAAAGCGTGTTACAATGGTGGAGCTCGTTTAATGGAGTTTACCGCTCGTGGAGATTTTGCTCACGAAGTTTTTAGCGAGTTAACTAAGTATGCTATTGCTGAATTACCAGGAATGATAATGGGAGTTGGTTCTGTAACAGATGCAGGGCAAGCTTCATTATATATGTCATTAGGAGCAAATTTTGTAGTAACTCCTGTTTTAAGAGAAGATATTGCAATTGCTTGTAATCGTAAAAAAATATTATGGTCTCCAGGATGTGGTACATTAACCGAAATCACTAGAGCAGAAGAATTAGGATGTGAAATCATAAAACTTTTCCCTGGTGATATTTACGGTCCTCAATTTGTAAAAGGAATTAAAGGACCACAACCTTGGACAAGTATTATGCCTACAGGTGGTGTATCTCCCACAAAAGAAAACTTAAAAGGATGGTTTAATGCTGGTGTAACTTGTGTAGGTATGGGCTCTAAATTGATATCAAAAGAAATTTTGGCAAATAACGATTTTAAAACTTTAGAAGAAAACGTTAAAGCTACTTTTAAAATTATAAAATCAGTAAAATAAAGATAAACTATAATTTTAAAATGAAAAAAGTACTCTTATACGCGTTTGTTTTAGTTTTTGCCTTTAGTTCATGCGAAACAAAAAAACAAAATAAAACTATAAAGTTAGCTCATGGTTTAGATATGAGCCATCCTGTACATAAAGCTATGGTTTTTATGGGGCAAGAATTAGAAAGAAATTCTAAGGGCGCTTTAAAACTAGAAATTTATCCAAATCAGCAACTAGGTTCAGAAAGACAATGTTTAGAATTGTTGCAAATAGGAAGTCTAGATATGACAAAAGTTTCTGCTGCAGTTATGGAAAATTTTTCTCCTAATATGAAAGTATTAGGACTTCCTTTTTTATTTAAAAACAAAGCGCAAACTTTTAGAGTTTTAGATGGTGAAATAGGTAAAGAATTATTAGACGGAGGTAAAAAATATTGGCTTAAAGGCTTAGGATATTATGATGCTGGTAGCAGAAGTTTTTACACCAAAAACGAATCTGTTTTAGAACCTAAAAACTTAGAAGGCTTAAAAATAAGAGTAATGGAAAGTGTTACTGCTATGAATATGGTAAGTAGTCTTGGAGGTTCTCCAACACCAATTTCATACGGAGAGTTGTATACAGCATTACAACAAGGTGTTGTAGATGGCGCAGAAAATAACCCGCCTTCATTTTTCTTGTCTAGGCATTATGAAGTGTGTAAATTCTATTCTTTAGACGAGCACACAACCATACCAGATGTATTAATAATGAGTACGCATTTATGGGATAAATTATCACCTAAAGAACAAGTTTGGATGCAAAATGCAGCAGATGCTTCAGTAAAACACCAAAGAGAATTGTGGGCAAAAGCAGAAACAGAAGCTATAGAAGCAGTAAAAAAAGCAGGTGTTACAGTAGTAAAACCAGATAAATCATTATTTCAAGAAAAGGTTTCTTCTATGTATGATGAATACAAAAGCAATAAAGAAATTTATGAATTGATAACAAGAATAAAATCAATTCAATAAAAAACATTTTTTAAATGCAATTTTATTTGCACAAATAATATTTAAGATGAAATTCAGAAAAAAAATTGATAAAATATTAGGAATCTCGCTTGTTATAATTATGGGTGTTATGGTAATAAACGTTTTGTGGCAAGTATTTACACGTTTTATTGTAGGTACACCAAGTTCTTTTACAGATGAGCTTGCACGCTATTTAATGATTTGGGTTGGAGTTCTTGGAGCTGCATATATATCTGGAAGAAGAATGCATGTGGCAATAGATTTATTACCTGCAAAATTGAATAAAGAGGGGCAAGTAAAATTAAAAGTTTTTATCAACTGTATTATTATACTTTTTTGCTTTTTTGCTTTAGTAGGTGGTGGTTTAAGATTGGTATATATCACCCTTACATTAGAGCAATATTCACCTGCTTTACAAATACCTTTAGCACTTGTTTATTTAGTAATTCCAATTAGTGGAATTTTAATAATTTATTACAAAATTACCGATATTTTATACAAACAATTATGATGGAATATTTACCAATACTCGTTTTAATTTTTAGTTTTTTAACCCTTTTATTAATAGGTGTTCCTGTTGCATGGAGTATTGCTATATCATCATTATTAACAATGATGGTAAGTATTCCTTTTATACCTGCTTTAACAACTGTGTCTCAAAGAGTCGCCACAGGTTTAGATAGTTTTGCGCTACTCGCCATTCCATTTTTTGTCCTCTCAGGTCAATTAATGAATAAAGGAGGTATTGCCCATCGTTTAATAGATTTTGCCAAAACACTAGTAGGTTCTCTTCCTGGAGGGTTGGCTTTAATTAATGTAATTGCAGCAATGTTAATGGGCTCTATTGCAGGTTCTGCAATGGCATCAGCCTCAGCAATGGGTAGTATTTTAGGTCCAGAAATGGAAAAAGAAGGTTATTCAAAAGAATTTGGTGCGGCAGTAAATATAACATCCTCCACTGTAGGTTTAATTATTCCCCCAAGTAATGTACTTATAGTTTATTCCTTAGCAAGTGGAGGTGTTTCTATTGCTGCACTTTTTATTGCAGGTTATATTCCTGGTATTTTAACAGGATTACTTCTAATGCTTGTTGCTTCTTTTTGGGCAAAAAAGAAAGGTTACAAAGTTGGTAAAAGAAGTACTTTAAAACAAGTAGGTAAAACATTTATAAAAGCTTTTCCTAGTTTAACGTTATTATTTGTAGTTATTGGAGGTATTGTTGCAGGTATTTTTACTGCAACAGAAGCATCTGCTGTAGCGGTTTTATACACCTTACTTTTAGGTTTCTTTTACAAAGAAATTAAAGTAACAGATTTGCCTCAAATTTTGCTTGAATCTTGTGGTACAACTGCAATTGTAATGCTATTAATTGGTGCTTCTATGAGTATGTCTTGGGTAATGTCTTATGAAAACATTCCGCAAGATATTAGTAATTTACTCTTATCTTTGAGTGATAATCCTATTATAATTCTTTTAATAATCAATCTACTATTGTTGTTTGTTGGTATTTTTATGGATATGACTCCTGCAGTGTTAATTTTTACACCCATCTTTTTACCTATAATTACAAAGTTAGGCATGGATCCTATTCAGTTTGGTATCGTTATGGTTTTAAATTTATGTGTTGGTTTGTGTACGCCACCTGTTGGTTCTGTACTTTTTGTTGGTGTTGGCGTTGCCAATACAACTATAGAGAAAGTAGTAAAACCATTATTACCGCTATTTTTAGCAATGATAGTTTCTTTATTTTTAGTAACTTACTTTTCAGAATTAAGTCTTTGGTTGCCTAGATTTTTTGGGTTGATATAAAATCATTTAAATGAAAACATACAAGGTAAAATCAATAAAAAATAAAGAAATAATTATTTCAGGTGATGGAAATCATCCTGTTTGGAAAAAAGCAAATAGTTTAACCGATTTCTCTTCTCCTTGGGATAATGACCCTGTAAAAAAAATAGAATTTAGAGCGATTCATAATTCAGAAAAAATATTCTTTCAATTTAAAGTTGATGACAATCAAACTCATATACACCCTTCTAAAGACAAAAATGATAGCATTAATAATTCTGATAGAGTAGAATTGTTTTTTAGAAGCGATGCTTCTTTAAACCCTTATTATTGTTTAGAAATAGACACAACAGCAAGAATTATGGATTTTAAAGCAAAACCAAATAAAGAATTCGATTTTAATTGGAATTGGCCATCAAAAGAAATAGCCGTAAAATCATCAATAAAAGAAAACCATTTTGTTGTAGAAATTGCAATTACATTGCAATCTTTAAAAGAGTTAAACTTACTAAAAAACGGAGTTATAGAAACGGGTATTTACAGAGCAAAATACAATCAACAAAAAAACAACAGTTTTGAACCCACTTGGATTACTTGGGCAAACCCAAAAACAGCAAACCCAAATTTTCACACACCAACTTCGTTTGGATTGTTAACCCTTGAAAACTAACAAAATAAGTAGAAAAAGCACAATTACCCCTCCTATTTTGAATAGCCAACCACCTAAATTAAAGGTTATTAATGCATAATTTTACCACTCTAATTAAAATCACTTAAAATGAAAAAAATTACTTTATTTATTTTGCTAGCCTTATCGTGTTTTTACATACAGGCTCAAATAACAAATACCACAGGTATTACTGGAGAAGATTTAATCTACCATGAAGATGGAAGATTTGCTAGCGGTGCCGGCTATACTTTTACTACAGAATCTGGTACAACCTCAATTGGTACAACAGGTGATGGAGCACCAAGTGAGGCTGATGCAGGATATACAAGACCTACTAATAATTACCCAGTTGCAACTGCTGCAGATTACTCTGCAACCGTAAGAATTACAAGTAGTGGTGCCGCTAATAATGCTGCTGTAGTATGGGCTGTAGTTAATTCTGTAGATCTTTCTGCTTATGATGGTGGAGGTAGTAAATATTTTACAATAGCTACAAGATCTAGATATTTTGAAAATGGAAGTACAAATATTGATGATCAAAATAAATTTTATTACAGAAGCTCAGCAACAGGTGCAGATCCAACAACAGGTGCTGCTTGGACAGAAGTTCCTGCAGGTCTTATCAGTTCGCATGCAAATGGTGTTTTTGGTAAAGATAATGACTGGGTAGCAACAAAAATTGATTTGTCTTCTATTACCTGTGGTAGTACTTTTGCAATTGCAATGAAACGAACTACAACTGCAGATGGTCCTAATCCTGGGGAGACAGCTTTTAGTAATTCTACAAATAGAAACGGATCTATATATTTAAGTTCTCATGCTTACACCGGTACAGTATTAAAATCTAATATTACAACAGGTGATTTTTCTGCATTAAATACAAGTGCTACTGGACAAACTAGTCTTTTTAATAGACCTTATGCAGCAGTTTCTAATTCAAATTTCAGTAATAATGGAGACAGTAAATGGGATAATATTTTTAATGCTGCAAGTACTTTTGGTCCTAGACTTATAAATGGTACTGCATTTCCAGTAGGAGAAGGTTATCAGTTTGAATTAGCAAACAATTACAATCCTATATTAGTTAGCCATGCAAAGTACCAATTTGATTCTGGTCATTCAGGAAAAGGTAGTCCAGGTAATTCTAAATGGAAAATACAAGGAAGTACCGATAATTCTACTTGGGATGATATAAGTGGAACTATAGAAACGGTAGTAGCTGACAACCAACAAGATATTACAATTCCGTTAACAGCAAAAAAAGCATATAAATATTTCCGATTTATTTCTACAACTTCTTGGACGCCAAGTTCAAATTTTGCTTCATTAAGAAGATTAAGCTTTACTGTTGCTTCTCTTTGGACAGGAACCACAGATTCTAATTGGGCTACAACAACCAACTGGAATACTGGTGCAGTACCAACAACACATTCCGTTGTAATTCCTTCTGGTCTTACAAACTACCCAACAATTGCAACGGGTACAACTGTAAATACTAGCAACATAACTATTGAATCTGGTGCTACATTAAAAGCTGATGGTACATCAACCGTAGGAGGTACAGTAACTTACAAAAGAAATTTATCTTTCACAGCTGGTAATGCGGAAGGATGGCATTTAGTAGGTGCTCCTGTTACAGGACAAGCTTATAATGATACTTATATTACTAATAACTCTATTGCTTCTGGAAACGGAAACAACAGAGGAATTGCAACCTACAATAATGGGGTAGCTTCTAGTAACTGGACCTATGTTCAAGCTGGTGGTAGTGGTACTTTTGGTACAGCAACTGGTTATTCTGTAAAAACTTCTGCCACAAAAGATATTTCTTTTACGGGTACTATGAATACCGATAATGTAACCAAAGCAATTACTGTGGGTGCAGGTACGCCTTTTAACTTAGTTAGCAATCCGTTTGCATCTTACATAAACAGTGAAACTTTTTTAGATTTAGCTTCTAATTCAAGTAAATTAACACAAAAAACTATTTGGGTGTGGAATCCTACTACTAAAAACTACGATGCTAAAATTTCTACTGCTGCGTTTAAAGTAGCTCCTGGTCAAGGATTCTTTGTTAGTTGTTCTTCGGCTGGAAACTTAACTTTTGAAGAAGGAACTCAGTCTCATCAAACAACTGATACCTTTTTAAAAACCGCTGCAAATCCTGAAGTACAATTAAATATTACTGACGGAACATTACACAGATATGCTAAAGTATATTATAATGAAAAAGCAACCAAAGGATTTGATAATGGATTTGATGGTGAAACTTTTTCTGGCGTAGAAAACAAGTTTGATGTTTATACAGAATTGTTAGGTAAAAATAAAGGAAAAAAATACCAAATTCAATCTTTACCAAATTCTGATTTAGAAATTATGGTAATTCCTGTGGGACTTAAAGCTGGGGCTGGTAAAAAATTAACCTTCTCTGCTCAGGCTTTAAACTTACCTTCTAATATGAAAGTATTTTTAGAAGATAGAAACACCAATACTTTTACTCGTTTAGATGAAGCAAATACTGAATATACAATTACTCTAAACCAAGCTGTAAACGGTACAGGAAGATTTTATTTACATACAAAACCTTCTTCTGTTTTAAGTACGGATGATGCTTTATTAGAAAGTGTTAGTATTTATACAAATAATAATAACTTAAAAATTGTTGGCTTAGAAAAAGGGAAAACAACTGTTAAACTATTTAATGTTCTTGGCAAACAAGTAGTAAATACTACTTTTAACGCAACAGCTAATAAAGAAATTGCATTGCCTAATTTAACTAAAGGTGTTTATATTGTTCAATTAACTTCGGTAAAAGGAAAATTAAATAAAAAAATAATCTTAGAATAAATAACGAGAACTTTTTAAAACAAAACAGAATGAAAAAACAAATTGAAAATACGCAAGAAATTTCTCGTAAAGACGCTCTTAAAAAGATAGGTAATTACGGTAAATACGCAGCTTTAACTGCATTAGGCACATATATGATATTAAACCCACAAAAAGCTCAGGCACAAAGCCCTGAAGATCCTGGTACAGGATTTTAATATATTGAGTGAAATACATTTAGTAAAAGCCTGTTCTTAAAAAGAACAGGCTTTTTCATATTTGTAACAAATTTTCAAGAACTAGTTTCTTCCTAAAAGTAACAATTCTGTTACAACAACTTCAGTAACATATTTTTTTTCACCTTCTTTGGTTTCATAAGAACGAGAAGTTAACTTGCCTTCAATGGCAATTTCTTTTCCTTTGGTTACATACTTTTCAATAATATCTGCGGTTTTGTTCCAAGCAACTAACGAATGCCATTCAACATTCTGTATTTTTTGACCTGAAGCATTTGTATAACTTTCATTAGTCGCTAATGAGAATTTTGCTAATTTCTTTCCAGATTCTAAGGTAATGATTTCTGGGTTGTTTCCTAAGTTTCCAATTAACTGTACTTTGTTTCTTAACGTATTCATAAGATAAGTTTTTAAATTATTATTTTGTTTTTGTCAATTCGTTTTGACTCTGCAAAGTTGCGATACCATTAAAGTTTTATTCGGTTACAAAACATTTACTTTCGGTTGTAATTATTTGTAGTCGTTTGTAAACGAATAATTTTACTTACTTTTAACGTATGAAATTTTATTTAGAAACGGAAAGGCTTATTCTTAGAGAGCTTCAAGAAAATGATGTTGACGGAATGTTTGAATTAGATTCAAATGTTGATGTGCATAAATATTTAGGAAACGATCCTATTACAACTAAAAAAGACGCTTCAAAAAATATTATTTTTATTAAAGAACAGTATAAAAAAAGAGGTATTGGGCGTTTTGCAGCTATAGAAAAAAAGTCTGACAATTTTATTGGTTGGTCTGGTTTAAAACTAAATCAAGGAAAAAAAGAAGCGTTAAATGGATTTCAAAATTTTATTGATATTGGTTACAGATTTATTCCTAAATATTGGAAAAAAGGGTATGGTTTAGAAGCTGCTGTTGCTTGCTTAGAGTATGGATTTAAAGAAATGAATTACAATATTATTTATGGTGCTGCTGATGTTAAAAACATTGGTTCTAACAAAATTTTACAAAAAATTGGATTGCAATTTGTCAATGAATTTGATTACAAAGATGTAAAAGTAAATTGGTATGAATTAAAAAAAGAAAACTATGAAAGCTAGAGAATGTTTAGAATGTAAAGAGCCTGTAAAAGGCAGAATTGATAAAAAGTTTTGCTCTGATTATTGCAGAAATGCATATAATAACAAAGTAAATAAAGATAGTAAAAACCTAATTAGAAATATTAACAATCGTCTTCGAAAAAACTATAAAATATTATCAGAATTAAACAGCTCTGGAAAAACAAAAGTGTCTAGAACTAAATTATATGATAAAGGTTTTGACTTTCAGTTTTTTACATCCATCTATAAAACAAAAACAGGTAATACCTATTTTTATATTTACGACCAAGGGTATTTAGCCTTAGAAAATGAGACATTTTTATTGATTAAAAGAGATTGATTCGCTTTTATTTCCAAGTAGTTCCTTTTACTTTTAAGGTGGCTTTAAGAACATCTTTCTGGCTTAATTGCCCAATTAATTTTCCGTTTTCTACAACAGGAAATCTTCTTCTGTGCGAACTAATAAACTTAAATGCAGCATCAAAAATATTCATATTTTTATCAATAGTATCTACATCTTTAACCATATATTTACCAACAGTATTATTAATGTCAGAAGGCATATTATAATATTTGCTCTCAGAAATATGTTTAATACAGTCGGTTTCAGAAATGATTCCTATTAAATCATTTTTATCATTTACTACAGGCCCTCCAGAAATCTTATGAGCTATTAATTGTGCTATAACATAATCTAAAGAATCTTCAGCTTTAAATGTTATCAATTTTTTGGTCATATAATCAGACACTAAAATTTGAGATTCTTCTTTTTTTTGGCTGGTGTCTCTTTTTCCTTGAAAGCTTTTTATACCCATAATAATTAGTTTTAGTTGTTTTAAATTTAGTGTTTTTTATGTTCTATGCAACATTAACTTTAAGTTTTTTTTATTTCTTACTTTTATAAAAACTAATTTCGCAAAATGAAAACCTTTTCTTCTCTTGTTTCTGTACTAATTATTTTGGGTGTAATTTATTGGAGTTTTTCTGATTTAAAACCCTCATTTAATTCAGAAAAAGTTGCTTTAAAAAACGAATTCTCTATAAATAATGCGCTATATCACCTAAAAAACATTAGCAAAGAGGTTCATTATACAGGTTCTAAAAATCATAAAAAGGTTCAAGATTATATTGTAAATGAATTACAGAAATTAGGTTTAAAAACGGAAATACAAACCCAAACTGCAATTAACAAAAAATGGTTTTCTGCAACAACAACAGAAAATATTTTAGCAAGAATTAAAGGTTCTGAAAACGGAAAAGCGTTAATGTTGTTAACCCATTATGACGCTAACCCTCATTCTTCTTTGGGCGCAAGTGATGCTGGTTCTGGCGTGGTTACCATTTTAGAAGGAATTAGAGTTTTCTTAGAAAAAAACAAACAACCTAAAAATGATATTATCATCTTAATTTCTGATGCAGAAGAGTTGGGTTTATTAGGCGCACAAGCTTTTGTTGATGCGCATTCTTGGAAAAAAGACGTTGGTTTGGTGTTAAATTTTGAAGCCAGAGGAAGTGGAGGCCCAAGTTATATGTTAATGGAAACCAATGGAAAAAACAGCAAATTATTATCTGAGTTTTTAAAAGCAAAACCCAATTATCCTGCTGCAAATTCTTTAATGTACAGCATTTACAAAAAGTTGCCAAATGATACAGATTTAACCGTTTTTAGAGAAAAAGCAAATATAAACGGATTCAATTTTGCGTTTATTGGAGATCATTTCGATTATCATACATCACAAGATTCTTACCAACGTTTAGACAGAGAAACACTCTTACATCAGGTAGATTATTTTTCATCAACCGTAAATTATTTTGCAAATTCAGATTTATCTAATTTAAATTCTGATAAAGATTTTGTCTATGTAAATTTTCCGTTTGTAAAGTTAGCAACCTATCCTTTTTCTTGGGTTTTACCAATGTTGGTTATTGCAATTGCAATCTTTATTCTTTTGCTTTTCTTCGGATTTAAAAAAAAGAAACTCTCTGTAAAAGGAATTGTAAAAGGTTTAGGAATTTTTCTTTTATCGGTAATTTTATGTGGCGGAATTTCTTTTGGAATCTGGAAATTAATATTGATGATGCATCCTCAGTACCAAGACATTTTACACGGTTTTACTTATAATGGATATCAATACATTGCTGCTTTTGTCTTCTTAAATCTTTGGATACTATTCAAATGCTACAAATACATTTCTAAACACGAAAAAACGACTGATTTATTGATTGCTCCAATTTTAATTTGGTTAATCATTAATTTTTTAATTAGCGGTTCTTTAAAAGGTGCAGGTTTTTTTATCATTCCGGTTTTTTGTGCTTTAATCATTTTAGCCATTGCTGTTTTTATGAATTTAGAACAAAAATCGAAACGTATTTTATTTACCATTATCTCAATTCCTACTATTTATATTTTTGCGCCATTAATAAAAGTATTTCCTGTTGGTTTAGGCTTAAAAATCTTATTTGTTAGCGGAATTTTAATTGCATTCGTTTTTGGTTTGATGATTTTTACTTTTCATCAAAAAAAATCTTTTTGGATGCAAAAAACAGCAGGTTTATTCACACTAATTTTCTTTGGTTTAGCAACCTATAATAGTGGTTTTTCTGTTGATAAGAAAAAGCCTAATAGTATTGTTTATATTCAGAATACAGATAATAAAACTGCTTATTTTGGCACTTATAACACAACTTTAGATGATTATACCAAACAAATTTTTGACGATAATGCCACAAAAGGAAGTATTGCAAATGCAGAAACTAAGAGCAAATACAATACACGTTTTTCCTATCATAAAAAAACGGATTATAAAAACATTCCATCATCAGATATAGAAATTGATTTAGACACCATTATTGGCAACAAACGTTTTTTAGAGTTTACACTTTCTTTTAACAGAAAAGTTAACAAACTAGAGTTTATTACCCAAAAAGAACTCAAATTACATCAATTTAAAGTAAATGATGTTTTGGCAAATGAAGGTAAAAATTATAGGGTAAAAAAAGGAACTTTTTTAATTTATCATTTAGCAAACAAAGACAAAGAAGTAACACTTTCTTTTAATATTTTAAAAGATGATGATTTAGATATTATTTTAAATGAAATTTCTTACGATTTACTACAAAACCCAAACTTCTCAATCAAATCAAGAACAGCAGAAATGATGCCTATGCCTTTTGTAACCAATGATGCTATTATTATTTCTAAAAAATTAAAGTTATAAGCATAAAAAAGCAACCTAGATGTTAGATTGCTTTTATAAATTTTAATAATAAAGAGCTTTCTATTCTATTTCAGAAACTCTTAATGTATTTACCATACCTTTAGCTTCTACTGGCATAGAAGTAAGGTTTATCATTAAATCGCCTTCTTTTACATATCCTTTTTCTTTAGATATTTCATTAATCTCTACAACAGTATCATCTGTACTTAGTTGTTTGTCGTAATAAAAAGCTTTAACCCCCCAAAGTAAGTTTAGTTTTCCTAAAATTCTTTTTTCTGATGAAAATGCTAATATTTTAGATTGCGGCCTCCAAGCAGAAATCTGAAATGCAGTATACCCACTATTTGTTAATGTAGATATGGCTGCTGCATCAATATCATTTGCCATTAATGCTGCATGATGACATACTGATTTTGTAATAAATCTATTGGTTCTAATATGGGGAGCTTCTAGCGGAACTTTAATCATTCTAGAGTTTTCTACTGCTTTAATAATCTCTGCCATTTTTTGAATAACTCTAACTGGATGTTTACCAACAGATGTTTCTCCAGAAAGCATAACTGCATCAGCTCCATCCATAATAGAATTGGCAACATCATTTACTTCTGCTCTTGTTGGTACAGAATTATCAATCATTGTTTCCATCATCTGAGTTGCAATAATTACAGGAATTCTAGCTCTTTTTGCACGTCTTACTAATTTTTTCTGAATTAACGGTACATCTTGCATTGGTATTTCTACACCTAAATCTCCACGTGCAACCATTAATCCATCACAATAAGGAATTAATGCATCCATATTTGCAACAGCTTCTGGTTTTTCAATTTTTGCAATTACAGGAACTCTATATTCTGAATGCTCATCAATTAAATCGCGTAACATTCTTAAATCTTCTGGTGTTCTTACAAAAGAAAGAGCAATCCAATCTACTTCTATTCCTAATGCAAAAATGGCATCTTCTTTATCTTTTTCTGTAAGCGCAGGTAAAGAAATAGCGGTATTTGGTAAGTTTACTCCTTTTTTAGAGTTTAGTGGTCCTCCAACAATAACTTTTACAACTACTTTTTTGTCTTTGTCTGTAGCTATTACTTCGAATAATAATTTACCATCATCTACCATAATTTGCTCTCCAACTTTTACGTCTTTTGGAAAACGTTGATACGTCATAAAAGCTTTTTCTTTTGTACCTATACATTCTTCTGTTGTAAAAGTAAATGTATCTCCATCATTTAAGATTACATTTTCTTCCATAACTCCTACACGTAACTTTGGTCCTTGTAAATCTGCTAAAATTGCTACATTAAAACCGTTTTCTTCATTAATTTCTCTAATGGTTTTTACAGTTTGCTTAACATTTTCATATTCTGCATGCGAAAAATTAATTCTAAAAACATTAACCCCTTCTATTGCTAATTCTGTTAATATTTCTTTACTACTTGTTGCGGGTCCTAATGTGGCAACTATTTTGGTTTTTTTGTATGCTTTCATTTTTAAAATATTAAAAAGTCTTTAGACTTTAATGCGTTTTTATCTATTAAATATGCAGTAATTACATTATTAATAGACTTAATTTTATGGATTATTTTTAATACAAATTCGTACTCTGCTTCTCCGCTAATTTTTAAAAAAAAATCTACTTTTTTCTTTTCTGGTATTAAATACGTTTTTGTTTCTGATGTTAACAATAATTCGTTAGATACGGTTTGATTTTCTCTTCTATAACTATTTGCAATTAAAAACCAATCAAAATCATATTTTATATTTTCGTAATTATAGATAGAAAAAGAGGCTTTCTTTTTTTCTCTAACAAACTCTAAATCTTCTTTTGCTTTGTAAAGTTTGGTGTTTAGATTTTTGTTAAGCAAATAGGCAAGTTTATAATCTTCTAATGTAGAATGAATTCCTATTAAAGAATATTCTTCTTCGCAAAAATCATCTAATTCTAAAGCGTGTACCTGCATAAATTATAACTAAAACTAGTTTTTATGAGGTGGCTAAATTACTAATTGTTTATGAGTTTTAATGTTAAATTTAACGAAAACGATATCGTTATTTAACTTAAAGTTATTTGCTTTTGAAAAGCATAATACACTCTTTTTGATGCTTGTTCTTCTGCTTTTTTCTTTGATGTAGCTCGCCCTTTCGCAATCTGCTCTCCATCTATACAAATTTTAACGCTAAAGTGTTTTATAGTTTCATTTCCTGAATCTTCATAAGTATTAAAAGAATACTTTTTCTTCTGTTTTTGACACCACTCTATAATTAAACCTTTATAGCTTGTAATTTTACCTTCCAATTTTTCGATATCAACATAAGGAATAATTACATTTTCATAAATAAACTTTTGACAAGTATTATAGCCCTTGTCTAAATAAATAGCACCTATTAAAGCTTCAAAAATATTTCCATAAATATTATCGCCAACATTAGCTTGGTCTATATTACTTTTAACAAAACGGATTAAATTTAAATCCTTACCTAATTCATTTAAATGCTCTCTGCTTACAATTTTAGAGCGCATTTGTGTTAAATACCCTTCTGTACCTGTTGGTACTTTCTTGTATAAATAAGCAGCAATCACAGAGCCAAGAATAGAATCGCCTAAAAACTCTAAGCGCTCATAATTAATGGGAATTCCTTTTCTATCTAACATTTGCACAGATCTATGTGTAAATGCTTTTTTATATTTGTTAATACTTCTTGGAGAAAAATTGAGCAGTTTTTTTAATTCGTAATATAATTCAGTATCCTCTTCAGAATGAGGCTTCACTATTTTACGAATAAAATTCATAGAGTATTATTCTTCTAACTTTTTAAATGCAATACATGCATTATGACCTCCAAAACCAAACGTGTTGCTCATTGCAACTTTAATCTCTCTTTTTTGAGGTTTATTTAACGTTAAGTTTAATTCTGGATTGATATTTTCGTCTACGTTAACGTGATTTATTGTTGGAGGAACAAGGCTGTGTTTCATTGCTAAAATTGATGCAATCGATTCAATAGCACCTGCAGCTCCTAATAAGTGACCCGTCATAGATTTTGTCGAATTAATGTTGATGTTTTTTGCATATTCTCCAAAAACTTCTGAGATTGCTTTTAACTCAGCAACATCTCCTAATGGAGTAGAAGTACCATGCGTATTAATATGATCTACATCTTCTGGTTTTATACCAGAATTTTCTAAACAGTTTTTCATCACAGCAATTACACCAATCCCTTCTGGATGTGGAGCTGTCATATGATAAGCATCAGAAGACATTCCTCCTCCAATAACTTCTGCATAAATTTTTGCTCCTCTAGCTTTTGCGTGTTCATAGCTTTCTAAAACAATTGCTCCTGCACCTTCACCTAACACAAAACCATCGCGTTCTGCATCAAAAGGTCTTGAGGCTGTTTTTGGGCTTTCATTGCTTTCAGATAATGCTTTCATTGCATTAAACCCACCAACACCTGCTTGTGTAACAGCAGCTTCAGAACCACCAGTTACAATAACATCACAATGTCCTAATCTAATATAGTTTAAAGCATCTATCATAGCATTTGCTGATGATGCACAAGCTGATACTGTTGTGTAGTTAGGCCCCATAAATCCATTTTTAATAGAAATATTACCAGGAGCTATATCAGCAATCATTTTTGGAATAAAGAATGGGTTAAATCTTGGAGTACCATCACCAGCGCCAAAATTTATAGCTTCGTTTTGAAAAGTTTCTAAACCACCTATTCCTGCTCCCCAAATTACACCAACGCGTAATTTGTTAATTGTTTCTAAATTTAATTCAGCATCTGCAATAGCTTCGTCTGAAGCAACCATTGCATACTGTGTAAATTTGTCCATTTTACGCGCCTCTTTTCTATGTATAAAATCGGTAGCGTTAAAATCTTTTAATTCACATGCAAAACGAGTTTTGAACTTGGCAGCATCAAAGTGTGTGATAGGTGCTGCTCCGCTAACTCCGTTAACTAAGGCGTTCCAATATTCTTCAATATTATTACCAATTGGCGTTAATGCGCCAAGTCCTGTAACTACAACTCGTTTTAACTGCATATAAATATTACTTTTTTGCTTCTTCTATATAGCTAACTGCTTGGCCAACTGTACCTATGTTTTCAGCTTGATCGTCCGGAATTTGAATATCAAATTCTTTTTCGAATTCCATAATTAACTCAACAGTATCTAAAGAATCTGCTCCTAAATCGTTTGTGAAGCTAGCTTCTGTTGTTACTTCGTTATCGTCTACTCCTAACTTGTCTACGATAATCGCTTTTACTCTTGATGCAATGTCTGACATAATTTTTTTGTTTTTTTAAAATTTAAATCGGTGCAAAAATACAAATCTTTATAATTATAACTAATTTTTGTCCGAAAAATGATTACTAAAAGTAAAGAAAAAAAATTAATCTCTCCTTAAAAATAATCAGTTTGTTAATAATTATTCTTTTTTTTGTAACCTAGATTTATAGTATATGAAGCGTATTGTAATTTTTGCTTCTGGTTCTGGTACGAACGCAGAAAATATTATTAAGTTTTTTAATCTAACTAAGACAGCTATTGTTACTAATGTATTGTGTAACAATGAGTATGCCAAAGTTTTTGATAGGTGTAAAAACCTAAATACCAAGTGTTTACATTTTGACAGAAATGACTTTTCTAAATCGGATACGATTTTAAATATCTTAAAAAAAGAAGCTGATTATATAATTTTAGCTGGGTTTTTATGGAAAATTCCTGAAAATATTATTGATGCTTTTCCTAATAAAATTATTAACATTCATCCTGCTTTGTTACCAAATTATGGTGGAAAAGGTATGTATGGAATGCATATTCACAGAGCTGTAAAAGAAAATAAAGAAACCGAAACAGGTATTACAATTCACTATGTAAATACCAATTATGATGAAGGAGCCATCATTTTTCAGGCAAAAACGGCTCTTTCAGCCAAAGATTCTCCTGAAAAAATTGCTGAAAAAATTCATATTTTAGAGCAAAAGTATTTTCCTAAAGTTATAGAAGAAGTTATTTTATCTACAAATGCCTAAAAAAAAGTTTTACGTTGTTTGGAAAGGAAGAAAAACGGGTGTTTTTACTTCTTGGAAAGTTTGTAAACAACAAATTGATGGTTTTGAAGGCGCTCAATACAAATCTTTTACTAATTTAGATGAAGCTGAAATTGCATCCACCAAAAAATATGAAGCTTATAAAGGTAAAAACACCAAAAAACCTACTTTATCATCTTCTGAAAAAGCTAAATATGGAACGCCTATTTTAGAAAGTATTGCTGTGGATGCAGCTTGTAGTGGAAATCCAGGTAAAATGGAATATAGAGGTGTTTTAACACATAATAAAAAAGAAATTTTTAAAAAAGGTCCATTTAAAAAAGGAACTAATAATATTGGTGAGTTTTTGGCTCTAGTTCATGGAATTGCACTTTTAAAAAGTAAAAACAAAGAAAATATTCCTATATATTCTGATTCTAAAATTGCGATGAGTTGGGTTCGTCAAAAAAAATGTAAAACCAACATTCTTTTTGATGCTTCTAATAAAGATTTATTAGAGTTGATAAAAAGGGCTGAAAAATGGCTAAAAGAAAATACGTTTAAAAATCCTATTTTAAAATGGGAAACCAAAGCTTGGGGAGAAATTCCTGCAGATTTTGGACGGAAGTAAAAAAAGTCCATCTCAACCTTCCCTAAAGGGAAGGAGTTAGCAAGTTTTCAAAAATTCTTATCTCTTTAAAATTGTAATATTATTGGCTACAAATTATACCCAATACTAAACATAATTATTCTTGGTAGAATAAACGTTTTTGTGTCTGAAATTAGATAATCTGAAAAACTATTGCTTTGTTTAAATTGTGCATTAAACAAATTCTGAGCTTTTATTTTATAAGACCAAGCACTGTTTTCTTTTTTATAAGACAAGGTTACATTGGCAATTTCGTAAGTGTTTTTTTGATTTAGACTTTTGTTTTGATACATACTTTTTTTGTAATCGAAATTGAAAATAAATCCTTTTAAAAAATCGTAATCTATCTTTACAAAAGGTTCTGTAGTTACAAATTTTGAGGTGTTGTTGCTAGAAATAAAACGCCCAATATCTCTGCTTATTCCAACTTCTATGGTTGGAAAATTATCAAACAACGTTTCTAAACCAACTTCATAATTATAACTATTATTTTTATTGGTTTGCAAAATATTGTCTATTTCTTGAATATATTTTGAGTTGCTAAAACCAACATCGAATTTGTATTTAATTTTTTTTATACTTTTTTGAAGGTTGATATTTCCTCTTAAATTTTCTGAAGGATTATGAAACAATTTTGCAGTTAAAAACTGATTGATTCTTAATGCTGGGTCTGGATTGTTTTTATCAAATTCTACAGCACTTCTAACTCCTTTTATTTGCTTGTTGTAGTTAAGGTTAGCAAATAATATTAAACCTCTGTACAAACTAAACCTGCTGTAAAAAATTCTTGCGCTGTGATATAAGTTGTTTTCTAAGTTTTCATTTCCTTTAAAAATAGAATTATAAGATCTTAAATAAAAGTTATTTGCAAACTTACTAGCATCAGAAAATGATGTTTTTAAACTATAATTTATTTGAATTTTCTTGGATTTATTAAACTCAATTTTTGCAAAAAAGTCGGGCAAGAAAATCCATTTATTTTTGTGTTTTTGTGTTTTTTGATTTACAGACCAATTGTAATTATGCGTATAAAACCCTTGTTTAAAGGTAAAAATACCTGTTCTAAATTTGTAATGAACTCCTAAAAACAAATCGTTTAATTTAAAATTGAAGTTGTTATTAAATCCGCCATTGGCGAAATTATTGATATCTCCATTATCTAAAGTTTGACTATCATCCGTCAGAAAATTTTCCTTTAAAAATTTATTACCAACTGTGGTATAAATATGATTGTTATTGTTGAGTTCCCAAAAGTGTTTAAAAATAGCATCAATGTTTTGTTCTTGAGTGTTTTTTAATTGATTGATGATATATAATTTTTGCGGTGATGCAATAGGAATTAATCCATTAAACACTTTGTCTTTTGTTTGCCAAAAATTGGTTTTATCACTCTTATCAAAAACATAATTGAACACTGTAGAAAACGTGTGTTTTTCTGATTGTCTTTTATGCCACTCAATATTTTGATTTACATAAGTTGCTTTTAAATCTCTATGGGTTATAATTGAATTATTCTTTGCACTTACCAAAGATGTTAAGTTATTATCTTTGTTATTATTGGTTCTTTTTACTTGGGTTCTTGCATACCATTTTTCTTTAGAATTGGGTGTGTATTCTACATTAAAATTTCCTATCCCTAGTAAATTATCGGCATTGGTTTTGTTCGTTTTTTCTTCTGAAAATGTGTTGTATTGGTTACTATTTTCTATAAAACTGCTAGTATTGGTATTTGAAAAAATTGCATAACCAGAAATATCTAATTTTGAACTTGTTGTTTTTGTAATATTTAAGGCTCCAAATTTATGTTTACTGCTAAGTATGTCTCTGCTTTGCATAAATTGAGAGAAATTGCCACCTTTCCAACTAAAATTACCTCTAAAAACAGCGTTAAGTCCGCCAGAAAAACTCATATAATCTCTAAATGTGAATGTTTTTTCGCCAATATTATTGATGTTTCCAATAAAGTTGATATTCGTTTTGGGCGAATAATAAAATAAATTTGCACTGGTTTTATAAAAATCTTTGTTGCCTTTACCGGCTTCAATATCACCAAAAACAAAACGCTTTTTATCTTCTTTTAACTGGATATTCATTGCCATTTCATCAGAGTCTGTTAGGTTTTTTAGAAAAGCAACTTCGTTATAATTGTCTATCACTTGTACATTACCAACAGCATCTGCAGGAATGTTTTCTACAGCGAGTTTAGAATTACCACCAAAAAACTTTTTGCCATCTACCAACATTTTGGTTACTTTTTTACCTTGTACAGTAACACTACCGTTTTTAGAAACCTCTACACCTGGTAATTTTTTTAAAACATTTTTTAATTTCCGTTCAGAACCATTTACAAACTTACTGGTTTTATAAGTAGTTGTATCTCCTCTAACAGTTACAGGCATTTCTATAACCACCTCATCTAATTGTTCTGCAGATTGTTGTAATACAAAATCTTTTTTAGCCGATTTTAAGGCTATAAATTGATAATTGATAGGTTTGTAACCCAAATAAGAAATGCTAATAGTTATAGTATCTCCTTTTGTGAGTTTTAATCTATAATATCCTTCATTGTCTGTAATAGCAAATTGTAAGTTTTTAGAAACGTCTTGGGGTTTTGCAATTACATTTGCATACGATAAAGGGTTTTGTAGGCTGTCTTTTACTCTGCCTGTTAAGGTTATTTTTTGGGAGAAGAGAGAAACAGAAAGTATAAAAAATAATATAAATAAATTTTTCTTTTTCATAGCCTAGTTTATTGTTTTTTAAATACTTTACCAAAAATGAAATATCTTTTTTTGGTTTTTTTGGATATTTAAAATTTTCACACTTTTGTATTTGCTAAAAAATTATTATAACTATTCTGGATTGTTTAATTTTAAATTTTTATACATTTTTTTACTCAGTAAATTGAATTCTCTTAAATTAATTTTCTTTCCTGTTTTGATTTGTTCAATTTTTGAATTGTTAATTTTAATAATTTCTTTTAATTTGTACTGAGTATTACCTTCTTGCAATTGTATAATTAAATCAGGAAGTCCACTAAATTCTTTTGGTCCAAAATTGAAGGGAATATCAGGTGAAAACCAAGCTGTAATATACCTTTTTTTTAAACCACGACTAGTTTCTATTTCATTTATTAAGGTTGCTTTATAACACAAATATTTTCCACACTCTTTTGATAAGCTAGTAATATTCCATTTGTTTTTTGGTAAAGAAACTAAGAAATCTTGACCAAAAGAATTTTTACTCCATATAACACCTTCTTGATTTGTGTAGTAAGCCCCCTTAAATCTTCCTATTTTCTTAATTATAGAAATATGTCCTTTTTTTACTTCTAGCTGTTTAGGTAAATAAAAAATAGATTTCATCTTATCAAAATCTAAAACAAAATCTATTTTTTTTGAAAGCGAAATAGTTTTAAGCGTCTCTTTTTTTCTTTTTAGGAGTAACTTTTCATATTTGGTTCCCAAATACTTTTCAGGTACTTTAAATTTTGTACTATCTATTACTTCTACGTTATAATATGCTCTAAATGAATTTTGAGAGTTTATATTACAATTAATAAAAAATAATAGTATTGTTATTTTAAATATTTTCATATTAATCTTTTTTATCAAAGCCTCAAGGTATAACTCTTGAGGTCTTTAATTTATTATTATTTCTCTTAATTGAGAAAAGAAGTATAATTATTACTGTTCCTCCCAATTTTCAAGGCATTCATCATAAGCTTTTGCAAAGACATCATACTCTTCTTCAAAATCTAAACCCCCAAAACCATGCCAAGACATAGCTTCATCATAAGCCAAATAAACAGCAGCTTCTGCATCATCCCAGCATACATCATTTAGAATAGCGTTAGAACCTATCATAGTTCCTGTTGCAAAAACAAAAACCATTGCTAATATTAATTTTTTCATAATTATAAAATTTTGTAACCTAATTTTTAATTTAGGTTTATTATTCATTAAATTTTGAGTTTTTAGTTGAGTAAACCAAGTTAAAATTCTCTAAAAAATTGGTAGAAAAAGCATTACATTTGTAACACTTCCTCTGCTTGTTATTGTCTATTTACATAGGCTTCTATTTTAAGTTATACATTTATTTAGTAATTTTTATATTTCTTAATTCCGCAAGCGGAGGTTTTTAGTTTTTACTTTAGATTTCTGTATTTAGATTCCCGTTTTCACGGGAATGACAATTTCAACGAAAACCTCGAAGCTGAGCCTCGAAGAATTCTTTTATAACAAGCTTCTTTCTCTCAAAGTTGAGAAACATTTTTTAGGCTACCAAAAAAATCTATTTCCATTTTGTATTAACGGTTTTCAGTGATAAAAAAAACTCACGGTTTTCCGTTAATCCAAAATGGAAGAATTTTGCTCGTTTTTTTTTCATATTTTTATATCAGAAAAGGAATAGATATGAAAAAAAGAGAAAGAGAAAGAGAAAGGGAAAGAGAAAGGGAAAGAGTTAATGCTTTATATAAAAATGTTTTAGAAAAATTAGCAAAAAAAAGAGTTGAAGTTGGTTTAACTCAATATGATGTTTCTAACTTATTAGGTTTAACACAGAACGGTTATTTTAAAGTAGAAAAAGGAAAAACAAAACTAGACTTAGAGCGTTTATTTTTTATTTTAGAAAAATTAAATATTTCTCCTGAAGAATTTTTTAAAGGAATAAAATAAATTTTTCGGACAGTTTTTAAATGCAGTGTATAGTTCTTTTCGGAAAAACAAATCTTCCTTTATAATAAACAAAAAAACCAAAGAAATAAATTCTTTGGCTTTTTTATACTCATCTTAAAAACGTATCTACTTGTTAAGAGCAAGCTTAAATTTGTTGTATTTACTTGCATTAACACTAACAATTACGTTATTATCATAATTAATTTCTTTTAGAGAACCATTAGTTAAAACAAACCATTTACCAACTTTCTTACCATTATTATAATATGCAACTTGAGTTTGATTTCCTTCTTTATCAAAACGAATCCATTTGCCTGTTAGTTTTTTATTTTTAAAATATCCTTGTGTGTTTATAGTACCATCTTCAGAATAATAAGTTGCTTTTACTAAATCTCCTTCTGCTTTATAAGTAGGCTCTTTTTGCTGAGAATATCCTATTGTAGCAACACAAAGAATAAAAAGAGTTATTAAATTTTTCATATTTCTATTATTTAGGGTTAACTTGTTTGATTACAAATATATTATTTTGTTTACATTTAAGCAACTTTTACTTAACATTAATTTAACATTGGGGTTTTTAGAAATATTTTCGATATCTTTACTACCATATAAATTTAAAAATATTGTAAGACTATGGCAGTAATGAAAGTTATTGAAGTATTAGCAAATTCTGAAAAAAGTTGGGAAGATGCTACAAAAAAAGCTGTAAAACAAGCAGCAAAATCAGTTAAAAACATCAAATCTGTATTTGTACAATCGCAAAGTGCTGTTGTTAATGGTGATGATGTTACTGAGTTTAGAGTAAACTTAAAAATTACTTTTGAAGTAAATTAACCTACATATATAACTAACTACTATAAAAGCGATTTGATACTTACCATTAAATCGCTTTTTAATTTTAAATTTATGTCATCAATTCAAATAACACTTGTTTTATTAGTGGCCATTATACATATTTACATTATGTATTTAGAAATGGTTTTATGGACTACCCAAAAAGGCATAAAAACCTTTGGATTAAAAAACAAACAATTTGCTGAAGAAACTAAAGTTTTAGCAGCTAATCAAGGTTTATATAATGGTTTTTTAGCAACAGGTTTAATTTGGTCTTTTATTTCTAAAAACCCAAATACAGCTATTTTCTTTTTAACATGCGTAGCCATTGCTGGGTTTTATGGTGCTTATTCAACTAAAAAAATTAGAATATTATATATTCAAACAATCCCTGCAATTTTAGGTTTCATATCATTTTTATTATTGTAAACAATCTCTTTATACTTTAATAAGAATCTTTATTTTTGTAAAATAATATCTAACAAATAAGAAAAATGGAAGAATATATTGAAAAGTTAAAAGAATTAGTAATCGAATACACTCCAAGAGTTTTAATGGCATTGGCTATTTTAATTATTGGTTTGTTTATTATTAGCATTATTGTAAAATCGTCTAAAAAGCTAATGAAAAAAAGAGGTGTAGATGATACACTACAAAAATTCTTAGGAGATTTATTAAGTTGGTCTTTAAAAATCTTATTATTTATTACCGTTATTGCAAAGCTAGGAGTAGAAACGGCTTCTTTTGCGGCAATTCTAGCAGCAGCAGGTTTAGCTGTTGGTTTGGCACTACAAGGCTCTTTAGCAAACTTTGCTGGAGGCGTTTTAATAATGATTTTTAAACCTTTTAAATTGGGCGATTTAATTGAAGCTCAAGGTGAAATAGGTGTGGTTAAAGAAATTGCAATTTTTACGACAAAACTAACAGGTTTATCAAACAAAGAAATTATAATTCCTAATGGAATATTATCTAACGGTAATATTGTTAATTATACAACTGAAGGAACAAGACGTGTAGATTTAACAATAGGTGTTTCTTATGATGCCGATATTAAACAAACAAAAGAAGTTTTAATGAATGTGTTAACATCGCATTCAAAAGTGTTAAAAGACCCAGCTCCTGGAGTTACTGTGGCAGAATTGGCAGATAGTTCTGTAAACTTTGCTGTTAGACCTTGGTGTAAAACAGCGCATTATTGGGATGTTTATTTTGATGTAACTGAAGCTGCTAAATTAGCGTTAGACAAAGCAGGAATCGAAATTCCTTATCCACATCAAGTAAATATTAAAAAATAGGTTTCTTTTTCTTTTCTGGGATGACCACAAAATCCTTTAAATAAAAAGGCTCAAAATAAGCGACATCTTCTGTGTCGCTTTTTTTGTACTTATTGTAAGATAATTGTGCCATTTCTTTTGCTGATGGAAATTGATCATCAATAAAAACAGCATTTTTATGAGTAATTGTATTTTTACATTTCTGAGTTCCATCACCTAAAAAATAAACTTTATTGTTTTCTAAATATTCAGAAAACGAATTCTCATCTATTATTTCTGCTTTAATTTCTCTTATTTGTTGATGGTTTTGGTCGAAAATAGCTGCATAAACCTCCATTCTTCTGGCATCTAACATTGGTATTATAATTCCATCATCAATAGAAATTGAATGTGCTAAAGAGGTTAAAGTTTCTATAGAAATTAATGGTTTGTTAAAAGCAAAACAAAGTCCTTTAGCTGCAGAAACGCCAATTCTAAGACCTGTATAAGAACCTGGACCTTTACTAACAGCTACAGCATCTATTTGAGAGGTTTTAATATTTGCTTCTTTTAAAATAGCTACAATAAAAGGATGCAGGACTTCTGCATGAGAATAGTTTCCGTTATTTAATTCTTTAATAGCTAAAAGAACGCCCTCTTTTGCCAAACTTACAGAGCAATTTTTTGTTGCAGTTTCTATGTTAAGGATAATTGCCAAAGTGAAAAAGTTTTTGCAAAGATAAGTGATAACAAAAAGAAAACCTCGTAAAAAAAGACCCTTGAGGTTTTAAAAACCTGAAGGGTCTTTTAACTTTTTGTATATATTTAATCTAAAACTAGCTCACCAGAATAGAATTGTAACACTTTAGTTTTAAAAACGTAATCGTATTTAGAACGAATCATAGTCGCTTCTGCATTTACCAATCGAGTTCTTACTTGGTCAAAATCAAACAAGGTCATATCTCCATAATTATATCTTTCTTGTGCATTTTTAAAAGCTTCTTGTTGTGCTTCTAAAGATATTTTTGCAGCTTCGAATGTTTTAATTGCTGCTTTTGCATCTAGATAAGATTGCTGAATTGTTTGCTGTAATTGCAATTTTTGGCTCTCTAAAGCGAATTGGCTTTGTTCTCTATTAATTTTTGATTTAGCAACTCTATTTTTTGTTTGAAAACGATTAAAAATTGGAATATTTAAGCTTACTCCAAAACCATAACCTAAATTATCTTTCAAAACTTGTTTCAAAAAATATTCGTTATAACCTCCTGGAGTAAGAATTTTGAATCTATGTCCATAATTTGTATTAATATTTGCTGATCCTGATATAGATGGTAAATATGATGATTTTGCAATTTTAATGCCTAAATCTGCATTTTCAATGGCAATTTTAGCACTTTCTATTTCTGGTCTATTAATTAATGATTTTTGATAAATCACTTCTGAACTATTATATAATAAAACTTCAGAAGGAGAATCAATTTCTAAAGGAGCAATATCAAAATTATTAGAAGAAACTTGTAATAATTGCGCTAAATTTAACAATGCAATATCCAAAGCATTTTCTTGAGTAATTACATTTTGTAAATCAGTTGCGGCTGTAGATTGTGTATTTAAAAGTTCGCCTTTAGCAATATCTCCTGCTTCAAATCTATTTTTAGCAGCTTCAATTTGCTTTTTACTAATTTCATATTGAACTTTTGCTGCGTTTAAATTTTCTTTAGCAAATAACACATTTAAATAACCATTTACCACAAATAAAGAAACATCATTTTCAATTTTTTGCAAATCATACTTGCTGCTTTCAACTCCAAGTTGAGCTTGTTTATAAACATAGGTATTTCTAAAACCATTAAAAATTGTTATACTGGTATTCACACCAAAAGAAGAACCAAATGTAGATGATGATACTCTATCACGACTTACTGGGTCAAAAGTAGAACCAAAATTTAAGTTACCTCCTGTTGAAGCATTTAAATTGGGCAAGAAATTACCTTTAGAAATATCTACATCTCTCTCTGCAATTTCTAAACTAAGTTTATTTTGTTGAATGGAAATATTTTTTTCTAATGCTTGATCTACACACTCTCTAAGTGTCCATTTTTTTTGGGAAAAAGTAGCTATAGAAGTTAGTAAAGCTACAAATAGTATAAGTTTAGTTTTCAAAATTTTAATTTTTATATTTTCTTATAATTGATTTTCAATAGATGTACCAAAAAAACAAAAAAGACAAAATGACTGATAATCAGTGTTTTACAACTTTAAATAATCTATAATTATCTAAAAACGAACACCTTTACATCAATATTGAACACTTTAATCTTTTAATAGTTTTAATAAGACGGCTAAAAGTAAAATATGTTACAGGAAATTACTCTTATCTAAATGTTAATTTTTTGCTTTCTTTTTATATCTATAAATAATATAAAATAAGGCTCCAATTAACAGGTAAGGAAAAACCATTAAATAGGTAATTCCGTTATTTACGCCTTCTGCTATAGAAACATCGCCATTTTCTACCACAGCTTTACACATTGCGCATTGTGAGTAGGAAACCTCAACTAAGAGAATCATTAATAAAGTAAAAAGGAATACTTGTTTTTTATGCATAATAAGGAGATATCATTATATAAACTATTACACCAGTTATAGCAACATATAACCACAAAGGAAAAGTATATTTTGCAATTTTTTTATGCTGCAAAAAGTTGCCTAATTTTGCTCTCATAAATGTTGTTAACACCAAAGGAATTACAACCACAGATAAAATTATATGTGTTATTAAAATAAAATAATAGACATACTTAATTGCGCCTTCGCCTCCAAATTTTGTAGAATCAGAAGTCATATGATATGCAATATACATGAACAAAAAAAGTAACGAACAAAAGATTGCAGACGTGTTTAATTGTTCGTGCAATTTTCTATTTCCTTTTTTTATTGCAATTACTGAAATTACTAAAAGTATTGCTGTTAATGCATTTATTGATGCATAAATTGGCGGTAAAAAGGTTAACGGTTTTACATTGAAACCTAATTTTTTTAAATTGACACCAAACAAAGCAGCTACCACTAACGGAATTATAACTGACAATATTGTAATTATCTTTGTGTACTTTTTTTCTTGCGATAAATTACTCATTTAACAACAATTTTATGTCTTCTTTTAGTTCTTTTATCTGGTCTGTAAAACCTTGTTCTTCAATAGCTCTGTAATACATTATTGGATTTCCAAATTCGTCTTTTCTAGAACGGATATAACCTTCTTTATCTACCAAAGCAAACAAGCCAGAATGTTCGAAACCGCCATGATCTTCATCTCCTTTACCTGCGTATAATTTAAAACCTTTATTAGACAAAGCATATACTACTTCTTCTGATTTGCCTGTTAATAGATGCCAATTTTTATGTGTAATCCCATTATCTTTTGCATATTTTTTTAAGATTTTTGGAGTATCTATTTCTGGAGTTATTGATATTGATGCTATTCCAAATTCTGGATTTCCAAAAAACTGATTTTGTATCGTTAGCATTTTTTGATTCATTATTGGGCAAATGGTAGGGCAGGTAGAAAAGAAAAATTCTACCACATATACTTTTCCTAAATAATCTTTATTGGTAATTGTTTTTCCTTCTTGATTTGTAAATTCAAATTCAGGAACTTTTGTAAACTTATATAACTCAGATTTTTTAAAATGATGTACAACCTTTGGTATTGAATAAATACCAAATAATAAAATTATGAATGCAATACCTATGTATGAATATTTCTTGTTCATTTTTAGCTATATTTCTCTATCTGCGTTGTTCTTTTTTAAAGCTAATCTATATTCGGCTAAAACTACTTTTATATCGTCTTTCATCTTGTTGTTTAATTCTGCAACAGATTTCATATTGTAACCAAATAATTTTCCGTCTTTATAATCTTCATCATCTAATCTACCTCTTAAACCAGATTCTTTGTCTATTAAAAAGGCTTTTTTACTATACAAATTATCTAAAGAATCGCCCGTATTTAAACTCGCATAAAAGGCTGTAATTTCTTTTTTAGAGCTTGCCACAAACTTCCATTTTATCATATCTGTAAAAGCGCCAATTTCTTTTTTAATTTGTGCTACTTCTTTTTCTTTTCCTTCAGGATAAATTGCTATCATTTGAAAGTCTTTAAAACCATAAAAGGGTTTGTATATTTTCTGATTAAGGTTAAAAACTCCTCCTTTTATTTTCTGTATATCATTGCCTAAAAAACAAATAATAGATATTTTATTTTTTAAAGTTGTTGATTTGGTTTTATCAATATGAGATATATCAATAATATTTTTTGTTACCACAGGTAATTTTGCAAAATTGTTAATGCCAGAAGACAGCATTAAGTACAAAAAAAGTGGCAATATAAATAGTAAAAAAAGAACTACTCGTTTTTTGGTAATGGTTATCATCTTTTAATATTAACGTTATTACAGATAGTTAAATGCAAAAAAAAGGTGGTTAAAACCACCTTATATTTTAATTACCATCTTACAAGTGGTGCTAGTGTGCTGTGTAAATAATCTCCTTCTATTAAGAGAAGGGTTACTAAATAAATAATTAAGAAAACTGCTGTCCAAACTACTGCGCGTCTAAACCATTTTTTTTCACCTTCCATATGCATAAAAACCCAGGTAATTCCGTAAGCTTTTGCTAAAGTTAAGATGATAAAAATCCAGTTTAAAGGACTTGTTCCTAAAAAATTAGTAAGGTGTAATGAACCTGGTTTATAAATACCTAGTATTACTTCTACAATGGTAATTGCAGATAATACCCAAAATACATTCCAGATTCTTTTTGTATTAGATTTGTGTGCGTGTGCCATTTTTAATATGCTTTATTTTAGATTTCATTCCAGCTTTTGCTGAAAAGACAATTTTAATATTAAACCAAGTAGAAAAAGGTAAATACAAATACCCAAACTAAATCTACAAAGTGCCAATATAATCCTACTTTTTCTACCATTTCATAATGCCCTCTGCGTTCGTAAGTGCCTAGAATTACATTAAAGAAAATAATGATGTTTAAAACAATTCCAGAAAAAACATGGAATCCGTGAAAACCTGTTATAAAGAAAAAGAAATCGGCAAAAATAGTATTACCATACTCATTTACTTCTAAATTAGCTCCTTCTACAACCATTTTGGTTTTTGCTAATTGTGCAGCTCCTTCTTCTCTAGACAAAATTACTTTGCTTTTTTCATCGGCATTTATTAATTCTGATTTTATTTGAATATCAGGATTTGCATTGTATGCACTAATTACTTGCGCTACAGAATAGGTTGGTATAGCTCCTTCTTTTTCGAACCATAATCCGTTTTGTCTAGAATGCTCTACTCTAGAGTCGGTTCTTTCTCCAACAACAAAATCTGATAATGCAATTTGATGACCGTCTTTTACAAATTGCAAAATTTTACCATCGGTAGTTTTTACGGCTCCGTAAGAACCTTTAATAAAAGTGTTCCATTCCCAAGCTTGAGAACCTAAGAAAATTAAACCTCCAATAATGGTTAAAAACATATAAAGAGTCACTTTCTTTTTGTTCATTTTATGCCCAGCATCTACCGCTAATACCATAGTTACGGATGATGCAATTAAAACAAATGTCATAAAAGCAACATAAATCATTGGGTAATTACCGTGAAAAAAAGGAATGTGAGTAAATACCTCGTCTGCAATTGGCCAAGAATCAATAAATTTAAAACGTGTTAATCCGTAGGCGGCTAAAAATCCTGAAAAGGTTAAAGCATCAGAAACGATAAAAAACCACATCATCATTTTACCATAACTAGCTCCGAATGGTTTTACTCCACCACCGCTCCAAGTTTCTTTACTTTCTGAAGGTATAGCAACATTTGCTTCCATATATAAATAAGTTGTTAATTATATTTTGTTAGTTTGCCAAAAATAGCTATTTTTCATCACCTAATAAAATAGAAAAAGAAAAATAGGTAAATCCATAGTATATCTACAAAGTGCCAGAAGATTGCTCCAAGTTCAAAACCTAGCATATTGTTTGGTTTGTATTTGTATTTAAAATGATTATAAATAACAACCAAAAGTACTATAACACCCGCTAATAGGTGTAAAACGTGCATAAACGTTATACCAATTATAAATGATGTTGATACAGTGCTTTCTGGTCCTGTAAAAAATAATCCTACACTTCTTAATTGATTAAAACCTACATATTGCTGCCAAATAAAACCTATCCCTAGTAATAAAGTTACAACAACAAATATTAAAGACAGTTGTCTTTTGTCTTTTTTTAATAATTTTTGCGATAAAAACAAGGAAATACTACTTACAACTATTAAAAAAGTACTTACATAAAAAGCTTTAGGCAAATCAAAAGTAACCCAGTCATCTCTTTTCATACTAATAACATAAGCACTTGTTAATCCTGCAAAAAACATAACCATACTAATTATTGAAACCCATAACATAGGTTTTGCAGATTTCTTCTTAGCTATTTTTAATTCTTCTTGTACTATTTGTTTTTGTATCATTTTTAATTTTAATGTAAAAATTTATCTACTACATATATAAATTGTACTACAGTTATATATAAAACACTTGCCAACATTAGTTTTCTTGCGTCTTTGTTTTCTTCGCTTTTATGTAGTTTTATAGCAAAATACAACATATAAAAACCTAATAAAGTAACTATAACTGCTGTTATAGGATGAATATAAAATGCTCCTGATAATTTTAAAACTGGTGCAACAGACACCAATATCATAATTAAAGTATAAAAAATAATCTGCTTTACAGCTCCTTTATCTTTTGTTCCCATTGGCAACAAATAGAATCCTGCTTTTTTATACTCTTCATATTGTAACCAACCAATTGCCCAAAAATGTGGGAATTGCCAAAAAAACTGAATCATAAAAAGAAAACCTGCTTCCATACCAAACTGATTGGTTGCTGCTACCCAACCTAACATAAATGGAATTGCTCCTGGAATTGCACCAACAAAAACCGATAAAGGTGTTACTGGTTTTAATGGTGTATAAACACTTGTGTATAAAAATATAGAAATGGCACCAAACAAAGCTGTTTTTGGGTTGATGCTGTATAGAATAATAATTCCTAAAATTGTAAATATAATTGCTATTGTTAGCGCAATATTAACAGACATTCTTCCTGTTGGCAAAGGTCTGTTTTTAGTGCGTTTCATTAATGCATCTGTATCTTTTTCTATAATCTGATTATAGGCATTAGAGGCTCCTACCATAAAAAAACCACCTATAGCTAACAAAAAAAGCGTAAAATAATTTACAGTTTCTACAGCTAATAAATAACCAGCAACAGAAGAAAAAACAACACTAAGAGACAAACCAACTTTGGTTAGTTGCTTAAAGTCAGAAAAAATAGCTTTCATATTTGTTGAGTTGCCTGTAATTACTGTTGATTCCATTTATTATAATATAGTTTGCAAAGATATATTGATAAAAAAGACTTTACAACAATTTTTTTTACCAGCCTTAGAATAAAAAAACCCACTCAATAAATTGAGTGGGAAAATTGCTATGAAAAAGAAAAAGTGTGATTTTTTAAAAAATCACGTTGCAAATATAAATAAATTTGCGCATTCTTTTATTAATAAAGTCATAAAATTTTAAAAATCGAAATACCAATTAAATAAATCTGCTCTAACGCCTACTGAAAACCAAACGTTTGAACCAGAAGGGAAACCTATTAAAGAAGTATTTGAAGAAAAGTTTCTGTAAGATAAGCTTGCAAAAAGATTGGTATTGTTTGACGGATTTATTAAGTAATTAGCCTGAATGTCTGCAATAAAAATATTAGCGGTGTTACCTTGCGCTAGTGTATTACCTGTATCTGCAAACCTTTTTGTGTAAGATTGATAAATATCTCCACCATAACTTACTTTTTGGTCTTGTAAATCAAATCCTTTTTTACCTAAAATAAATTTTGCGGCTCCACTCCATCTATCTTTTTTATATCTAGCAATAGCAACTGCTTCCCAGAAATTGGCACCCCATAAATGCCCTAAAGGCTGACTATAATTTCCGTAATTTAAAATGGGAGATTTATGCGCAAAAGTATAGGGTTTTGCAAAATTGTATTCTAGTTGTAAAAACAAATCTTTAACTTTAAAAGCATCAAAGTATTTTGCTCCTAATTGAAAAGCATACTTATGCCTCCAATCACTTAAATCGCCTAAATTTCCAAAAGAAAACTCATCAACCATAAATTGAGAATATAAAGAAATATGATCATCTAATTTATACTTACCTGTAAGACCAATTATTGCATTTCCTGCATCTTCTCCTCTATTAAATTCTAGCGATCTGTAAAAAATTAACGGATTTAAAAATCCAGCATCAAAACCATTTTCTCCTGCAGAAATTGCAGTTTCGAAAAAACCTAAGTTTAATCTTTTAGATAAATTGATACTTAAATAATGCGCTGCAACATATTTTCTAGAGTGTTCATTTGGGTCTGATATTGATGAAATTGAGGGTTCTGTATTCCACATCCAAATATTTGTATATTGAAATTTCCAAATATTGGCTTTCATTTTTAAATAGGTTGTTGGCGATGAAACATCAGACAAAACAAAAGAACGATAACCATCGCCTAAAAAATTTTTACCATTACCAAATTGAAATTCTAAATATTTATTTGGCGTGTAAGCTAAATATCCTTCTGCCACAGGATAATCATGAGAATCTGTTCTATGGCGTTTGGTTTTTCCTCTTCCTGGAACTAATCCTTCAGAATTTTTGGGTTTAAAATTTGCAGCAGGATTCTCTATAAAACGATTAATATAACTGGCAAATCTTGCTTGACTTTCATAATACGTTGTAGAAAACGAAAAGCTTTTACCTATGGCTCCGTTTACACTTACTGCTCTTGTATTGTTAAAAGTATATGCTAAATTAGAGTTGTCTTTACCTAATTGTACGTCTAATAAAAAGTCTATGGTTAACCAATAATCTTTCTTTTTAATTTGCACTAAATGTTCGTTCCAAATTTTATTACCCACCCAAGTTCTTTTGTTAGGTTTTAAGAATTTCTTTTTTTCTTTTGTTAAATTGTAATATTTATTAACCTCATTATAAGTATAAGGTTTAGAAGCTGTGTGTGTGCCATTTGCTTTGTGCATAGCAAATTCATAAGCTACATATTTTTGATGTGTAAAAGGAATATTTAAATGACTATTATGCTCTAAAAAAGTAGAATCTGCAATTCTGTTTTTTTCTACTGTAAGAAATAAATCTTCTTTTTTTTCTGCTGTAACTTCATTTTTTATAATTCCTTTACTTGCTTCTGCATTAATAGGAAAACTAATTGGAAGCACAAATTTCATTTCTGTAGCGTGGTTGTTATACCAACCTGGCGTAATTCTCGGAAAGTTTTCAAAAACTCTTTTTGCTTCTTTTTTTATTTCATCATAAGGTGTATTTACAAAAATTAACTTAAAATCTCCTTTTTCTGTTACAGCAAAAACTAAATTAACAGTGCCTTTAAAATTTTCATTTTCTACAATTGGCGGAACTTTAAAATCTGTAAAAAAATGTTTTTTTGTGGTTGATAAAAAACAATCTTCTAATGAGTCTATTTCTGAACCTTTACAAACATCATAAATTGGATATCTCTCTTTTTGAGAAAATATAACTGCTGGAAATAATAAAACTAGAAGTAGGTATTTTTTTATCATCCTATAATTTTAAAACTATATTATTTTTTATTTGATATTGCTCTTTGCTTTCTTTACAAATGGCAAACCCTTTATCATCAAAGTTTAATCTATGACCATATTGGCTAACCCAACCTATTTGTTTTGATGGATTGCCAACCACAAGTGCATATGGTAAAATTTCTTTTGTAACTACAGCACCTGCACCAATAAAAGCAAATTCGCCAATGTTATTACCACAAATTATAGTAGCATTTGCACCAATACTTGCGCCTTTTTTTACTAGCGTTTTTTGATATGCTGTGTTTCTTTTAATAGCACTTCTTGGATTGATAACATTTGTAAAAACCATTGATGGACCTAAAAAAACATCGTCTTCGCAAACCACACCTGTATAAATAGAAACATTGTTCTGAACCTTTACATTTTTACCCAAAACTACTTCTGGAGAAACCACAACATTTTGCCCAATATTACAATCTTCACCTATAATACAATTAGGCATAATATGACTAAAATGCCATATTTTTGTGCCTTTACCTATACTACAATTGGCATCTATTACAGCAGTTTCATGTGCAAAGTAATCTTTCAAAATTAGTATCCTGAGTTTGAATTTTTTTCTTTATTAACAATCTCTTTAGAAGATGATGTGCCAATTCTATCTACTCCTAATTCAATCATTTTTACAGCAGTTTCGTAATCTCTTACACCTCCTGCTGCTTTAATTTTTAATGGTTTTGAGTTTTCGGCAATTAATTGCATTGTCTTAAACGTAGCGCCATTTGGTAAATTGTTTTCTGTTTTAAAAAATCCTGTTGATGATTTTACAAAAACTTTATCGGCATTTTCTTTACCAAAAACATCGAAAACAATATTTTTAATTAACTGCGAAATTACAATTATTTCTTGGTCTGTTAAGGCAGCAACTTCTATAATCCATTTTACAACTTTGTTATTTTTAAGACAAAGTTCTGTACATTTTGTTACTTCTTCTTTAACTAATTCTATATTTCCTTCTTTAAAAGCAGTATAATTTATAACAAAATCTAACTCATCTGCTTCTAAATTAATGGCATTTTGTGCTTCTTCTAGTTTTTCTTTTATAGAATAAGTGCCTTCATGAAAACCAATAACAGTACCTATTAAGTTCTTTTTATTGGCTTCTTGCAACATTTTTTTTGCTAAAGGAATGTACTTTGCACGAATCATTATTAATTTATAATCATACAAAATGGCTTCGTTAATTAAATTAATAACATTTTGCTGATTTTCTTTTTCTGATATATTTGCTTGACTTGCTGTTTTTAAGTAAGTAGCATCTAAAAATTGATTTATTTTCATAGTTACAAAAGTACAAAATCTAAAAACATATCTCATAAAAAACCCAACCTTTTGGTTGGGATAAAAATTTACTCTATGCTAAAAGCAATAGGTAACGAATATTTTACTTTTACAGGTTTTGCTCTTTGTTTACCAGGTGTAAATTGTGGTAATTTGCTTATAAGCCTATTGGCTTCTTTTTTTAATTTTTTATGTGGAGCTCTTACTTTTAAATCTACAATATTACCTTGTTTGTTTATAACAAACTCTGTATAAATTTTATGAATCCCAGCATTTAAACCTAAATCGCTAGCCAAATCAACATTAAAATTACGTTGCACAAATTGTTTCATTTTTTTATCGAAACAAGCTTTGTTTTCTTTTTTTGATAACCCTTCACATCCTTTAAAAACAGGCGCGTTTTCTATTAAAATGAAAGGTACCGTTTCTGGTTCTTCATCAACAGGAATATCAACTGTAATAATATCATCTGGATTTATTTTTACAGGTGGAGTATCATCAACAGGTAAATCTATAATAGTTTCTATTGTTTTGTTTTCTCCTTTTTTTATTTCATCAAGAATAAAAGGTTTGTCTTTTATAACCTCAACTTTAGGTTTCGGTTTTTTTGCTTTTACAAAAATGATATCTCTATCTGGTTCTATATACACAGTTTTAGGTTTATAGACATCTGATATCGGTATTGATTTTTGCACGGTTTGGTGTTCTAATGTTATGTAAACGATAAAGAGCACTAATACGAGTCCTAACTGGGTAAAAATGTTAGAGAACTTTTCTAATTGTTTGGTTGGTAGTTTTTTTGTGTTTTTCATAATTAGAAAGTTTTAAATGTTAAAAACTTGTTAAAATCAAAGAACGTGCCAAAAAAAGCGGCATCAATTTTTTTTGATACCGCTCACAATTAAAATATAAACCTCTAAAAATAAAGAATTTTTTAAAATCAATTATCCTCGGGGCAGAGCCATAAAGGTATTTCGCTAGTTTCATACTCAGTTAAGTTGAGTGCAAGCTTTGACCTAAAAAAGGTCAAAAAACCAAAATTCTGTATTTAGATTCCCGCTTTCACGGGAATAACAATTTCAACGGAAACCCCGAGACAAAACCTCGAGGAATTTTTTTTCGATTAAAAATTGCGATGATTCCTTTTTCAAAAATATTACATCTAAACTACCAACTGTACGATTTGTTGTTTGTATAATCTGTATACGTTCCACTTCCGTCAGAATTCCATTTATACAGAGCAATTAAAGTTGATGCGTCATAAACTTTGATGTTCCCAGAATTATTTTTTAAGTTAGATTCTAAAATTAATTTGCCTGTATAACCATCAATTTCTACTTTAGAAACATCATCTTTTAACCACCATTTTATAGTTGTTGCCACAGAAGAACCTTCATATAATTTTGCTTCTGCATAACTGCCATCTTTCAATTGATAACCGTCCATTAATTTGCCTGTAAAATCTTTAGAAACTACGTTGTAAGAAAATGAATATCTGTCTGAATTATCGGTAATTGTATATTTTACAGTGATGCCGTTTGCAGACCAAGTATAGGTTTTGTTCGAAAAAAAAGTTGCTCTTTTGTTAGCTGATTTTCCACTTGTTTTTGCAGCTACAGCATTTTGTGGCACAGTAAAAAGAGACGCAAAAGACGCTCCTATACTTTTTACCGATTGAAACTGAACGTTTGCTTGCTGTGCATAAGTATTGTTTGAATTTGACAAACTTGATGGAACATCCATAGTGCTTACTTTTTTTACAAAATCTTGCATCACTATTTCTGATAATTCTTTTTGCTCCTCTTCTTTTTCTGATTTATTACTACTACATGAACTTAAAAATAATGTGCAAGAAATAAACAGGATTGAAAAAATAGTTTTTGTTGTTTTGATAATTAATTTTTCTGTTTTCATAATTTATGGTTTTAATTAATAATTAATTTTTTAGAGGTTATTTTATTGTTAGACTTTACTCTAACAATATAAATTCCTTTTGATAATTGAGATGTATTTAACTCTACTTTAGGTTGATTTTTAAATTGCTTGCTCAGTACTTTTTTACCCATAATATTAAATAAATCTACTTTTTGTATTTGTTGATTTTCTAATGAAATAGTAACTCTAGATTTAGCTGGGTTTGGGTAAATTAATAGTTTAAAAGTTTTTATGTTAAAGTTTTCTTTTGACAAAGTTCCATTAAATTTTAAAAACAGAAAAGCTTCATTTGGAAAGTTGTTAAGGTTTACTGTAACTGTTTTTTCTGTATTGTTAAAACTAGTTGGAGTAATTTCTGACCAAGTATTATTATAAAACGCCATTACAGAAAGGTTTTCTCCTAACAGCGTAGCATTACTAAACATAGCATCATTAAAACCTAATGTAATTGTTGCAGAAAATCCGTTTGAGCTTTCTAAAGTATTAAATCCATAAAAAAGTTTAGACATTCTTTGTTTAGGCACATTACTTGGTAAAGCTTTTATTGTAAATTTATACTTAGAAGAAAGTGTATCTAAAAGCTGTACTTTTAATTTATCTGGTTGATTATAAGTAATAGTGTTTAACTCAAAAGGATAATCTACTTTAGCATATTTAAAATTAGAAATACTACTTTGTTTTTTTGCACTTTTATTACTTCCGTTTTCAAATATTTTTGCTCTAATGTCTATATTTAATGTATATATTTTTTCTTCTGAAGAAATTGTTTCTTTAGATCTTATAATAAAACCATTATTATATGGATATAAATAATTTATAACAGGCTTTACAGTTTTAGGAAACTCGTATTCTATATCTAACTTATCATTTCCTGGTGTATAAGATAGTAATAAATGTCTTTTTTCACTCATTTCATATTCTGCTAAAAAATAAATCTTGCCATTTACAATCTTAAATTTTCCTATTTTTTTTGCAGCTATATTATGTAAAGGAGGAAACCTTGGAATAATAAGGCTTGTTGTGCCAGAAGCAGTACCATCAGAAATAAAAAAGTCATTAAAAAAACTATAAAAACCATTTTTTACACTTGGCGCTATATAGATTTTGTTATTTAACTTTGTGTATTTATATTCATCTAAATTTGCAACAGGAATTCCTACATTTTCTTTATTTGGTATACTATAAAAACTATTAGAAAAACCTTCTTTTTTAAAGACTACAAATCTAGAATTTACACGACCTAATAGAGCGGTAGGGCTCTCTACATCTGCATAAGACTTATAGCCTAAAGAGCCATCATCTCCATTATAAATTGCTGTTTCTGTACTTCCAAAATCAATATCGCCATTAGAATAACAAATTCTTTTTTTTATGTTTCTAACTACAGGACCTGGTGTTACATTGGTATAAAAACCATCTCTACCAATAAAGTAAATATAATCATCTAAAAGAAAATCGTACGGATTTACTCCTTTTAAAGATGCATTACTTGACACCTTATTTCTAGTAACTCTTCTTGTATCTATAGCATCAACCTCATATAAATCGTTATGACCAAGTGAGGTGGTTATAAAAAATAGTTTGTTATTCCACTTAAAAAAAGAAGTTGGTCTATTTTCTCCATAAAAATTCTCTGGAAGTATAAAATTATTTTGGGTTCCGTTTTTCTTTAAATGATGAATTCTTAATCTACTTTTATTGTTTATATAAACTGTATCTATGGTTACTAAACCATCTTTTGCCACTAAGTCAATATTATGATGCGATTTATCAGTTTGTTTAAAAATGTTTTCTGGAGTTAAAAATGTTCTTGCTTCATTAAATTTATAAACTTTTGGCAAGCCTGCAGAAATAACTGAAGCATAAATATCTTTACCTGCTTTAAAATAAGCATCTCCATAAAGCCTTTCTGATAAACCAATATTTTCGTGTTTAAAATACGCCCTAGAGTTTGTGCCTGCTAAAAGTTCTATTCTATCTCCTGGAGTACCATTACTTAAAAAAACCCCTGACTGAAAAGTGGCATTGTCCTTAACCATTGTATAAAGAATATCATTGTCATAAATTGCCATTGAATACACAGTTCCACTACCCTCTCCTAAAGGTTCATCTAATAAAATTAATTGCGCATTAGCACAAAAACTTATAAATGTGAATAGTATTAGTAATCTTGTTTTCATAATTGTAATTTTTTAAAATCCCATAGATTTATATTCTTTGGTATTAATAGTTACAGCCTTGTTTTTATTAAATTTAATGGCTTTCATATTACCCGATTCATTTTTAGATTTCATATCTATTTCTAAAATAAAACCATCTATTGGCCCACCTTGTCTCATACCTAACATATTAATTTTTGTTGCTTGCATAGGAAAATCTTTGGTTGCCCAAACACTAACAGAACCACCATCATTTGTATGTTTATATTCATAACAGGTGTAGCCTAAAATAGTTTTTGTGGCTCCTGTTTTCTTTAAATCATCTGGGTTTGATGGTACTTTATCAGAAAAATTAGCTTGAGAAAATTGTTGTTGGGGGACCGTTTTCTTCATTTTCATTCCGGCAACATCCATAAACATTGTAATACTTTTAGGAGTAATAACATTGTAAACTTTACCTCCATTTCCCATTTCTTTAGCAGCAATAGACATAGCATATATATTAGAGTAATTCCCCAATAAAAACTCTAAATCTGCACTGCTACCATCACTAGAAGTCATCTTTACTTCTAAACTTGATGAAAAAGAAAAAGTGTCTGGAATTGCAACAGAAGTAGTATTTGAGTTCCTATTATTTATGTTGTTAGAATTATTTCTGTTTGTGTTTGAATTGGTATTATTATTTGTAACAACATTTTTCTTAGAAGAATCTAAAACTCTTTTATCTATAATTTTTGAAACTCCTAAATTTATAAACGAACCAGAAATTGGCTTATTTCCAGCTGTTGTATTCCAAGTTCCTTTTAATGAAAACACCACTTTTGTACTATCTGCATGATGAATTATAATTTGCCCTTTTTTTGGATTTAAAAAACCACTACCGTTAAAAGCCAATGCATAACCTTCTGGATAAGCATCAACAGGTTTTATGACTCTATCTTCGTTATAGGTTTTTACAGCATTTGATAAATTATTTTTTGTAAATTTTCCATACACAGAAACGCCAATATCTTTTGTGATGTATTCTAAACCGTAGTTATAAATTTTTAAAATTCCTGAACCACCAGAAAGTTTTGGTAATTCACTAGATGGTTTAGCTTTCTTTTTACCATCTATAGCATCCTCTATTTTCTTATCGGTTTTTTTATCAAGTTTGTCTAAAACTTTATCTTCAGCTTTCGATATTTTTTCTTTTGCTTTTTTCTTTAGTTTTTTCCAGAATTGAGCATTTGCAGAAGTGTTAATTCCTAATAAGAAAAAACAGAGTAGTAACGTTTTCATCAATTTCATAATAACAGTTTTGGGTTTATATTTTGTGCTACAAATATTCTATAAATGTGTTTCTAAAAAAAGACTCTTTGTACAATTGGTTAAAATTTCTGTATAAATGGATTTTTACTTATTTTGATTGAAAATCGACCATTTATCATTAAAAAAAGGTTGATTTTGATTGAAACACATCAATCTGTACATCAAAAAAAAATAATTGATAAATAAATTTTAACTTTGATAAAATTGACTACCAATGATTAAAGCTGTTATAATTGATGATGAACCAAAAGCCATACAAGGTTTAACTTGGGAACTTTCTAATTTTGAAGACGAATTAGAAGTGGTTGCTACATTTACTGAGCCAGAAAAAGCAATTCCTTATTTAAAATCTTCTAATATTGATTGTCTTTTTCTAGACATAGAAATGCCAACTATGGATGGTTTTCAGTTTTTAGAAAAGCTAGACAAAAAAGATTTTGCAGTTATAATAACTACTGCTTATAACGAATATGCAATAACGGCTTTAAAAAAAGAAGCCATAGATTATTTATTAAAACCAATAGACACAGACGATTTAAGAGAAACCATTTCTAAAATAAAAAAGCACAATTCTAAAAGTTTTAATGCCGATAAGTTTGAAGATATTCTTTTAAAGTTTAACAATAAATTACATCATAAAAAAATAACCATAAACACAGATGGTAAGTTGGTTTTTTTAGAACCTAAAGATATTTTTTATGTAGCTTCAGATGGTAATTATTCTACGTTATATTTAGCTAACAATAAAAAAATTGTAGTTACAAAAAAACTAAAAGAGATTAATGAATTATTGCCAGCAGATCATTTTTTTAGAATTCATAATTCTTATATCATCAACTTACATAAAATTAAAGAATTTTTAAAATCTGATGGATATGTCGTTTTAGAAAACAATGCCAAAATACCTGTATCTAGACAACGTAAATCAGAATTTTTAGAAAAATTATAACCCCTTAAAAAACTTCTTATGACTAGAGTTTTAACCGCTATATTTTTTTGCGTCTTTTTCTTTTCAGTAAATGCTCAAAAGAAAAAAAAAACCGATTTTAAAACTCAAATTGATAGTATTTTAAAAGTAAAACCAATTACTTATAAAGGTATCAATTCGTTTTTAAGACCTTTTAGAAGAGATACTACAAAACTAAAAGAATTGGTTGCAAAATTTGAAGCAAATAATTATTTAGACGGAAAAACCTATGTAGAAAATTTTTTAGGAATACAGTATAGAAATTTTTCTTTATACCAAAAAGCAATAGAAACTCATAAAAAAGCTTTAAAAACTGCTAAAGCCGCAAACAGTATAGAATTTAGAGTTTTTAGTTTAAATATGTTGGGGGTTGATTATAGAAAAAAAGATGCTAATAGAACAGCTTTAGACTACAATCATGAAGCATTAACATTGGCAGAAACTGTAGAAAAACCCAGCCTTGGTTTGCGTAGAAGTATTGCTGTTTCTTTAAATAGTATGGGTAATATTTACTTGCTTTTAAAGCAATATGATTTGGCAATAGAGCGTTTTAAAAAATCGCAAGAAATAGAAAGAAGTATTAATAACACCCTAGGTTTAGCAATAAATTATCAAAATATTGGCTATGCCAAAGAAGCGCAAGGAAAAAGAGCAGAGGCTTTAGATTATTTTCAAAAATCTCTTGATATAAATAATAAAATTAATAATACTTTCGGAAAAATAATTTGTAACAGTAGTATTGCAAATATTTACATAAAACAGAATCGACCTAAAAAAGCGATAAGTCTTATTACCAAAAACTTAGTAGCTGCTAAAAAACTTGGGAATAAAAAATATTTAGCCAATGAATATTTAAATTTAGGATGGGCACAATCTAAATTAAAGCTGTTTTCTGAGGCCGAAAACAATATAAACGAAGGTCTAAAAATTGCTAAAAAATACAATCTTTCATCATCTTTATCTTATGCATATAGCCATCTTTCTGAGTTGCATCAGCAAAAAAATGATTTTAAATCTGCCTTAAAATACTACAAGCTTTCTGATGAATTTGAAAAGAAAATATCTAACGAAAGAACCATACAATATGTAAACGATTTAATTATTAAATACGATAGTGAGCGGCAAAATAATCAAATAAAAAGTTTGGCAAAACAAAATGAAATTGCGCAACTACAATTAGTAAAAAATAGAAATATTTGGATTCTAGTAATTGTAACGCTGGCTTTACTTTTAGCAACTTTATACTTTTTGTACAGACAACGTTTGTTAGAAAAACAGAAAAGAATTTTAACCTTAGAACAAGATGTTTTAAGAACGCAAATGAATCCTCATTTTATTTTTAATGCGCTTAATTCTATTAAACATTATATTATAAATAACGAACAAAAAAATGCGGTTCATTATTTAAATAAATTCTCGAAATTGGTGAGGAAAATTTTAGAATCATCAACCTTAAAAGAAGTTTCTTTACAAGAAGAATTAGAAACTATGGATTTGTATATGAACATAGAAAATATCCGTTTTTCTAACGAAATAAATTATCAAATAACTGTTGATGAATCTTTAGATTTATCAAAAATTAAAGTTCCCCCATTAGTTTTACAGCCCTTTTTAGAAAATGCTTTATGGCATGGATTATCTTCTAAAAAGGGCAATAAAAATGTTGTTTTATCGGTTTTTAAACCTTCAAAAAATTTTATTCAAATAAATATTGAAGATAATGGAATTGGCAGAGCTGCATCAGCTAAAATAAAATCGGACAAAGTAATTAAAAGAAAATCTATTGGAATTGAACTTACTAAAGAGCGTTTAAATAATTTTATTAAAGACTTTAAACATCCTTTTAGCTTAATTTTTAATGATTTAGTTGATGAAAATAAAAAATCTTTAGGTACAAAAGTGGCACTAAAAATACCTACAAATTAAACTATGGAACTTTTTTTTAAAGACTTTCCTACACTTTTACAAGGCATATTATTTATTCTAATAATATATCACTCTAGTGTATATTTCTTTACCAAAGACAAAAGTTTTTCTATTTATGCAGGGTATTTACTCTTGGTTTTTATCTACTTAATTCCTAAAACACCTAATTATTTTTCTGATGCTATAACTCTAAAATATCGTTTGTTTTTTGATAACGCAAATTGGATTATTCAAGTATATTATTGGCTTTTATACTCTTGGTTTTCTATTTATTTTTTAAACATCAAACAAAAAGACAAAAAACTAAATGGCTATATAATTAATTATATTGTTGCTACTTTTTTTATAGCTACAATTGTTTATTTTATCGACTTATTTTTTCTTGAAGGAAGATTTTTTAGGCAGTTTTTCTCATATATTTATATGCCTGCTTCCTTAATAATTATTAGTTTTTTCTTAAAAATAATTTATAATTTTAAAGATAAACTGAATAGTTTTTTCTTGTTTGGCTTGGTTTTCTTTTTAGGTTTTTCTGTACTTTCTTTATTCTTATCAATAAAAAATATATATCCTTTTAAATTTATAAGACCTATTGATGTTTTTATGTTTGGTGTTGGTTTAGAAGCAATTGTACTTTCTGTTGGTTTAGGATATAAGTACCATATTTATAGACAAGAAAGAGATAATTATAACAAACTTTTAATAGAAGAATTTCAAAAAAATGAAAAACTAAAAGACCAATTAAATGAAAAATTATCAGAAAAAGTAGAAAACTACAAATTGGCAGAAATAGAGGCTTTGTACCAAAAACAAATTAACGATTTAAAATTAACAAGTTTGTTAAGTCAAATGAATCCTCATTTTATTTTTAATGCTTTAAACTCTATCAAATTATATATTATTAATAACGATACTAAATTGGCAGCGCGCTATTTAAATAAATTTTCGAAATTAATTAGAAGAATTTTAGAAGCTTCTAACACAAAAGAAATATCGCTTCAAGAAGAATTAGAAACGATGGATTTGTATATGACCATAGAAAATATTCGGTTTTCTAATGAAATAAATTTTCAAATAAAAGTAAGTGACAGTATTAATTTAGAAACTATAAAAGTACCTCCTTTAGTTTTACAGCCATTTTTAGAAAATGCGATTTGGCACGGTTTGTCATCAAAAAAAAGTGATAAAAAAATAACACTTTCTGTAAATAAAAATACAAACAGTATTGTTAAAATTATAATAGAAGACAATGGTATTGGAAGAGAAGCATCTGCAAAAATAAAATCTAAAAAATCTTTAAATAGAAAATCTATCGGAATTAATTTAACCAAAGAAAGGTTAGATAATTTCTCTAAAAATTATAAAAAAGAATATCGTATTATTTATGAAGATTTATTTGATGACAAAAACAAATCAACAGGCACAAAAGTTACCATCTCCATTCCGTTATTTTAAGTGTTTTTCAGCCACTTTTTCTAACTCATCATACCAATCTTGCCCAAACTTTCTAACTAAAGCTTGTTTTACAAATTTATAAGTAGGTATTTGTAATTCTTTTCCTAAAGAGCAAGCATCATCACAAATTTCCCATTTATGATAATTTACGGCAGCAAACTCGCTATAATCTTTAACTCTTACTGGATATAAGTGACAAGAAATGGGTTTTTTCCAAGCAACTTCTCCTTGATTATAAGCTTCTTCAATTGCGCAAAGTGCGGTGTTTTTTTCATCAAAAATTACATACGCACAATCTGCTCCGTTTATTAAAGGTGTTTCCAATTCTCCCCATTCACTTGTTACCCAGGTTCCTTTTTGTTCAATAATTTCAATTCCTTTCTTGCGCAAAAAAGGTTTTACCTTCGGATAAATTTCTTCTAATATTTTTGTTTCCTCTTTATCTAAAGGCGCTCCTGCTTCACCATCTACACAGCAAGCACCTTTGCAAGCAGATAAGTTGCAAACAAAATCTTTTTCTATAATATCTTCAGAAACAATTGTTTTTCCTAGTTGAAACATAACGCAAAAATACACTTATTTTTTTCGTTATATTTACAATTAGTTAAACATAGTTAACTAATTTTGCCGCGTTAAATAAATTTAGAATGAATTTTAATTTTAAAGAAATAATTACTGCTTTTATGGTTTTGTTTGCAGTAATAGACATTATTGGAAGTATTCCTATAATTATAGATTTGCGTAAAAAAGTGGGTCATATTCAATCTGAAAAAGCATCTTTAATTGCTGGGTTTATAATGATTTTATTCCTTTTTGTTGGGCAAAGTTTATTAAGTTTAATAGGAATTGATGTAAATTCGTTTGCTGTTGCTGGGGCTTTTATTTTGTTTTTTATAGCGTTAGAAATGATTCTTGGAATCACACTTTATAAAGACAGTGAAGAAGGAAGCATTACAGCTTCTGTTTTTCCTTTAGCTTTTCCTTTAATTGCGGGTCCTGGCAGTTTAACAACATTACTTTCTTTAAGAGCAGAATTTGCTATAGAAAACATTATTGTAGCTGTACTTTTAAACGTTATTTTAATTTATGTCGTATTAAAAACATCTTCAAAAATAGAACGTATTATTGGCCCTAACGGAATTCAAATTATAAGAAAGATTTTTGGTGTAATTTTATTAGCTATAGCAGTAAAACTTTTTGCTGCAAATATTAAAATGCTCTTTGTATAATATATATAATATGCCTTTTGATGCTTTAATTGTTGGTGGTGGAGTTTCTGGAATGCAATGTGCTCTAATTTTAGGCTCAGCAAAAAATAAACCTTTTGCTACAAATAAAAAGATAGGAATTGTTACACATCAAAAATCTTCTCATTTGCAAAATGCTCTTTTTAATAACGTTTTAGGTTTATCACCAAAAACATTAGGAAAAGATATTTTAATAGAAGGTAAAGAGCAATTATCGGCTTTATACCCACATATTCTGCAAATAGAAAATGAAAAAGTTATAGAAATCACTGATTTTCAGAATGGCTTTAAAGTAAGTACAAACAAAGGAATTCATTTTTCTAAAATAGTAATTATAGCTCTAAATTATTCTAAACCATTTACAATAAAAGGTTTAGATAATTTTTTAGAACTACATAAAAGAGCGAATCCTGTTAAAGATAGAATTCAACTTAAAAACAACAATCACCTTATAAAAAAAGGATTGTATTGTTGCGGAACCATTGCTGGATGGAGAAGCCAATTTGCAATAGCTGCAGGAAGTGGTGCAAGCGTAGCAACAGACATACTTACTTTTTGGAATAACGCTAACCCAACCAAAGTGCATGATAAAGTATGATGAAAATCATATTTTAAATTGTTTCTACTTTATATCTTTATAACGAGCTAATTAACTTGAGTGTTTAATTTAACTCTCAATAAAAACTCCACGACTATTTTTAGATAGCCTATTTATATGTATCAACTTAAAAGGGTTACAAAATGCAGATCAAAAAAAATCCAAAACAGCAATTAGAAAATTATAGTAAAATTTTCTTACAAATAGGATTAGTGCTTACGCTATTCATTACTTATACTTTAATTGAACACAAAACCTATGATAGAAATGATATTAAAAGTCTAGGTGAAGCAAATATGCAAGATGAAATGAAGGAAGAAATTCCGATTATAGAAATTCAAGATTTAAAGCCACCTCCGCAAAAAACACCTCCACCTGTTGTAGAGCAAATTACAGTTGTAGAAGACGAAAAAGAAATTGAAGAAACAATTATAGAATCTACAGAAACAGATGAAACAGAAAGTGTAGTTGTTAATACTGAAGATATAGAAGAAGTTGAAGAGGCAGAAGAAGTTGTAGAAGATATTCCGTTTGTTTTAATTGAAAATGTACCTGTATATCCTGGCTGTAAAGGAAACAACAATCAATTAAAAGCTTGTTTTACTAAAAAAGTTACCCAATTCTTTAGTAAAAAATTTAATATTGGTTTAGCTGAAGATTTAGGGTTGCAAGCTGGTAAGAAAAAATTATTTGTAGTTTTTACGATTAGTAAAACAGGTAAAGTTATTAATGTAAAAGCTAGAGGACCACATCCTGTATTAGAAAAAGAAGTCGCTTCTATTATCAAGTCTCTACCTAAAATGACACCAGGTAAACAAAGAGGGAGACCAGTTGGTGTAAGCTACAGTATTCCTATTACTTTTGAAATTAGAAATTAAATAAAAAAACCTGCAAAAGCAGGTTTTTTTGACACTGCCCTAAAGAGGAAGAATTCTATATTTCTCACGCCTCTAAATTGAGCGCTAAAAGCTTTTATCTTCGCATTGAAAGATATTCTGATGTAGCATTTATGCTTTCTATTGTCAAAATAGTTGAGTATATTTTTATAATGTATTGACATTGTACTTACGATAGTGTTAAAATGGATTAACTTAAAAACAATTACTGTTATTGCTTTCTAAAACCCAAGAGCTTTATCATCTCCTCTTGAATCAGCTCCTCCTTCTAGTTTTCTGTTAGGTAAAATTAAAATACCTTCAACCTTACCAATTACAGGCGTTCTTTCTTCATTTGTTTTGTATCCTAACCTATTAGTTCAGTATTTCTTTTTAATTCTATTTTGTTCCTTTTATAAAGAACGTCTAATTCCTAATTCTAAACCTCTTAATTCTGCTAAACCACGTAAACGTCCAATTCCTGAATATCCAGGGTTGGTCTTCTTCTTTAAATCGTCTAACATTTTATGACCGTGATCGGGTCTAAAAGGCATTCTTACATCTTGCCTTCCTAATGCAATTCTTTTTTGTTGTTCTAAAATCAACGCTTTCATCACTGCATACATATCCACATCACCTTCTAAATGATCTGCTTCGTGAAAATTCCCTTCTGTATCACGTTTTGTAGCACGCAAATGAATAAAATGAATCCGATCTCCTAAACGCTCTACCATTCCCAGTAAATCGTTATCTGCTCTTACTCCAAAAGAACCTGTACAAAATGTTAATCCGTTATTTGGAGATTGCACTGCATTGTAAATATCTTCGATATCTTGTTCTGTAGACACCACTCTTGGCAATCCTAAAATTGGAAATGGTGGATCATCTGGATGAATACACATTAATACTCCTGCTTGTTCTGCTGCAGGAATAATTTCTGATAAAAACGAGAATAAATTCGCTTTTAATTCTTTAGTTCCAATATTTTTATATGTCGCTAAAATTTGATTGAACTCTTCTAAACTATATCCTTCTTCTGCTCCTGGCAAACCAGCAATAATATTTCTGATTAATTTTGTCTGCTCTTCTTCTGATGTGTTTTTGATAAATTCAGCTGCTTTTTGCTTTTGAGCATCAGAATATTCATTTTCTGCTCCTGGTCTTTTTAACAAATACAATTCGAAAGAAGCAAAAGCAGCAGCTTCAAAACGTAATGCTGTAGATTGGTCAGACACTTCGTAATCTAAATTAGTACGAGTCCAATCTAATACTGGCATAAAGTTATAACAAACAATATCAATTCCACATTCCCCTAAATTTAAAAGGGTTTGTTTGTAGTTTTCAATATATTTTTGATAATTGCCAGATTTGGTTTTTATGTTTTCATGAATTGGTACAGATTCTACTACAGACCAAGTTAATCCTACATTTTCTATGATTTCTTTTCTTTTGGTAATTTCTTCAACAGTCCAAACTTCTCCATTAGAAATGTGGTGTAACGCAGAAACAATTCCTGTTGCTCCTGATTGTTTTATATCTGATAAAGTAACGGGATCATTTGGTCCATACCAACGCCAAGTTTGTTCTAAATTTTGTCTCATTTTTTGCTGTTTTAAACGCCACTATATGCTGAGAAACCACCATCAATAGGAATTACAATTCCTGTAACAAATGCAGAAGCATCATCACATAAGTACAATGTAGAACTGACTAAATCGTCTGCAGTTCCGTAACGTCCCATAGGCGTTTGATCTATAATTTGCTGACCTCTTTGCGTTAAGCTTCCATCTTCATTGGTTAATAATGCTCGGTTTTGATCTGTTAAGAAAAAACCTGGTGCTAAAGCATTTACACGAATACCAACCTTAGAAAAATGTACTGCTAACCATTGCGTAAAATTAGATATAGCTGCTTTTGCACCACTATATGCTGGTATTTTAGTTAAAGGTGTGTACGCATTCATAGAAGAAATATTTAAGATAGAGCATCCTTCTCTTCCAACCATATCAGTTGCAAAAATCTGAGTAGGAATTAACGTTCCTAAAAAATTAAGATTAAAAGTAAACTCAATTCCTTTTGGGTCTAAATCAAAAAAAGTTTTAAAACCCTCTGCTGTATTCTGTAAATCTTCCATTACAAAAAATGGATTAGAAGTAGTTCCTAAAGGATGGTTTCCCCCAGCTCCATTCACTAAAATGTCTACTTTCCCAAAAGCATCGTTTACGACTTGTTTAGCTTTTTTTAAAGAAGCTTTTTCTAAAACGTTAGCAGCTACTCCTATAGCCTCCCCTCCTTCATTTTTTATTTCATCCGCAACTTTATTTGCTGCATCTTCTCTTAAATCTAAAACTGCAATTTTGTTTCCTTGCTTAGAAAGGGCTTTCGCCATTGTGCTACAAAGAACACCCCCAGCACCTGTTAATACGATTGTTTTACTCATTCTAAATTAATTCTGATTAAAGATTATTTCTAGTGCATAAATATATAAATAGGATATGGTTTTAACATCCCGTACTATCTGCTTTTTACATCTTTTTATTAAAAAAAATGATTTATTTTTTCATAAAAGTTAGGTTATTGAATATTTCTTACTGCATTCAGGTACTTTTTTTACAGAAAACGTAAAGAGTAGTATTCGTGAAAAAATTCAAGAAAATGATTGATTGCTGTTTTCATAGAACTTAAAGTTATTTAATTGATATTTTTATTATTACTTTTTTATAAATGTAGTATTTTAAGATGACAACATAATCATTTCTTAGTTTGATTTTAGCAGTCGTGAAGTCACTATCAGAAGTTGAGATAAAAAAATAAAAGAAACTACTCCAATCCTTATTGGAAAAAAAGTACGGCTACTAAGAAAGCAACAAGGTTTAACACAGACAGAACTTGCAGATTTGGTTTTAAAAGATCGTCAATACCTTTATAAAATTGAAAAAGGTTTGGTAACACCAAATATATCCACTATTATTATTCTAGCTAAAGCAATGCAAATTCCTTTGAAAGAATTATTTGATATTGAAAGCTTATAGAAAATATCTTTTTTTAGAATGTGGGCAATCAAGTGGGCAATAAGAAAAAAAACAAACCACCTAACATATTAATTATTAGATGGTTTTGTTTTTATTTTGAGGTGTCGAGCGGATTCGAACCGCTGTAGATGGTGTTGCAGACCACTGCCTAGCCACTCGGCCACGACACCCTTTTGGGACGACAAATTTACGCAATTTATCGTTTTAAGCAAGTCTTTTTTACTTTTTACGTTTTTTTGTTAAGATTATTACCACTTCTTCTACATTTCCGCCTATTGGTGGATTTATTTTTGAGACAGAAACTTTTGCTCTTTTTATCATTTTTAGCTCTTTAAAAAAACGATTTAATATGCGGTTAGCAACTTCTTCTAATAATTTAGAACGAATTGCCATTTCTTCTTTTACAATAGAATTTAAATGTACATAATCTACAGTATCAGATAGATTATCTGTTTTAGATGATTTTTTTAAATTTGCTTTTACCTCTAAATCAACGCTATACCATGAACCTATTTTAGCTTCTTCTTCTAAACAGCCGTGAAATGCATATAGCTTTATATTATTTACTTGAATTTTTCCCATAGAGCAAATATATTTAAAAAAGTAGGGCTTTTTAAATTAGTCTTGTTATAATTAAAACATTAATCTTAATACAAAAATGAAAAAAGCAACACAATTAAGAGCAGCAACTCTAATAGTTATGGTTCTATGTTGTCTATCTTGTTCTAAAGATGATAACGAAACGAAAACAATTATTAATCTAGGTAAAGACCCTAATTTTAAAATTATTGCCAATTCTGATTTCAAAAAATTCAACAGAAAAGTAGTGGTTTTTGGTGTCGATATTTATGCAGCTCCAAAAGTTGAAGATAATAAGCTTTTACACGCAGCAAATTTAATGGCTCAATATTTAGATAATAATGAAGATGGTATTGTTGACAATAAATTAGTAGTTGATAAAATGGTAGAAAACAAAGCTTTTTTATTCTTATGGAAAACTAAAAACGATATGCTGTCTAAACCTCCTTCTGGAAGATTAGGACAAGATTTAGGGAATGATGAAACCAGACCTAATTGGCACACAAATAAACATAAAGGCAAATTCGATGCTGCTTTAGAAGAAGTTTGGCATATTGTTACGCATGCTGGTTATTCTAAAGCATATCCAAAAATATTTGGCGAGAATGAAGGTACTTCTTTAACCAAAGCTATGGATGTTGCAAGAGGAGGAAAATTTACAAGTATCCCTAAAACTTATCCAGCAAAAGCTTGGTATACTTATGATGATAAAACTTGTGAATACAATTGCCAAGCAACTGAGTATTTTTACTGGGCAATGTCTTCAATTTTAGGAGCACAAACAAATAGATTGAGTGAAATACAATATGAATGGAAATTAAACACCAAAGCAAAAATAAAAACTACAGATAAAACTATTTATAGTTTGTTAACAGATAAAAAGTACAATTTTCCAACAGTTTTACCAGACGGAACTTATAAAAAATAGGGTTTCTTGTTACTAAACTGTTTAATAAGTAATGAGCCTTAAAACCAAAATTATGGATAGAAAAAAATTCTTAAAAAAATTAGGCCTTGGTGTTGTTGCTACACCAATGGTAACATCTTCATTAATCTCTTGCTCTAAAGAAGAAAACACTATCAACCCTAACCTAGAAAGTAATAATTGTGGCGTAACTAAATCTGATATGTTAGGGCCTTATTATGTAAGTGGAACATCAAAAATAACAAATCTAAACACTCAAAATTTACCTGGCGATAAAATTATTGTTTCTGGTAAAATCTATGGCGGATCAAACAAAAACAGACCCATAGCCAATGCTATGATAGAAGTTTGGCACGCAGATAGTGGCGGAATTTATCATCCTGTTGGAGATGGAGACGTAAGCAACTATAAAGCCAATAAAATTACATTAAGAGGTTTTGTTACAAGTGATGCAAATGGCAACTATTCTTTTGAGAGTATTAGACCAGGATTATATCCTGGAAGGCCAAGACATTTTCATTATAGAATTACTGCTAATGGTTATAAAGCATTAGTAACACAAATTTATTTTACAAATGACCCAAAAACAGCTGATGAAGGCATAGAAAAATGTAGAATTATAAATTTTAAAAAAGACAGCAAAGGCGTGTATAAAGGAAATGCAGAAATACATTTAGAAGCAAATTAACCCTAATTTTTTATTAAACAAAGAACCCTTTTAAAATATTGTAAAAGGGTTCTTATGTATTTAGAAAAGACCTCAACAATTTTGTGTAATTTTGCACTTCAAATTCAACAAAAAATGACTGAAGAAAAAAAATCATTGAATTTTTTAGAGCAAATTATTGAAGAAGATTTGGCAAACGGAATGCCAAAAGAAAGTTTACGCTTTCGTTTTCCGCCAGAACCAAATGGATATTTACATATTGGGCACACAAAAGCAATCGGAATTAGTTTTGGTTTAGGATTACATTACAATGCGCCTGTAAACTTGCGTTTTGATGATACAAATCCTGCAAAGGAAGAACAAGAATATGTAGATGCTATTAAAAAAGATATATCTTGGTTGGGGTATAATTGGGCAAATGAATGTTATTCTTCAGATTATTTTCAGCAATTATATGATTGGGCAATTTTATTGATTAAAGAAGGAAAGGCTTATGTAGATTCGCAATCATCAGAAGAAATGCGAAAACAAAAAGGCACACCAACTCAAGTGGGTACAAATAGTCCTTTTAGAAATCGTTCTGTTGAAGAAAACTTAGAATTATTTCAAGCAATGAAAGATGGAAAGTTTAAAGAAGGTGAACATACTTTGCGTGCAAAAATTGATATGGCAGATGATAATATGCTAATGCGAGATCCTTTAATGTACAGAATTATGTACAAAGAGCATCATAGAACTGGTTCTGATTGGTGTATTTACCCAATGTATGATTGGACACATGGAGAGAGCGATTACATAGAACAAATTTCGCATTCTTTGTGTTCATTAGAATTTAAACCTCACAGAAAATTATACAATTGGTTTAGAGATCATGTATATGAATTTAGTAAAACGGATTATCCTAATCCGCCAAAACAACGTGAGTTTTCTCGTTTAAATTTAAGCTACACAATAATGAGTAAACGTAAGTTACTTAAATTGGTAGAAGATAATATTGTGGCAGGATGGGATGACCCTAGAATGCCTACAATTTCGGGTTTAAGAAGACGTGGCTATACACCAGCATCTATTAAAAGTTTTATTGAAACTGTAGGTGTTTCTAAGCGTGAAAATGTAATTGATGTTGCTTTGTTAGAGTTTAAAATACGTGAAGATTTAAACAAAACTGCCAAAAGAGTTATGGGAGTTTTAGATCCTGTAAAAGTAGTGATCACTAATTATCCTGAAGATAAAGAGGAATTATTAGATGCTAATTATAACGATTATGAAGAAGGTTTTGGAAGTAGAAAAGTGCCGTTTTCTAGAGAAATTTATATAGAGCGTGAAGATTTTAGAGAAGAAGCCAACAAGAAATTCTTTAGACTAAAATTAGGAAAAGAAGTCCGTTTAAAAAACGCCTATTTTATTACCGCAAATAGTTGTTCAAAAGATTCAGAAGGAAATATAACTGAAATTCAATGTACTTACGATCCGTTAACAAAATCAGGTAGTGGAACAGAAGAAAGCAAACGCAAAGTAAAAGGAACTTTGCATTGGGTTTCTGCAAAACACGCTGTTAAAGCAGAAGTTAGAGCTTATGATAGGTTGTTTTTAGATGAAGCTCCAGATGCTCATAAAGACAAAGATTATATGGAATTTATCAACCCAAATTCATTAAAAATAATCAATGCTTTTGTAGAACCAAGTTTGCAATCTGCAAAAATTGGAGAGCGTTTTCAGTTTCAACGTTTAGGATATTTTAATGTAGATGATGACTCCACTTCTGAGAAGTTAGTATTCAACAAAACAGTTGGTTTACGAGATAGTTGGGCAAAAAAGTAATCAGTTGACAGTTGGCAGCTTTCAGTAATCACTGTTGCGTTAAAAATTTAAAACTTATAATTATGAAAAAAATATTTTTATTATCAATCTTATTTATTAGTCTTTCTTGTGCAGATAAACAAAAAGAAGTGAAACACGCAGCAGAAATTTCTTGTGGACAATGTAAATTCGATTTAGAAGGTGGTGGTTGTAATTTAGCGGTTCGTTTTGATGACAAAGCTTATTATGTTGATGGTTTTGGAATTGATGATTTTGGGGATGCTCATGATCTTAAAAAAGGATTTTGCAACGTTATTAGAAAAGGTGAAATTACAGGTGCTGTTAAAGACGGAAAATTTGTAGCTAGCAATATTAAATTAACAGATGAGTAATCTTTTAATTATCTCATAAAAAAATCCGAAGTAAAAATTACTTCGGATTTTTTTTATGATCGAAACTAATTGCATATATTATATATATTATATATATTTGACCTACTCTGTGAAAAAAGTACAATCGAAATGAAAAAATTAATAGAAATAGATGATACTATTCTTACAAAACTGAAAGTATTATCTGCTTTTGAAGGATTAAGTGTAAAAGCTCTAATGGAAAAGGCTATTGAATTGTTTGTAAAATCGAAAGAAAAAGAACAATTAGATAGTTTAACTCAAGAACAAAAAGAAGATTTAGGTCTTTTACTCTTAATGCAACAAGCAGATAGAACTGACACCGTGAGTAGAGAGGACATTTTTAAATTGTTAGAATAAAATGGAGGTAATCTACCTTAAAAGTTTAGAGAAAGATTTAAAAAAAATTAAAGATAAAAAGCTGCTTAAATCATTAGCCAGTATTTTTATAAATCTCGAAGATGTTAATACTTTATTTGATGTTTCGAGCGTAAAAAAACTTTCTGGTCATCCAGAAGCCTATAGAATACGTGTTGGCGATTATAGATTAGGAATTTTTTATTCAGAAGAAACCGTTACAATCGCTCGTTTTTTGAAAAGAAATGATATCTATAAATTGTTTCCTTAAAATTAAAAATCCAATGAAAATTAATTTTCATTGGATTTTTATTTTTACTGCAAACTGAATACTGAAAAACTACCAACTAAATTAAGGTGCAGGATTAGGAATCTCAGCGTGAACTGCTTCAATCTCTTTTAGAATTTCATCAGATAAATCAATATTTATAGAATTAATATTTTCTTTTAACTGACTCATTTTTGTGGCTCCAATAATATTTGCTGTTACAAATGGTAATTGATTTATGAAAGCCAAAGACATTTCTGTTAAAGTAATTCCGTTTTTCTTTGCAATCGCTTCATATCTTTTTACCGCTTTTGTAGAACCATCACCCATATATCTTGCAACAAAACGCGGAAATAAAGTTCCTCTTGCTCCTTCAGGTAAATTTCCGTTTAAATATTTGCCTGATAAAACACCTTGTGCTAATGGCGAATACGCTAATAAACCAATATCTTCTCTTAAAGAAACTTCAGACATTCCATACTCATACGCTCTATGAATTAATGAATACGAATTCTGTATAGAAATTGGTCTTACTAAATTATGAGCTTTAGCAGTTTGCAAATATTGCATAGTCCCCCAAGGAGTTTCATTAGAAAGTCCTATGGCTTTTATAGTTCCTTTTTTTACAAATTCATTTAAAGTTTCTAAAATTTCTAAATGATTTTCAGCTTCTTTACTTGCTGTTTTAAACGGATAATCACGCAAACCAAAACAATTTACACCGCGATCTGGCCAGTGTAATTGATACAAATCTAAATAATCGGTTTGTAAGCGTTTTAAGCTTCCTTCAATAGTTTTAATAATATTTTCTTTTGTTAATCCGCCAGTTCTAATGTGTTTTGTATAATCTCCACCACCGGCAATTTTAGTTGCCAAAACAACGCTGTCTCTATTTCCTGTTTTTTGAAACCAGTTACCAATAATCCTTTCTGTGTCTGCATAACTATCTGCGGTAGCAGGAACCGGGTATAATTCTGCAGTATCAAAGAAATTTACACCTTGTTCTAACGCGTAATTCATTTGTTCGAAAGCATCTTTTGGAGTGTTTTGTTTTCCCCAAGTCATTGTTCCTAAACAAATTTTACTGATTTTTATATTGGTATTTGGTAGGGTTGTATATTTCATTTTTTTTGATGTGTAATTGTTGATTTATTTAATTGAAGATTTCGTCTTTTTAAAAAGTGAATATTTTAACATCGGTTTCTTAATTTTCAGAAGAAATAGAATTCCAATAATTGCTAAATTAAATACTATTAATTCAATCAAAAAAATAAAGCGTGTAATTTTAACAATTACACGCTTACACTTTTAAACAAATAAACGAAAAGGCGTTTATTTTAATATCGCTTCTATACCAGGTAAAGTTTTTCCTTCTAAACTTTCTAACATTGCTCCACCACCCGTAGAAACATAACTTACTTTATTGGCAAAACCAAATTGTTTAACAGCTGCAACAGAATCTCCTCCACCCACTAATGAGAAAGCTCCGTTTTGAGTTGCTTTATCTATAGAATTTCCTAAAGCAATGGTTCCGCCAGCAAAAGATTCCATTTCAAAAACCCCTAAAGGACCGTTCCATAAAATGGTTTTGCATTTATTTACAACATCGTCAAAAATATCTCTAGATTTTGGCCCAGCATCTAAACCTTGCCAGCCTTCTGGAATTTGAGTTATATCTAAAATTTGTGTGTTTGCATTGTTAGAAAAATTATCTGCAGCAATAACATCAACAGGAATATGAACGAGAACATTTTTTGCTTTTGCTTGCTTTAAAATATCTAAAGCCAGTTCCATTTTATCATCTTCACAAATAGAATCTCCAATAGTTCCTCCTTGTGCTTTAACGAATGTAAAACTCATTCCGCCACCAATAATTAAGTGATCTACTTTATCTAAAATATTTTCAATTACAGTAATTTTTGATGATACTTTTGCACCTCCTAAAATTGCTAAAACAGGTTTTTCAGAGTTGTTTAATACTTTATCTATACTAATAATTTCTTTGGCTAATAAGTTTCCAAAACACTTGTTTTCTGGAAAAAATTGAGCAACAATTGTTGTAGATGCGTGTGCTCTATGTGCTGTACCAAAAGCATCGTTTACATAAATATCACCTAATTTAGATAATTTTTCTGCAAAAGCCTTATCGCCTTTTTTCTCTTCTTGGTAAAAACGCAAGTTTTCTAATAATAAAACTTCACCAGATTGTAAATTGGCTACAGCTTCTTCTACTTTATCACCTATACAATCTGCAACAAATTTTACTTTAACACCTAATATTTCGGTAGCTTTTTCTACAATATTTCCTAAAGAAAATTCATCTTGAAACCCTTTTGGGCGTCCTAAATGCGACATTAACACACAACTACCTTCTTGTTCTAAGATGTCTATAATAGTAGATTTTGCTGCTTGAATTCTTGTTGCATCCGTTACTTCAAATTTATCATTTAAAGGCACATTAAAATCTACACGAATTAATGCTTTTTTATTCTTAAAATTAAAATCTTTTAGTGTTTTCATTTTTTGTAAAATCTATTTTCTACAAAAATACCTATTTATTTACTCTTTTTGAGGTTGAAATTATAAAAATCAATACAACGTTTTCGAAGGCAAAAGAATCTCTTTCAACAAAATAACTAATTATAAGATTGCTTTCGTAATTTAATGAATTAATGCCAAACAAATTTTATATTTGCTTATGCTTTTCAACCAAATAATAGGTCAAGAACACATAAAAAAACACTTAAAAGTTTCTGCTGAAAATGGTAGAATTCCGCACGCACAATTATTTGTGGGTAAAGAAGGAAGTGGAACTCTGCCTATGGCAATCGCATACGCACAATTTTTATTGTGTAATTTTTCTGATAATATTGAGGTTTGTAATTTAAAATGCGACAAGTTGCAACATCCTGATTTGCATTTTGCGTTTCCGGTTACATCCAACGAAAATGTAAAAAAACACCCCGTAAGCAGCTTGTTTTTAGAAGATTGGAGAAGTTTTATAGAAACCCAACCTTACGGAAGTTTATTTAATTGGTTGCAACATATTGGCGTAGAAAATAAACAAGGAATTATTGGTGTTGATGAAGCCGAAGAAATTGTAAAAAAACTAAAACTTAAAAGTTACGAAGGTGGTTTTAAAATAATGATTATTTGGATGCCAGAAAAGATGAATATTGCTGCTGCCAATAAATTATTAAAATTGATTGAAGAACCACCAGAAAAAACTGTTTTTTTATTGGTTACAGAAAACGATGAACAGATTATAAACACCATAAAATCGCGTTGTCAGGCATTACATTTCCCTGCATTAAGCGAACAAGATATTACCAATACTTTAATTGTAGAATATCAAGTTTCTAATAATGATGCTGCAAAAATTGCACATCAAGCAGAAGGAAATTTTAACAAAGCATTACATTTATTACACAACGATTCGTCTGATTTTGTTTTTGAAGAATGGTTTGTTGCTTGGATAAGAACTGCTTTTAGAGCCAAAGGAAATGCTTCTGTTGTACAGCAATTAATTGAGTGGTCCGATACCATAGCTAAAACTGGTCGTGAAACCCAAAAGCGTTTTTTAGAATATTGCTTGCAGTTTTTTAGACAAGCAATGTTGCTAAATTATCAGTCTAAAAACTTGGTTTTTATGGAAACTAAAACCGGGTTTAACATCTCTAAATTTGCACCTTTTGTACATTCTGGAAACATACTTGAGATAGAAAAAGAATTAAATGAAGCCATCTATCATATTGAAAGAAATGGTAATGCAAAAATTATTTTACTAGATTTATCGATGAAATTGACTCGTTTTCTGCATAAAAAGGAGGAAACTGTTTAATTGATAAGTTATGCTGATTTTTTTTCAGAAGCTCATTAAGCATATACCCATTTTATAATAAATTCAAAATAAAAGCTTAAAAAGTGTCCCTTTTTATTTTTGACAAACGTCTTATAAGTATAAAACTTAAAAACTTTAAATTATGAAACAATTTATGATGATTTTTATTGGCGAAGATTATGCTGATTTAGGGCTTTCTCCAGAAGAAATGCAAAACAGAATGCAAAAATGGTTTGCCTGGAGCCAAAAAATGGAAAAAGCTGGAATTTTACACGAAGGAGAAGCCTTAACTTCAAAAATAAGGCGCATATCTGGAGTTGAAAGAACATCAAAAGACATCGCATCTACCGAATTAAAAGAAATTGTTGGCGGTTATTATACTATTAAAGCAAAAGATTTTGATGAAGTTGAAAAAATTGCTAAAGATTTCCCTGATTATGATTTAGGCTCTATAGTAGAAATTAGAGAAATAATGGTATTTGATCATTAATGGAAACAAAACTAATAGACCATCTTTTTCGCCATCATAGTGGAAAGATGGTTTCTGTTTTAATTAGAATTTTTGGGCTCTCAAATATTGAAATTATTGAAGATGCTGTTCAAGATACTTTTTTAAAAGCCAGTATTTCTTGGCGAAAAAAGCAACCTAAGAATCCTGAAGCTTGGTTAACTCAAGCTGCAAAAAACAGAGTTTTAGATATTTTTAGAAAACTAAAAACTGAACAAAAACACTTTCCTGAAATCAAAAACGGAATTGAAGCAATTGCTATAAATGAACTCTTTTTAGAGGCAGAAATTGAAGACGCACAACTTCGAATGATTTTTACAGCTTGTCACCCAAAATTAGATCCAAAAGATCAAATTTCATTTGCTTTAAAAACGATTTCTGGATTTAGTATCAAAGAAATTGCATCTGCTTTATTAACAAAAGAAGAAGTAATTAAAAAAAGACTGTTTAGAGCAAGAAAAACAATTAAAACTAAAAATTTAACTTTTAAAATTCCGCAAGGAAAAGAATTACATCAACGGATTGAAAGTGTTTTAACTGTTATTTATTTAATTTTTAATGAAGGGTTTCATTCCAACAAAAAAGAAATTCTTATTCAAAAAGAATTGTGTGGAGAAGCTATGCGTTTATGTAAGGTGATGTTAAAAAATAAACACACTCAAACTTCAGATGCTTATGCTTTATTTGCTTTAATGTGTTTTCATTCTGCAAGATTAGATGCGAAAATAAATACCGAAAATGAGTTGTTAGATTTAAAAAAACAGGATAGAAATAAATGGTTTTTTCCTATGATACAATTAGGAAATAATATGATGGATAAAGCTGTAGAAACTGATGATTTTTCTAGATATCATTATGAAGCAGCCATTGTTGCAGAACACATAAAAGCACCCAATTTTGAACAAACAGATTGGAATAAAATTTTATATTGGTACAAATGTTTGTACAAATTACATCCTTCAACGTCTCTACTTTTAACAATGGCAGTAGTTTGTTTACAAAATGAAAACTATGTGAAAGCGAATTATTATTTTGAGCAAATAAATCCTGAAGATTTAACACAACGTGCCTACTTATTTTATGGCGCTAAAGCAGATTATTATTCTAAAATAAACAAGAAAAAAGAAGCCTTAAAATTTATTGAATTCGCTTTAGAAAAAGTGACAAATAAACTGGAAAAAGAGTTTTTGGAGAGGAAAAAAAGTAATTTTAAAAAACTATAGATTTAAGCAATCAATCAACAAAACAACAGAACTAAATCCCCTTTTCAATTCTTTTAGCAACATACAAATCTGCAATGGTTATGTTTTCTTTACACAATTTTATTATTTTAAACTCATCTCCAGCTTTTACAAAACCCGTTTGAATTACCTTAAAATAAACACCACAAAAAGTGGTATTCCAGAATTGTTTTACAATTTTCATATTGTTAAAACGAACTCCTAATTTCATACAAGGATTTCTTTGAACTGTAACTTCTAAAATAGCATCACCAACTTTAAAAGTATCACCTTGATGAATTTTAGTTTCATCCAAATCATCAATGGTTAAATTTTCTCCAAAAATTCCCATTTCAAAATTTAAATTGGGATACAAATTTTTCCAATAATTGTAATGTTTTAAAGAATAACCATAGACTGCTTGTAAAACTCCCCCATGATGTTCTCTATTGCAAATTACATCTCCTTTAACATCTTCAGTATCTAAAAAAATAGGTTGATCAACCGAAAACTTAAAAATACCTGTAGTTACTTTTTTACCTTTCCAATTGATTTCTTTACGTTTTCCAATATTTGTTGAAATGATTTTCATATAGCTATTTTTTAAATTTTGACAATGCTTTTTTTGTGAAATCTGACAAAACCAATTTACCTGAAATTACTGCTCTTTCTGCCAATAAATCATTCCAATTTTCAGTTCCTTTCCACAATACTTTTTTCATTTCTGACAAAGCTTGAGGATGATATGATGCCAATTTTTCTGATAAAATTTCGACTTCTGTATCCAATTCGTTTTCTGTATCAAAAACCTTCGCATACAAACCTTTTTCTTTTGCCCAATAAGCGTTTTTCCAACTAGTTGCATCTAAAGTTAATTCTGATGTTCCGGCAACTCCTATTTTTCTAGAAACTGCAGGTTCAATTACAAAAGGCCCAATACCGATAGTAAACTCCGAAAGTTTAATTGCTGCGTTTTCGGTTGCTAAAACATAATCACAAGCTGCAGCTAAACCAACACCACCACCAACAGCTTTTCCTTGAACTCTTCCAATAATTAACTTTCCACAAGTTCTCATTGCATTAATTACGTTTGCAAAACCAGAAAAAAATTGTTTTCCTTCTTCTAAATTAGAAATTGCCACTAATTCATCAAAAGAAGCTCCTGCACAAAAAGCTCTGTCTCCTTCAGATTTTAAAATAATTACAGAAACTGCATCATTTTTTCCTATTAAAATCAATTCTTTGGCTAATCTATCTAGCAACTCGCTAGGAAAAGAATTACTTGCTGGATGCCCAAATTCTATAGTTGCAATCTTATTCTGAATATTGGTATATAAACTTCCGTTTTGTCTTTTTGTGGTCATTTTATATTTTTTTTAGTAAAAATAAGATATAATATTCAATGTCATTTCGAAATGAGACTTTTTAGTCGATTGAGAAATCTATAAAATTTTGTATTTAAAACTCTTCATAAATTCGGAATGACACACTCGTTATTTATTTCTCTACTAGCGGCAAAAATTTCTTTCTAAACTTAAAAACCAATGGCAAACCTCTTGCTAAAATCCATAGCGTAAAGGCAATCCAAATAGCAGTGAGCTTTAAATTATAATAATCAAAGACCAGCAAAGTCGGAATAAAAACGAAAGCAGTTGAGATAATTAAGAGGTTTCTTAAATATTTCATTTCTCCCATTCCTTTAAACATTCCGTCAAAAATAAATGTAATTGCACTTATGGGCTGTGTTAACAAAACAATCCAAAAAACGTGATAAAATTGTTCTAAAACATCTAAATCTTGTGTGAAAATTTTACCAATGGATGTATAAAAAACAAAACCCAACAAAGCAATTATAAATCCTGTTGCTAACCCATATTTAAACAATTTATTACTTAAAGTTACCAAAGATTTAAAATCTTTTGCGCCCAATAATTTACCCGATAAAATATTTCCTGCGCTAGAATATCCATCAATCATAAATGCGCCCAACAACCAAATATTTATGCCAATTGTATAGGCTGCAATGTATTCTTTACCGTAATCTGTGGCGTAAGCAGTTGCAAAATATAATGCCGTATTTAAAGCAATTGTTCTTACAAAAAGGTTTCCAATCATTGCTAATAAACGCGGAACTTCTTTGTGAAAAGGGAAACTTATTTTAAGAGAAATGGTTGTTTTTTTCAATAGTAAAATCACCGCAATAATTGCCATTGTAATTTGTGCAATTACACTTGCATAAGCGGCTCCTTCTATATGCATTGCCAGAATAAAACCATCAACTCCATAAACAAAAACAAGATCTAAAACAATGTTTAACAATGCACCAATAATGGCAATTATCATTGGATAAAAAGTGTTTTGCAAACCTCTAAAAGTGCCAAAAATGGCAAATACAAAAAGAGAAAAAGGGAAACCAAAAATTCTTATTTTAAAATAAGAAATACAATATCCTAAAACTTCTTCTGTTGCATTATAAAATTGAAAAATTTGTTTTGCAAACGGATAAGAAATTGCCAAAACAACTAAGCTTCCTAAAACAACAATTGCAATTGCTTGCGCTGGTAAAGATTTTACTTCATCTAATTTATTGGCACCTACATATTGAGAAATTATGGATGAAATAGCACTTCTAATTTGCCCAAAAACCCAAACTAACATAGAAATAAACGCACCTACAATACCAACTGCCGCTAAACTTTCGGTGGCATTTTTATCAATATTACCAATAATTGCAGTATCTGTAATAGATAACAAAGGCTCTGCAATACCTGCAATTAAAGCAGGTATTGCCAATTTATTTATCCTTTTAAAACTAATATCTGTGCCCAATAATTTTTGTTTTTGCAAATGTACATATCTGAAAAAGGAGAATAAAAAGAATTTAATATTTTAAATCAGCAGGTTCAATAAAATTAATTTCTAACATATAAATTTCTTTGATATAAATTTTTATTTCGTTGATAAATTTGTCAAGTTTTTCTTCTGTAATTTCTACATCTGGTTTTCTATAATTTGATGAAAAATTGACAGGCAAAAAACCACTTTTTAAATTCTTAAAAGAATAAATTCCTGCTTCTAGAGGTTGGTTGAATTTATAGTTTTTATTTTTGGTATATAAATATGCATATAATAAAACCTGAATGGCTTTATATTGTTCTTTTTCTCTTAGTTTTTCGAAATCTAGAACTTTTAAATGAGCATTACTAACTATTCCTGTTTTGTAATCAATGATTCTTAAAACGCCATTTACTTCATCAACTCTATCTACTTGACCATGAATTTTTATCGGAAAATCTATCCCATCAATTTTAATTTCTGTGGCTAAATTTTCTTCTGTTGCAATAATTTTTAACTGATTGTTTTTGTCTTTTAGCAACTCCTTTTCTTGTGCTAAAAAATTATTGACAAATCTATTGGCAACTTCAAAAATTAAACGATTTTTTCCTGTTGATAAATCTCCATTTTTAAACTCTTTTTTAAAATGTTTAATCACTAAATCTTTTGATTTCTGACTTATAGAATCAATGTCATCAATCAATAAATACTTTCCAACAAATGGCTTGTATAATTCGTCTAAAGTTTCATGAACCACAGTTCCTAAAGTATTGTATGCAACAGTTTCTTCTACATCATCAAACTCTTTAAGTTTCAAAACTTTTTGTTTGTAAAACGAAATAGGATTGTACAAATAATTAGTCAATGCAGAAGGTGAAATTCCTTTTTGTGCTAAAATTTTTAGAGCGTCTAAAACAGCTTCATTTTTTTTAATTTCTTTTAATGCAACTTTTGAGGAAACTACTTTAGGAGAAACAATTTTCTGAACCACATCTGTTCTCATCATTTCTAATTGTGTAACAAACCTGCTTTTTTCTCCACTCCCAAAAACATCGTGTTCTGTATTATAAATAATAAAAACGTTCTTTGCTCTTTGCATTAATCTAAAAAAATGATACGAAAAAATTGCATCTTTTTCTCGATACGTTGGCAAACCAAAAGCCAGTTTTACATCAAAAGGAATAAAAGAATTTTGCTGACTGTTTGCTGGTAAAACACCTTCGTTAGAAGATACTAAAATAATATTTTTAAAATCTAAAACCCGTGTTTCTAACATTCCCATTAATTGCAATCCTCTTAGTGGTTCTCCTTGAAAAGACAAGCTTTCTGATGCTATTAATTGCCTAAAAAACAACGACAATGTCTTTAAATCTGGAAAATATTGAAACTCTTTTTGTAATGTTTTTAATTGTGTAAATGTTGTGTAAAAACGAAATAAATATTCTTTTTCTAAATCATTAGTAGTTTCTTTTAAAAGATTGATTAAGTGTATGATTCTATCAATAAATTCATCAATAGAAACGTACTCATTAAAAATAGATGCAATGATTTTTTTGAGTTCATTGCTAGAATTTTCTAATAATTTTTTAATATGATTTTGATGGATAAATGTTTGATTCTGTTTTGCAATCTTATCAGAAAAATCATCAATTTTGGGTATCAATTTATAAATAGATTGATGTTTAAAAAAACGAATTACATCTTTATAATAAAACTCATTTACAGCTTTTTTTTGCAATTTATCTTGAGAAATAAAGAGCTGAAATATAGAAAACAACAAGCTTGTGGTTGGTATATCTTTTAGCGGATATCCCATTGTTATATTAATTGCATTGATATTTTTAGGCAAAGAATTTAACGTTATTGGCAACAAGGTTTCATCTGCCATAACCAAAGCTGTATTGTTAAAATCTGTAAATTTCTCTAAAATTTCTCCTGCATATTTTATTTGAGTGGTGTTTTTTGAAGCTCCAATTACTTCAATTTTTTTAGGTTGAGAAAATGCATTACTAAGTGTTTTTAATGGGTGTTTTTCATAGTATTTCCAGGTGGCTTTGTATTTTCTAATAAAAGTCCCTGCTTGATGATTCGAATTAAAGAATACCGCATCCAAATCCCAATAAATTTCTGAATTCCCAGTTTCTAAAACTTTTTGAAATAAAAATTCTTCAGCTTTATTTAAAGCATTAAAACCTAAAAAAGCAAACTTTTTATTTTGATTTTCATCTAAAAATGAATCGATTTTATTACAAGATTCTCTATAAAGTAAACCTTGATAACCAATATTTTTTTCTTTTAAAAAACGATAAAAATTAGTATAATAAACATTTAAGCGTTCTAAAAACGAATAATGATCTTTCATTAATTCCGTTTCTTTAAACTCTCCTTTTACAGACCATTTTTTTAAGCGCTGGATATCTCTTAAATAAATAAAAATATCTTTTGCATCTACAAGGTGTTGATCAATTTCATTAAAATCTTGTAAAACTGTAAATGCCCAAGATGAAAAAACATCAAAAGAAACAGGTTCTTTTTCTAAACTCTTATAAATAGTATAAAAGTGAAATAATAATTGAATACTATCTACTTTTTCTATTCCTGAAACTCGGTTGATAAATTGCTCAACATTGAGGGTTTCTGGTAAAAATCCAACAGAAATTTTATCTTTAAATGTTTGTTTTACAAAGACTTTTGCTCTTTGCGATGGTAAAATAAAAACTACATCTTCTAAAGATTTTGTGGTTTTTAAAATAGCATCTAAAGTATCAGAAATAAAAGATTGCATCAATTTTCTTGTGATTAGTTTCGATTTCTAAATTACAAAAACTTACTTTTATACATCTTTAATCCTTAAATTATTTTTGATGCAAAACGAATTAAACGTTGTTGGAATTCAAGCCAATTTAGTTTGGGAAAATCCTACTAAAAATCTATCCTTTTTTGAAGAAAAAATAAATGCGCTTTCTAAAAACACAGATTTAGTGGTTTTACCAGAAATGTTTACCACTGGTTTTACAATGCATCCTGAAAAGGTTGCTGAAAAAATGGAGGGTATTTCTATTTCTTGGATGAAAAAAATGGCAATAAAAAATAAAATTGCAATTGTGGGAAGTTTGGTTATTGAAGATGATAAAAAGTATTACAATCGCTTAGTTTTTGTAGATTCTGATGCAAAAATAAAAACTTATAACAAAAGACATTCTTTTACTTTGGCTGGTGAAGATAAAGTCTATACTTCTGGTAATAACAAAATAATTATTAAGTATAAAGGCTGGAAAATTTGCCCGTTAATTTGTTATGATTTACGTTTTCCTGTTTGGGCTAGAAATACCCAAAATTACGATCTATTGATTTATATAGCAAATTGGCCAGCAGCCAGAATAAAAGCTTGGGACACGCTTTTAAAAGCGCGCGCCATAGAAAATATGACCTATGTTGTTGGTGTAAATAGAACCGGAAAGGATGCAAATAATTACCAATATTCTGGCAATTCTTTAATTGTTAATTATTTGGGTGATGAGATTTCTAACTTAAAAAACAATGAGGTGGGAGTTGTAAAATCTGTTCTAAATAAATCTGAACAAGAGAAAATCCGTGAGAAATTAGGGTTTTTAAACGATATGGATTCTTTTCAAATTTTGGAGTGAATAAAAAAATCATTTGGTAATAGTAATTTGTATAAGAAAGAAACCCATCAAGTTTTTAAAACCTGATGGGTTTGGATATTAAGCCTAAAAGTTACATTTATCCGCTTCTACAAAAACAAGCTAATACTTATTGCACACTGCGTGTACTAACCAACTATATTAACAATTTTACCAGGCACAATAATTACTTTTTTAGGAGTTCTGCCCTGTAATTGTGCTTGCGTTTTTTCGTGTGCCATTACAGTTTTTTCAATTTCATCTTTAGACATATCTAAAGGTAATTCTAACGTAAAACGCATTTTACCATTGAATGAAATCGGATAATTCTTAGAACTTTCTACCAAATATTTTGCTTCAAAAACAGGAAAATTTGCAGTTGCAATACTTTTAGTATTTCCTAATTTGCTCCATAATTCTTCTGCAATATGTGGCGCATAAGGTGATATTAAAATCAACAAAGGCTCTAAAATTGCACGCTTGTTACATTTTAACGCTGTTAGTTCATTTACTGCAATCATAAAGGTAGAAACTGATGTGTTAAAAGAGAAATTCTCTATATCTTCTTCTACTTTTTTAATGGTTTTATGCAATGTTTTTAACTCATCTTTTGTTGGTTCAGAACCTGAAACTTCAAAATTTTCTCCGTTATGATATAGTTTCCAAAGCTTTTTTAAGAAAGAATACACACCAGAAATACCCGAAGTTTTCCAAGGTTTTGCTTGTTCTAAAGGTCCTAAAAACATTTCGAACAAACGTAAACTATCTGCACCATATTCTTTTACAATATCATCAGGATTAACTACATTGTATTTAGACTTCGACATTTTTTCTACTTCTCTAGAAACTTTAAAAGTACCATCTTCTTCTGTAATAAATTCTGCGTCTTTAAATTCTTTGTATCTATTATCTGAGATAAAAGATTTAATATCTAATTCATCAGAAGAATTCACAAATGTTACATCAGCTCTAACGAAATGAGACAGACAATCAAAAACAATTTTATCTTTTAAATATTCAATTATTTGAGATTTATTCATACCCAATAAATTATCGATAATTTCATTTGATTGAAAAATATTTTCTAATTCAATTTTATTAGGATTACTGCTCAAAAGATCATATAAATACTCCAAAAAACTATTTGATTCAATTTCATTTTTTACAAATCGCTTTGTTATTAATTTATGTGAAATTAATCTTTTCTTATCTTCAATTTTAAAATTACTTATAACAGATAATTTGGTTCTCTTAGTCTCAATTGCTAATTTCATAGAATAAACAAAAGCAGAAGTCCCCAAAATCATTCCTTGGTTAATTAGTTTTTTTGCAAACTCATCTACAGGTACAATACCTTTATCAAACAAGAATTTTTGCCAAAAACGAGCGTATAATAAATGTCCTGTTGCGTGTTCTGAACCGCCAATATATAAATCTACTTCTTTCCAATAATCTAATGCTTCTTTGCTTGCAAATTCATTAGGATTAGAAGCATCCATATAACGGTTAAAATACCAAGAACTTCCTGCCCACCCAGGCATTGTGTTTAGTTCTAGAGGGAAGACACTAGTGTCATTTATTTTTTCATTACTAACAACCGAGTTAGTTTCTATACACCACGCCCAAACATCTGCATTTCCTAAAGGTGGTTTTCCGTCTTCAGTTGGCAGGTATTTTTCTACTTCTGGTAAAACGATTGGCAAGTGTTTTGCATCAATCATTTGTGGCATTCCGTCTTTGTAATATACTGGAAACGGTTCTCCCCAATAACGTTGTCTGCTAAAAACAGCATCACGTAAACGGTAATTTATTTTTCCGTAGCCAAAACCGCGTTTCTCTATTTCGTAGATTACGGTTTTCATTCCTTTTTTATAATTCAATCCGTTTAAGAAATCTGAATTTGCCAATTTAATACCTTCTTTAGCATCGTTTGCTTTTTCAGAAATATCAACGTCTTTAAAAATATTAGGAATCGGAATGTTAAAATGCTTAGCAAAATCATAATCACGTTGATCACCACAGGGAACTGCCATAACTGCACCTGTTCCGTAAGAAGCTAAAACATAATCTCCAATCCAGATTTGTACTTTTTCGCCCGAAAAAGGATGAATTGCAAACGCGCCTGTAAACACACCAGAAATGGTTTTTACATCTGCCATTCTATCGCGTTCAGAACGTTTTGCTGTTGCTTTTATGTAGGCTTCCACCTCATCTCTTTGTTCATCTGTCACGATTCGTGACACAAGTTCATGTTCTGGAGCTAAAGTCATAAAACTTACTCCGAAAATTGTATCAGGACGTGTTGTGAAAACTTCAATTTCATATTGAGATTTCTCGACTGCGCTCGAAATGACATTACTTTCTAACTTTGAACTTTGAACTTTGAACTTTATAGATGCTCCTTGCGAGCGACCAATCCAGTTAGTTTGAGAGTCTTTTAATGGTTGTGGCCAATCTATAGTTTGTAATCCGTCTAATAAACGTTGTGCATAAGCAGAAATTCGCATAGACCATTGGGTCATTTTTTTTCTGACAACAGGATGACCACCACGTTCTGAAACGCCGTTTACAATTTCGTCGTTTGCTAAAACGGTTCCTAAAGCAGGACACCAGTTTACTTCTGTATCTGACAAAAATGTTAAACGATATTGTAATAAAATTTCTTGTTTTTGGGTTGAAGAAAAGCCATTCCAATCTTCCGCAGAAAACGAGATAACATCTTCGTCACAAACTGCATTTATATTTGCATTTCCTTCTAAAGCAAACACTTCTTGCAATTCAGAAATGGGTCTTGCTTGGTCAGAATCTTTGCAATAATAAGATTCGAAAAGTTGGATAAAAATCCACTGCGTCCATTTGTAATATTCTGGATTTGAAGTTCTTACTTCTCGAGACCAATCAAAAGAAAAACCAATTTTATCTAATTGTCTTCTGTAGGTTTTTATATTTTCTTCTGTTGTTTTTGCAGGATGCTGCCCTGTTTGAATAGCATATTGTTCTGCTGGTAAACCAAAAGAATCATAACCTTGTGGATGCAATACATTAAAGCCTTTATGACGCTTGTAACGTGCATAAATATCGCTTGCAATATAACCTAATGGATGCCCAACATGTAAGCCTGCTCCAGATGGATAAGGAAACATATCTAATACATAATATTTAGGTAATTCAGAATTATTTTTGGCTTTAAAAGTTTGTTTTTTTGCCCAAAACTCTTGCCATTTTTTTTCTATTTCTTGGTGATTATATTGCATCATTCTCCTTTTAAGGCTGCAAATTTACGGTTATTCTAGAAAAGAAAACAATTTGTAAACTGCTAAATTTTTTCCATAAAAAAAACCATAAATAAATTATGGTTTTTCAATTATATTTAAAGTTTATTTTATCCTTTTATTGGAACAGAAATAACTGTGTTTTCCCATCCTAAATGCATTGTTGCATTTGCTCCTTCTCCTTCAAAAATAATAGAAAAAGCTTCAATAGGTTTTTTTGATTTAGATACTTTTCCTTTCACTCTTACAACATCCATTTCTTGCTTATAAAAATAAGAACCCCATACATTTTTGTGGTTACTAATAATCACTGTCCAATCTCCATCAGTAGGAATTGTAAATAGTGTATAAGTTCCTGCTTTTACTTGTTTTCCTCCAAAATTTACATCTTTATAAAATGTAATTTCTGCGGCTTCATTTGCTCCTGTTCGCCAAACTTTATTTTTTGGCGCCAGTTTATCTAAAGATCTTCCTTTTAATTGTGGTCTGCTATAAATTACTTTTACTAATTTGTCTGCTTCTCTCCAATTATCTGGATGTGCTGCTGCATCCATAGGGCTAACATCTAATTTTTTAAATTTTTGTGCAGAAATTTCTGTTGATGAAATCATTGCAATTGCAAAAATTGCCAATGATAAAATTGATTTTTTCATTTTATTATGATATAATTATTGATTTAATAAGTCTGTTTTCAAAAATAGAAAAGCTAAGTTTACTAATATACTAATTTTGTGTTAAAGAACTAATTACAACCACAATCAGAATTGCAGTTTTTATCTTTTTTTGATGTAAAAAAGTATTTTTTTATCAAAAATAAAACCGCTAAAACCACTAAAGTATAAGCTATAATTTCTTGCATTAACTTAAAACTTGATATGTTATTAATGACGATATATAAGCTAAAACTGCCATTCCTAATAACTGAATTAATGGCCATTTCCATGTTTTGGTTTCTCGTTTTACAATGGCTAAGGTTGCCATACATTGCATTGCAAAAGCATAAAAAACCATTAAAGACATTCCTACAGGAAAATTAAAACGTTTTTTACCTGTATCTGGATTGAGTTCAGAAGCCATTTTTTGTTTAATGGTTGTGGTATCTTCATCATCAGCTTCTACACTATAAATGGTTGCTAATGTACCTACAAAAACCTCTCTTGCAGCAAAAGATGTAATTAATGCAATTCCTATTTTCCAATCATAACCTAAAGGTTTTATGGTAGGTTCTATGGTTTTTCCTAGAATTCCTATATAAGAATTTTCTAATTTTGCAGATGCTATTTTTTGTTGTAATTCATTATCAGATAAATTTTGATTTGCAACATTTTCTATGGTATTTTTTTCTGCATTCTTAAAAGAAGTTGGTCCGTTAGATGCTAAAAACCATAAAATTACAGACAATGCTAAAATAATTTTACCTGCTTCTAAAACAAAAGATTTTGTTTTTTCTACTACTTCTAATAAAACATTTTTTATTGATGGTAGCTTGTAATTTGGCATTTCTACTACAAAAAACGACTTCGATTTTATTTTTAACGTTTTATGTAAAATAAATGCTGATAAAAATGCGGTGGCAAAACCCAAAGCATACAATGCTAATAAAACGATTCCTTGTAAATTTAAAAATCCGAAGATTTTAGTATCAGGAATAATTAATGCTATTAAAATTGCATACACTGGCAAACGTGCAGAACAGGTGGTAAATGGTGTTACTAAAATGGTGATTAAACGCTCTTTCCAACTTGCAATAGTTCTGGTTGCCATAATTGCAGGAATTGCACAAGCTGTACCCGAAATTAACGGAATTACACTTTTACCATTCATTCCATAACGTCGCATAATTTTATCCATTAAAAAAACCACACGACTCATATAACCGGTTTCTTCTAAAATGGCAATGAATAAAAATAGAATGGCAATTTGTGGAATAAAAATGACAACTCCACCAATTCCTGGAATAATTCCTTCGGTTAATAAATCTGTTAAAATACCTGCAGGTAAATTGCCTTTTACAAAACCTGATATTTCTGCAAAAGTGGCATCAATAAAATCCATTGGTACAGAAGCCCAATCAAAAATTGATTGAAAAATTAGCAACAATAAAAAGACAAAAAATACATATCCAAAAATTTTGTGTGTAAATATTTTGTCTAATTTACTTCGTAAATCTGTGGCTTTACTTTTATCAACAATATATGTTTTTTTAAGAATTTTGTTAATTTCTTGATACCTATAAATGGTTTCTTTATGTTGATATTTTTTTAGTTTAGAAACATCCTTTTTAAAAGCTAATAACTTTTCTTTTTCTTGTTTTGTAATAGAATCTGGGTAATTATTTTGAGTAATCATCAACCATAATTCGTACAAAGAATAATTGGGGCTTACTTCTTTTAATTTATTAAAATAATCTGGATCTATTTTGTGATTTATGCCACATAATGGGGATGCTTTTGCTGCAACGTGACAACGAATTATTGCTGCTTTTACATCATCTATTCCTTCATTTTTTCTGGCAGAAATTAAAACAACTTCTGTATTTAATTCTTTTTTTAGCAAAGACAAATCAATAGTAATTCCTTTTCTACTCATTTGATCAACCATATTAATTGCCAAAACCGTAGGAATTTCTAAATCTTTAATTTGGGAGAAAAGCAATAAGTTTCTCTTTAAATTTTCTACATCGGCAACCACTAAAATTACATCTGGAGATTCTTTAATATCTTTTTTAAGCAAGGTTTTTAAAACAATACTTTCGTCTAAAGAAGTAGGGTTTATGCTGTAAGTTCCAGGTAAATCTGTAATTATTGCATTATGGGTTGATGATAATTTACTTGTGCCTTCTTTTTTATCTACGGTAATTCCTGGGTAATTACCTACCTTTTGATTTAAACCCGTAAGTTGATTAAAAAGTGAAGTTTTACCAGTATTAGGGTTTCCTATTAAAGCTACTTTTATATCGTTTTTAGACATCGATTTTTAACTTTTTAGGATTTGAATTAGTGCAGCCGTTTCTTTTCTAATTGCTAAATGACTGCCATTTACACAAATATAAATAGGATCGTTTAAAGGAGCAATTTGTACCAATTTTACCTCAGCTCCTGGTAAACAGCCCATTTCTAGCAATTTTAGTGGAATAAAATCTAACGACTCTTCAGAAATATATCCTATTTCTCCTTTACGCAATGTTGCAATTGTACTCAACTCTTTTTATTATAGAAAGATTCCCGCTAAAGCGGGAATGATAAATTCTTTACAAAGATAGGAATTTAGAATGATTCTAAACAAGTTAATTTCTACTATATTCTTCTTTTAACAAAACAATATCTTTTTTCAATTTTTCCATATCTTTTTTTTCTGTGCCATCATAATAACCACGAATGCGTTTTTCTTTATCTACCAACACAAATTGCTCTGTATGAATAAAGTCGTTTTCGTCTCCATTTCCTTCATCTAACACAGCAAAATAACTTTTTCTTGCCAACTCATAAATGTGTTTTTTGCTTCCTGTAGTTACATTCCATTTGCCATCTATAACTCCTTTTTTATCAGCATATTTTCTTAACACAGAAACGCTATCCATTACAGGAGTTACAGAATGAGATAAGAACATTATATCATCGTCATTTTTATAAAACTCTTGCAATTCGCTCATATTATAAGCCATTGCAATACAAATGGTTTGGCAACGTGTAAAGAAAAAATCTGCAATATAAATTTTGTTTTTATAATTGTTGTTGGTGATGATTTCTCCATTCTGATTTGTCAGCTCAAAATCTGCAATGGTATGGTTTTTTTGAATATGCAACATACTATCATCTACCAAACGCGGATTTACATCAACAGGATTGTAAATTTTAAGGCGATTATCAACCTTTAATAAATGATAAAAAACGGTAATTCCAACCGCAGAAAAAACTACAAAAAAAATGATTGTCGGAATAGATTTCTTAAAGAATTTGAGTTCCATAAAACACATTATAGCTACAAATTTACAACTTAAAAACCCCACAGAAAAGTAAACAAAACCAAATACTTTGCAAAATCTTTGTTAAAATAAAAACCAAGTTTTAATTGTTCTTTTACAACTCTCTTTAAAAACGTACATTTGTGCGTTTTTTAATTATGATTTAACGCTGAATGGAAATATTAATAAAAGCATCGCAATTTATTTTAAGTTTATCTTTATTAATTGTTTTGCATGAATTGGGGCATTTTATCCCTGCAAAATTGTTTAAAACCAAAGTAGAAAAATTCTACTTATTTTTTGATTATAAAATCTCACTTTTCAAGAAAAAAATAGGTGAAACCGTTTATGGTATTGGTTGGATTCCGTTAGGAGGCTATGTAAAAATAGCTGGTATGATTGATGAAAGTATGGATACTGAACAAATGAAACAACCAGCACAACCCTGGGAGTTTCGTTCTAAACCAGCTTGGCAACGTTTAATTATAATGTTGGGTGGTGTTTTTGTAAACTTTGTTTTAGGAATTTTTATCTACATTATGTTAATGTATGCTTATGGAGAAAAGTTTTTGCCAAATGAAAACGTAAAAGAAGGTGTTTGGGTGCAAGATTCATTGGCTATGGACTTGGGAATAAAAACGGGAGATAAAATTTTAACGATTGATGGAGAAAAAATAAAAAAATTCTCTGAATTAACTCTAGGTTTTGTAAACGGAAACAACTTTCAAATAGAAAGAAATGGAGAAGTTCTTGACAAACAAATTCCAGAAGATTTTATTTCTAAATTAGTAGATAGAGGTAAAGATGCAGGTGCTGTTTTGTTACCAAGATATCCTTTTACCATTGCTGGTATTTCTGATGATTCTCCAAATGTAAATGCTGATTTAAAAAAGAAAGACATTGTTATTGCTATTAATGGAAATACAATCAAATACTTTGATGAAGCACAAGCAGAACTAGATAAATTCAAAAATCAAGACATTACAGTTACTGTAAAAAGAGGAGCTGAAACTAAAGAAATCCCTGTAAAAGTTACTTCTGAAGGAAAATTAGGAGTTGGTTTAGGACAATTATCTTTTAAAGATTTAGAAAAGTTAGGCTACTACACATTAGCAAATATTGAATATTCTTTTACTGAAGCAATTCCTGCTGGTTGGAACAAATCTTGGAAAACATTAACGGATTATGTAAAACAATTAAAAAAGATATTCAACCCAAGTACAGGAGCTTACAAAGGTTTAGGTGGTTTTATTTCTATTGGTAGTATTTTTCCTGCAGAATGGAGCGCACAATCTTTCTGGAATATTACTGCGTTCTTATCTATTATGTTAGGTTTTATGAACTTATTACCAATTCCTGCTTTAGATGGAGGTCACGTAGTTTTTACACTTTGGGAAATGATTACAGGTAAAAAACCTGGTGATAAATTTTTAGAATATGCACAAATAGCTGGCTTTATATTTTTAATAGTCTTGTTACTTTTTGCAAATGGTAATGATATATTTAGATTGTTTAAATAAACTATTACACATAAAATAAGAATTTAAAAAGCCTTACAATGAGCTACTGTACTGTTGGGAGTAAATCGGTTCTTTGTATTTAGGACACTAGTGAAATTAATCTATATAATCACAACAACAGGATAC